>JBBQGU010000024.1:0-20199 GCA_038323315.1 Rhodobacterales bacterium | reverse complement strand
CAGTTCCGACCGGGTCGAGGCGGCACAGGCGATATGGCCCGCAAAAGCCTCGACATCCGGCACATTCTGCACCTGCCCCGTCCGCGCACAGGCCCCACAAACCCCGCGGGCAAAAGGGATGACCAGACAGCCATGCCCCCCCTGATACGGCCCGATCTTCAGCAATGCCGGCCCGACCACACGATAAAACCCGGTCCAGTCGGCAAAGGGATGCGCGTGGTGAATCTCGCATACCACAGTTGCCATCAGCGCCACGGCATCCGTCTCGCCGTGGGTCAGCGACCGGATCGCGGCAGTGATCGCTTCATAGTTCATATCAATATCCCAAAGCGCAGCCATCTTTGCGCGGGTCCGATGCGCCGATCAGAATGCCACTATCGTCGATCGCGATGTTCTGCGCGCCGCCCAGTGGCTCGACCGCAACCTGCACCGGATGGCCCATTGCGGCCAACTCGGCCCGCACCGCGCCGGAATAGCCCCGCTCGACATACATCGCATCGACGCCACCCACCGAGCCATAAAAGCAGCGCGGCCCGTCGACCGCCGTCTGCTGATCCATGCCGTAATCGACCATATTGCTGATGAACCGTGCATGGCCCGTCGGCTGATAGGCCCCGCCCATCACGCCAAACGGCATCGTCACCCGGCCATTCTGCGCCAGCATCGCCGGAATTATCGTGTGCATCGGGCGTTTGCCCCCGGACATCTCGTTCGGATGCCCCTCGGTCAGCGTAAATCCTGCCCCCCGGTTCTGATAGTTGATCCCGAATTTTGCCGAGGTCAGACCCGCGCCAAAGCCGAAATAGATCGAATAGATCAGCGAAACCGCCATCCTGTCACGGTCGACCACGGTGATATAGATGGTGTCCCTGTGTACCGCCTCGGTCACAGGTGCCGCCGCCGCCATGGAACGCTTTGGGTCGATCAAGGCCGCCAACCGCGCCGCCGTGTCAGCCGACAACATATGGTCCAGACGCGGCGCATGTTCCGCGATGAAACGGTTGCGGGCGTCATAGGCCAGCTTGGTCGCCTCGGCCTCGATATGCGCGCGCAGGGTGCCAAAGGGCTCCATCGCGGCCAGATCAAAATGCTTCAGGATGTTCAACAGCAGGATCGCCGTAGCCCCCTGCCCATTCGGCGGATGCTCCATCAGCGTCCGCCCCTTGTAGTCGCCACTGACCGGCGTGCCATAAGTGCAACGGGTCGCGGCCAGATCCTCCAACGTATGACAACCGCCCATCGCCTGCAGCGAGCCTATGAAATCCTCCGCCACCTCACCCTCATAGAACCCCGCACGGCCCTGTGCGGCAATGCGGCGCAGCACCTCGGCCTGACCCGGCGCGCGAAAGACCTGACCAGCTTTTGGCGCGTTGCCGTCCAGCAACAGGTACTTGCGAGCATCCCCGGTCAGAAATTCCGCATCATCCGCCCAGTCAAAAGCGACGCGAGGCGCCACCGGAACGCCCTCATCGGCATAATGGATCGCGGGGGCCAGCACCCGGTCAAGCCCCAGCCTGCCCCAATCAGATGACAACGTGCAAAACGCATCCACCGCCCCTGGCAGCGTCACCGGATGCACGCCACGCGGTGGCACAGCCATGTGCTGATCGGCCCGCAGTGCCGCCGCCGACACCCCAGCCGCCGCCCGGCCCGAGCCGTTCAGCGTGAACACCTCCTCCGATCCCGCCGGTTTGACCAGCACAAAGCAATCGCCGCCTATGCCAGTCATTTGCGGTTCGCAAATGCCCAGCAGAACCGCGCCCGCGATCGCCGCGTCCACGGCATTGCCCCCGGCTTGCAGGATGTCGATGGCCGTTTTGGCGGCCAATGGGTGCGAGGTCGCACACATGCCATTGCTGGCATAGGTGGCGGACCTGCCCGGTGTCTGGAAATCGCGCATGGAAAACTCCTCTTCGGGTGCAACCCTAGGGGGGATAGTCGGGTTTTCCAAGCCCCGGTCTTGCAAGCCGGACCCATCAACAGGTTGGTACCTCGGCGCCACGAACTGGGTGGGGGCTATGATCCGCAGCGCCGAGGGAAGCTATGCAGCTACTCCTGTACTCTGACGTTCCAGCGGGGCGGTTTTTGGCAGGAAATCGGGCGGTATCGTGTCCATTCCTGAAAAATGGAAACAGGCCGGCGTTCTAGCCCTGATAGTCTACGCTGATGCAAAGGCTCAGCAGGTTCCGCTTGCCGTCCCGCGCATAGGTCAGGTCATGCGACAGGTTGCGAATCAACGACCATCCGAATCCCCCCTCTGGCAGATCTTCGGGCCAGCCGGGTTTGCCACACGGCAAATCACCCCCCGGCATGGCCAGACCGTCATCCATAATGCGGATGAACAGGTAACTTTCGCGCCTTGTCACCCAGATCTCGATCTTGCCGGGATATTGCGCATAGGCATGTTCAACGACATTGTTCAAAGCCTCGGCCAAAACGATCTGCGCAGCACTCAGGCTTTCCGCTGTCAGTGGCTCCATCAGGTCAAGGGCAAACAAACCCACCAACCCCTCGCGGATCGAGATCGCGTCCGACGGCAACATGAAACGCACGGTGTCCGGCGGGTCGACCGATTGGGAAAAACAAAGTTCCTCTTCAGCCAGCATTGCGCCATTCCTCGGGCAGCGTTTTGTGGATGATGAACACCGAATCCATCCGGGTCAGGCGAAACACCTTTTCGACCGTCGGGGTCAGCCCGGACAATTCCAACCGCCGGACCGGCCCCAGCACCTTCATGACCGAGACGACCGCCCCAAGCCCCGACGAATCCAGAAACCCGACATTCGACATGTCCAACACGAGGCGGTCACTGGGCTCGGCGATCAATTCGCGCATCCGTTCCTTGAATTGGATGGCGCCAGCCGCGTCAATGCGGTCATCCAAGACCCGAATGACGATCATCTCGCCTCGGTGTTGGCTTTCCAATTTCATCTGCTACCTCTTTGCACTGCGTCATTGACCACAGGCTAAGCTACAGATGTTACCGATCGGTAAGCATCTAAGGCTCAGTTCAACTGAAATTGCAGCGGATAGCGGCCATCCTCGAAATCACCGAACAGGTCGGGCAGATCGGGATGGCTGACCGGCTCGCCCGTCTCATCCGGCACCAGGTTCTGCTCGGACACATAAGCCACGTAATAGCTTTGATCATTTTCGGCCAGCAGATGGTAAAACGGCTGATTTCGCGAGGGGCGGGCGTCTTCGGGAATGTTCTGATACCATTCCTCGGTGTTCGAAAACATGGCGTCCACGTCGAACACCACCCCGCGAAACGGATGCTTGCGATGCCGCACGATCTGACCGATATGATATTTCGCGGCCGTTTTCAGCATCATGACATGCTCCCTTGTCACCCTCATATTCCTGTCAGGCATGGTTTGTAAATCAATGTGGTGATGCATAAGGGAAACAGTCTGTGCGGTCAGACCCCACAGTCCGGCGTCTTTTCGCCGATGTAATGCGCCCACACTGGCAGAAATGTGACTTTCGCAGTCCCGCTTGGCAGTTCCCCTTTCTGAATTAATCCCGTAATGTTTCAAAAAAATAAACGCATGAGGGGCAAATGAGCAGACTTCTCCGTGCGTCGATCCTGTTGTTGCTTCTCGCCTCTTGTGGAGGTGGCAACTTTTCGGCGCCGAAAAACCTGGACGACGCCTGCTCGATCGTGCGGCAGCGTCCGGCATATCATACCGCAATGCTGGCGACGGAACGCAAATGGGGCATCCCCGTCTCGGTCCAGATGGCGACGCTGTACCAGGAAAGCAAATTCATCGGCAACGCCCGCACGCCGCATCGCTATGCGCTGGGGGTCATCCCGATGGGCCGGCAAAGTTCGGCCTATGGCTATAGCCAGGCGCTGGATGGCACGTGGGAAGAATACCAGCGCGACCAGAACCGCCGCACTGCGCGGCGTGACAATATCCGCGACGCAACAGATTTCATGGGCTGGTACATGAATGACAGCACCAACATGCTGGGAATCGCGCGCACCGACGCCGAGAATCAGTACTTGGCCTATCACGAGGGGCGCAACGGTTTCGCCAAGGGCAGCTACAATGCCAAGGGCTGGCTGGTCACCATCGCCGATCAGGTTGGCGCACGCGCTGTCCGCTATCGCGCCCAACTGGCCCAGTGCGGCAAGTAGTCACCTGCCGCGCTTGGCCATCTCGACCTCCATCGAGAACAGGCTGGCGCCAAAGCCCTTGCCCACCTCCAGCTCGCTCAGGGTGACCGAGGTCTGGTTGCCGATGTCATCGGTGATGATCCATTTGGTCAGCGCCACAGGGTCTGCGCTGAACACCAGATCGATCGTGCCATATTCGGGGTGCTTGGGGTCCTGCGCACGCACGATGGTCGCACCGCCCACCTCGCCATGCCCCACAACCATCTTGGCGGTGGCCAAATTGACCGACCGCGCAAGGATCAGGTTCAACGGCGTGCGCGACAGCGGGTATTGCTCGGGCGGTTCGTTGGATTTGGCGTCAAAGATCACGACCTGTCCTGCCGCCGCAATCACCAGATTCTTGTTCGGTGCCGCATATTCAAACCGCGCCCGCCCCGGCCTTTGGACATAGATCACGCCCTTGGATTTCGAACCGTCCGCATTGACCTGCACGAAACCCGCCTGAAAACTGGTCAGGCTGTTCAAATAGCCCGACAGGACATCCAAAGGCACCTCCTTGGCCTGCAAGGGCAGCGACAGCAACAGGGCGACAATCGGGGCCAGTACGGCGATACGCTTTTTCATGGGCGCAATATAATCACCCCATTGCCCCTGCAGAAGCCCCGACCTGCCTCACAAGGCAGAGAGGCGCCGAAAGCCGACGTGTCGATTGTATCCGGGGGGGAATGCGGTACCCTGACAGCAACGTTTCAGCATTGGGATAAAGATGCACCTGACCCGCCGTACCCTGCTCTCTGGCCTCGCCGCCTCTTTGGCGCTGCCCGCCTTCGCCAAGACGGCCCCAAACGATTTCCCCGCGCTGCCCGATGCCGGCTTTGACGACTGGGTCGCCAATTTCCGCAACCGCGCGGCCAAAAAGGGCATCTCGGGCGGCACCCTCAACGCCGCCTTCGACAACGCCGGTTTTCTGCCTGGTGTAATCGACAAAGACCGCAATCAGGCCGAGTTTACCCGCACGCTCGAGGATTATCTGGCCATCACCGGCTCGGACGAGCGCATAAAGTCCGGTCGCGCCGCCCTGCAAAAGCACCGCCGCCTGCTGACCCAGATCGAATCCGCCTATGGGGTCGAGCCGCATGTCGTAACCGCAGTTTGGGGCGTCGAAAGTTTCTACGGCACCAAGCGCGGCACAGTGCCCACCATTTCCGCCCTCGCCACCCTCGCCTACGAGGGCCGCCGTGGTGAGTTTTTTGAAAGCCAGTTGATCGCCGCCCTGAAAATCCTGCAAAATGGCGATATCGCCCCGCAAAGCATGATCGGCGGCTGGGCCGGTGCCATGGGCCACACCCAGTTTATCCCAACGACCTATGCCGCCTTTGCCGTCGACTTCCGAGGCGATGGCCGCCGCGACATCTGGTCCGATGACCCCACCGACGCCCTCGCCTCCGCCGCGCATTACCTCGCCAAATCGGGCTGGAGCTATGGCCAACCCTGGGGATACGAGGTGCAACTGCCCCGCGGTTTCGACCGCGCGCTGGCGGCCAAAATGCGCCGCCGCAGCACTGCTGACTGGGCCGATCTGGGACTCCGCAAGGCAGGCGGCGCGCGCCTGACCGACCACGGCGCAGGCGCTGTGATCCCACCAGACGATGCCACCGGCCCGGCCTTTCTGGTGTTCAGCAACTACACCGTGATCACCCGCTACAACGCCGCCCAGAAATACGTGATCGGCGTCGGCCACCTGTCCGACCGCATCAACGGCGGTGGCACCTTGAAAGCCGCCTTCCCGCCCGATCCCTCCGGCCTGCGCCAAAAAGACCGCATCGACATGCAAAAGCGTCTGACGCGGATGGGCTACGACACCGGCGGCACCGACGGCGTGTTCGGCCCCAAAACCCGCTCCGCCATTGCAGGCTTCCAACAAAGCCAAGGCCTGACGCCTGACGGCAATCCCTCACTCGACCTGCTGTCCCGAATGCGCTGAACCCGCGCCTTGACCCCGATTTGGCCAAATCGTTAACGCCCCCAGGTGGTGGTTTCGTTCAGACGAAATGTAGGTGAAATACAGACGAGATATAGACGAGATATACTTTGAAATTTCGCAGAAATTTCGCTCGTTGAGCGAGCGACCCCAAGCCCTTACGTCCAATGCCAACCCACCACCACCGCCAGCCCAACAAACTCCACGTCCTCATCACACACGACCAACTCATACCGCGCCATCCGCATCTCGCCGACCTGCACTGGCCCCAGCGCAAACACCGCCCCTGTCACCCGTCCTGCCTCCAGAACATGCACCTCGGCCCGGACCGAACCCCGCCGAACCATGACATTGAAATCTTCCGACGGCACGCTGACCCCCTCGGCCCTGACCGCCACATCCCCTGCAAATTCCACAGGTTGCAAAAACTGCGCCGTTATCCGCTCGGCACCCACCAGATCAAATCCCGGCCCGTCGATGACCGTCAGATTCCGATCCATCCCGGCAAACAGACTAAACTCGCCGTCCTCCACCACTACCGCCCGGCTCAATCGCCGCAGCAGCACTCCATCCCGGTCTTCGCGCCACATCTCCACTGTCTGCCCGCGCCCATTGGCCCAAGGCATCACCTTGAAATCATTGGCTTTCATATGCCTGATCATATCAGGGTCCTGACCGTACCCAAAGGCTCTGCCGCCAGTTCTGCAAAATCCAAACTGCCACTCCACCATCTGCGCCAGCCACCCCAATTTCAACGATAACCGATCCCGAAAAGCCCGATCATCGCCGTCCGAACAGTCGCTCGATATCGGCCAGTTTCAACTCGACATAGGTCGGCCGCCCATGATTGCACTGGCCCGAATGCGGCGTCGATTCCATCTCGCGCAACAAGGCGTTCATCTCCTCGGCCCGCATCTGCCGCCCGGATCTGACCGCGCCATGGCAGGCCATCCGGCTCAAGATCGCCTCCATCTTCACCTGCACAGACTGCGACTGACCCAAATCCGCCAACTCATCCAACACATCCCGAAGCAGTGCTGCTGCAGACACGACCCCCAAAATCGCCGGAGTCTCCCTGACCGCCACAGCCCCACCACCAAACGCCTCAACCCCCATTCCAAGCCGCGCCAATTCCCCGGCCACCTCCAGCACCCTCGCCGCATCACCAGGCGAAAGTTCAACGATTTCAGGGATCAACAGGGCCTGAGCCTTTACGCCGCTCTCTGTCAACTCCCGCTTCATCCGCTCGTAAACCAACCGCTCATGCGCCGCATGTTGATCGACGATCACGATCCCCGTCGCGGTCTGCGCGATGATATAATTCTCATGCACTTGCGCACGCGCCGCCCCCAATGGCCCTGCCTCCGCCGCAAACACCTGCTCAACCCGCGCCCCCGGAGCCTCCGCGAACCCCATGACCGAGTCAGGCGCCTGAAACGCCAACCCCCGCCCCAAAGCTTTCTGCGAAGGTCGGTCCATTTGATAAACCCTCGGCCCCAAACCCTCCGGCCGAAACGCTGCCAACGTCGCATCCGCCACGGTAGACGAAGCCCGATGCCCTGCCCCCGACAAAGCAGTCCGAAGTCCCGTGATGATCAACGACCGCACCGCCTCGGTCTCCCGAAACCTCACCTCCGACTTGGCCGGATGCACGTTCACATCCACCCGTTCCGGATCACAGATCAGGTTCAACACCGCGGCCGGATGCCGATCGCGGCTCAGGAAATCAAAATAAGCCACTCGCAGCGCACCCAGCAACATTCGGTCCAACACGGGCCGCCCATTCACAAAGACAAACTGCTGGACCGACGACCCCCGCGAATAGGTCGGCAGCGCGGCATAGCCCGCCAGCCTGAGCCCTTCGCGTTCCACATCAATCCGCAATGCGTTGCCCGTAAATTCGGCCCCCAATAGGCGCATCAACCGCCCCTGCAACGCGTCAAAAAAATCACCATTCTCGGCATCGACGCGCAAGATCACACGCGGTGCCTCACCCTCGGCCACCTCCGACAGCACAAAACCCACGTGCGGCTCCGCCATCGCCAACCGCCGCACCACCTCACTGATCGCCCCTGCCTCGGCCCGGTCGCTGCGCAGAAACTTCAACCGCGCGGGCGTCGCATAAAACAGGTCGCGCAATTCCACCACTGTCCCGCGCGTTGCCGCAGCAGGCCGCACCGAAGCTATCCGCCCGCCTGCGACCGTCAGACAAACCCCCTCGCCCCCCTCGACCCGCGAGGTCAAGACCAGCCGCCCCACAGCGCCCAACGAGGCCAAAGCCTCTCCCCGGAACCCGAAGGACCGAATATTCAACAAATCACTGCCATCAATCTTGGACGTCGCATGCCGCGCTACGGCCAGTGGTAAATCCTCGGCGGTCATGCCACAGCCATCATCTGTGACCCGGATCAAGACCTTCCCACCCGCCGCATAATTTACGGATATCCGCCGCGCACCAGCATCCAGGGCATTCTCGACCAATTCCTTGACCGCCGAAGCTGGTCGCTCCACGACCTCACCCGCCGCAATCCGATTGATCGCCGCTTCATCCAATGCCCGTATCACCGGACGGGTCTCGCCTATCTGGGGGTCAAAAATGGTCATACCCCCACCTGTAGCACTCCAATCAAACGAGGGCCACAGATTCGTCGCCCCCCCTTTCTTTCCAGCCTAAATATCCAATTGCGGCAGCTTCCTCATTCTGTCGGTGTCAGACCCACCGCATCGCCGACGACCACAAAGAACAGATTTTCCGGCGTCAGCAACCGCGCCGAAACCCGTTTGACATCCTCCATCGTCACCGCCGAGACCCGAGCATTACGCTTGGCGGGGTAATCGACGGGCAGCCCCAGGATCTGCATCCCCACCAGAATGCTCGCAATCGTGCCGTTGCCGTCAAACCGCAGCGGATAGGCGCCGGTCATGTAGGTCTTTGTATCGTCCAATTCCTTTTGCGTTACGCCATTCGACGCCATATCCGCCCAGACATCACGGATCACCTGTATGGCCTCGGCTGCCTTGTCGTTGGCGGTCGCAAGTTGCCCCGACCACATTTCGGCATGGTCATAGGCGGCCAGACCGGTGCCGATACCATAGGTCAGGCCACGCTGTTCCCGAACCTGATCCATGAGGCGCGAGGAGAACCCGTTCCCCCCCAAAATCTCGTTCAAGACGGATGCGGCAAAGTAGTCCGGGTCGTCGAACTTGATACCGCCCTGATAGAAGCTGATGGTGCTTTGCGGCCCCGGAAAACTTTGCTGCACCAACCCGCCCTTGGTCATCACCGCGACCTGACCGGGCTGCGCCGCCCCTGTCGTCGGCAGGTCGCCCAGCAACTTGTCCAGCATCACACCCAGATCCGCCGCCGAAATGTCGCCCGCCGCTGCCACAAAGATCCGGTCCCGCGCAATCACGCCGTCAAACGCTGCCACCATATCGTCCCGCGTCAGGGCCGCCACACTGGCCTCGGTCCCATCGCCGGTGGTACCATAGGGGTGATCGCCATAGGCTCGCGCCCGCAGGATGTTGCCGCCAATCGCATCAGGGTCCTTGGCATCACTGGCAAGCCCCGCCAGAATCTGCACCCGCACCCGTTCCACCGCGTCCAGGTCAAAACGCGGCTCGGTCAGCGCCAGATGCAACAAATCTATTGCCTCGTCGCGGTTTTCTGTGAGGAATTGCGCCGAGACGCCAACGCCGTCCAGATCAGACCGGAAATGAAACGCTGCCGCCAGCCCGTCGCGCGCGGTCGCAAAACCCTGACTGTCCAGATCACCCGCACCCTCCTCGATCAGGGCGGTCATCAGATTGACCTCGCCGCGCTTGCCGGGCCGGTCCAGCGAGGTGCCGCCCAGAAAGCGGATTTCCAGCGCGGTAAACGGTATCCCATGCTCCTCGACCAACCAGGCCTTGATGCCGCCGGGAGAGGTAATCTGTTGAATCTTGATTTCGGCCACGGCAGGCAGGGCAAAAAACATCGCGGCGATTGCGATAAGGACTCGTTTCATTGTGCAGCCTCCTCGGTGGTCAAATAGCCCGTCACGGCGTTATCGCGGTTCAGAACCTCTTGCGCTGCGGCCATCACTTCTTCTGCCGTGACCGATTGCAGAATGTCGGGCCAATCCTGCACATCCTTGACGCTCAACCCGATGGCCAATGCCGCGCCATACTGGCGCGCCTGGCCCTGCACATCATCGCGGCCGTAGATTTCGGCGGCCCGAACCTGCGCCTTGATCCGCGCAAAATCTTGTGGGTTTACCCCATCCTTCAGGAATTTCGTCACCACGTCATCCATTGCCTGTTCGGCGTCGGCCAAACCATTGCCCGGCGGTGGCACGATCACCATGCCAAAAGTATCCGGGTCCAGCGACAGCCCGTCATAGAACGCCGCCGTGTAAACCGCTTTCTGCGTGTCGAACTGCAAAGCGCGGGCAAAGACCGAGGTCGTCGGGTTCCCGCCCAGCAGCTCGGCCAACAACTTCAACGCGGCTGCCTTGCGCTGATCGCCCGGGTTCCGCTCGGGGGCGAGGTAGGTGCGGATGACATAAGGCTGCGCCACCCTTTCGTCGGCCAGCACCAGACGCCGCTCAGACAGCTGAGGTGGCTCGGTTGGGCGAATGCGCGGCTTGATCTTGTCGGACGGCGGTACCTGACCGTACTGCACCTTGGCCATGGCCAGCACATCTTCGGGCTTCACATCACCAGCCACGACCAGAATTGCATTGTTGGGGGCGTAATTTGCTTGATAAAATTCCAAGGCGTCAGCCCGTGACAACTGCTCGATCTCATGCCGCCAACCGATGATCGGTGTGCCGTAGGGGTGGTTCAGATATTGCGCGGCGCTCATCTGCTCGGTCAACAGGGCTGCGGGGGCGCTGTCCGTCCGCTGGTTGCGCTCGTCCAGAATGACCTTGCGCTCGGTCGTAACATCGTCTTCGGTCAGGTTCAGGTTGCGCATCCGGTCGCTTTCCAGCGTCATCATCATGTCTAGCCGGTCAGCGGCAACCCGCTGAAAATAAGCGGTATAATCCAGCGAGGTAAAGGCGTTGTCGCTGCCACCCTGTGCCGCCACGATCTTGGACAGATCGCCGGGGGCAACCGTCTTGGTGCCCTGAAACATCAGATGCTCCAGAAAATGTGCAATTCCGCTGTGCCCAGGACTCTCATCCGCAGAACCAATCCTGTACCACACCATATGCACCACGACCGGCGCGCGGTGATCCTCGATGACCACCACATCCATGCCGTTGTCCAGCTTGAAGGTGCTGACCGTCTCGGCCGACACGGGCCCCGCCAGAACCGCCACCAGCGCCGCTATACCTAAACCCAATCGCATCGCGATCCCCCAAATTGCCTGACCGCAAACCTACGCCAGCGCGGCCCCAAGGCAAGCCCAAGCCACGCAGAAGTGACGGGCCGTGGGGATAATGGCGTCCGGGTGTATCAGGGATTTGGTGGCGGAGCCGAAGGCGTTGCCACACCAGCCGCCCGCCAACGCGCCAATTCGTCATAGGCGCTCAGGGCAAACTCGGCGTAAACTTGGTAATAGGTCGTGATCCGGAACACCCGTTCCAACAATCGCCCCCGATTCGATTGCCGAAACTGCAAATCCTCGACGGCCAGGGTTGTGCGAATATCCGTCGATCGACCCCGCCGCGCCGCATAGCTGGTCATGGCGGCATCGAAAGTTGGAATGCCCCCCGCCGCCGCAGGAACGCGGCCGCCCAAGGCGACGATGGCATCGGCCTGGGGGTTCGGATCGGTCAGGTTGCTGCCGCCCGGCGTAGGTTCCGGCAGGGCTGTCAGGTCGGCAGGGTTCGCCAGAGGCTTCGGCGGTACGATGGCAAACTCATCCGGTCCATCTGCACTGGTGCGCAAGTTCATCAAGCGCGGCTCGCGGTCGGCATTGCCGCAAGCCGTCAGCAGCAACAGCAAAGTGCTTGCCACCGCCAGACCCCACCTTACCGTCTGCATGCCTGCCCCAACCCCTGCTGTAGACCCCATAGGGCCTGTCTGGCCCGTTCTTCATAATAGCGTGAGGCCACTTTGGCTTGTCTTACCCCAAACCTTCCACCCCGTCACGGGGTCTTTCTGCGCTTGGGGGCCTTGGGCGTGGGGCCGCCAGAAAGCAGAACCAACCCGATAGCGCCAGCAAACACCGCCACATCCGCGACGTTAAACGCAAATGGATTGTCGATCCCGCAACAGGACATGTTCAGAAAATCCGCCACCGCGCCATATGCGATCCGGTCGATGACATTGCCAATCGCACCCCCAACCAGCAGTCCTGCAGCAACCTGAGACCACAGACCACCCTTCTCGCGCCGAACCCATATTACCACCCAGGCCGAAATCGCCAACGCCAATGCAACCAGCACCCAACGCATGATGTCCGGCTGACCACCCAGCAACCCGAAGTTCACGCCATCATTCCACGCCATGCGAAATACCAGATAGGGGGGAAACACATCCATCTCGATCCGGTGTTCCAGGTCCAGCCAAAACACAACCGCGATCTTACTGGCCTGATCCAGCACCAAAGTCACAGCCGCAACCACCGGCAGCACACCCCAAGCTTTGACAGTTTGACTAAAACTTCGCTTCATTCCTGCCCAAATACTCCACGGGGGTTGACGACGGTGCCGGCCGGCAAACTTGTCTGCGCGTTTGAAAAGTCCACCAACATCAATGCCGGAAATGCCGCTGCCCGGTAAACACCATGGCCAACCCTGCCTCGTCCGCCGCTGCAATCACCTGATCGTCGTTCATCGAGCCGCCTGGCTGAATGACCGCAACCACCCCAGCCTCTGCCGCTGCCAGCAACCCATCCGGAAAAGGGAAGAATGCATCCGATGCCACAACCGATCCAACCGTCGGCAAAACCTCCAACCCCAAGACCTGCGCCATATCCGCAGCCTTCCGCGCTGCGATTCGTGTCGAGTCCACTCGGCTCATCTGCCCCGCCCCCACACCGACCGTCGCACCATCCCTGACATAGACAATCGCATTCGATTTCACATGCTTGGCGACCTTCCATGCAAACATCATATCTGCCATCTGTTTGTCCGTCGGCTGCAGCTTGGTCACCACCCGCAGGTCAGACGCGGGCAACCCGGCATAATCCCGGTCCTGCACCAGAAACCCACCCGCCACCTGCTTATACGCCAATCCGGGCGACCGAGGGTCCGGCAAGGCCTGCGTCGTCAATAACCGCAAATTCTTCTTGCCTGCAAACACCCGTCGCGCCGCTTCGGACGCGCCGGGGGCAATCACCACCTCGGTAAAAATCTTGACGATCTCCTCCGCCGTCTCGGCATCCAGCGGCTGGTTCAGCGCTACGATCCCGCCAAATGCGCTGGTCTGGTCACACGCGTAGGCCCGCAAATAGGCCTCGCACTGGGTCAGACCCGTACCGACCCCACAAGGATTGGCATGCTTGATGATCGCACAGGTCGGCGCGTCCACAAACTCCGCCACCAACTCGAACGCGGCATCCGTATCGTTGATGTTGTTATAGGACAGTTCCTTGCCTTGCCATTGATGCGCCGTGGCCACGCCCTCACGCCGGATGCCATCGCGGTAAAAGGCCGCCGCCTGATGCGGGTTCTCGCCGTAGCGCAGGCTTTGCGCCAAGGTCCCCGCAAAGGCCCGCTGCTTTGGAAACGGTTGCTTGAACTGTCCCGCCATCCACCCCGACACCGCCGTGTCATAGAACGCCGTCCGGCTGAACGCGGCCAAAGCCAGCCGCTGCCGAAACGCCAGCGTGGTAGCCCCATCATGCGCCTGCAACTGCTCGATCAACCCGGTATAGTCGCCGGGATCTGTCACAACTGCCACGAAGCGGTGGTTCTTGGCGCTGGCCCGGATCATCGCTGGGCCGCCGATATCTATGTTTTCGATACAGGCCGCCGCATCGCCACCTTTGGCTACCGTCTCGACAAAGGGGTACAGATTGCTGATCAGCAAATCGATCGGCTCGATCCCATGCACGGCCATCGCCACCAGATGCTCATCGTCATCCCGCAGCGCCAGCAAGGCGCCATGAATGTTGGGATGCAGCGTCTTGACCCGCCCATCCATCATCTCGGGGAACCCGGTCACGTCGGACACATCGCGCACCTTCAACCCCGCCGCCCGCAGCATGATGGATGTCCCGCCGGTCGAGATCAGCTCGACCCCGCCAGCCGCCAGAAACCGCGCCAGATCGATCAGCCCGGATTTATCGGAAACCGAGATTAGCGCGCGGCCCACAGGCACCAGATTTGTCATGCGGTATCCCCACCTGCTGGCTCAGATCTGCCCCGCAACATCTTCGCGTTCCAGATCCCTAATGGCAAGCGGAGTATCCTGCGCCTTCGCCAAGGTCCAGACCACCTCGGATTCAAAATCCAAGGCCCGCGCCGCCAACACGATCTGCACGGTCTGCCGGGGGCGCAAACGGGCCTTTTCCAGATAAATAGACGGCTCCAGCATCATCTTGATGTGACCCACCTGCCGAAACACCCAGATTTCGCCGCTTTTCAAGGCTAGCGAAACTGCGGTGCCGCCAAGGTCCAGCCGCGCCTCCACATCAGGATGCACATGGAACCGCACGGCAAAGTTGAAGCCCTTCAACCGACCGTCGATCATCAGCTTTTCGAACCGCCGCTTTTCGGGGGTGCTGATCGCGGCCAGCTTGTCGACGCCGGTCAGATGCCGCCCGTCATTGGTCAGCATCAGGTCACGCACATGGCTCATGCCATGGGTCCGCGCCCAGCCGTTGTGCGACACATGCACGCCGGCGCCATTCTCACCGGGAAACACCCTCAATCCGCTGATCTCGGCCCGCTCAGCCATCTCGCCCTCGGGGTTCGGCCCCAACCGTGACGAAGAAAAGCCCTCCACCTCCAGTGTCGAATGCGACGCGGTCGCTCGCCCCGCCAGCCGCCATTCCGGCCCAAAGGGCAGACCTGATCCGCAGGACACGATCACAGGCCTGCGCCCCGAGGTCAGCTCGAATGCATTGGTCGAGGCATGGGCCCGCCGCCCCGCAGCGCCACCCGGCGGTGCCGCCGCATCCAGGATTCCCGAAGTCCACCCCCCCGACAGCCGCACGAACCCCATCGCCATCCCAGTCGATGGCGCGGCCTTGACCCCGGCATTGGCCAGTGCCGAGTCCAACCGCCCCTCCGCCCCCCGCCCGCCGCCGTGAAACCTGGCGAGACCGCCATCAGCGTGCCGCAGCGACCGCAAAGTCGGCGCAATACGCTCCATCGCCGCCATATGGTCTGGCGGCGCAATCTGCCCGGCCTCTGCCAGCGCCTGCGCGGCCCAGGTCAACAACGTGAACACCTTCAGCAATTCCTCAGGGTTGCGGGTCGGAATGCCACCTTCGATGTCGATCTCTGCCACACAATCGCGCGCCAAGGCGGCCAAGGCCGGCCCCACATGCGCCTGCATCCCGTCCAGCGCGAGCCCTGCCGAGATGATCCCGGTCAAAGCCTCGAATCGCGGCAATCCCGGTGCCGCGCCCTGCCAGCGTTTCGCCAAAAACACCGTTTGCGCCGACAGGCTGTGAAAATAGGCCGCACCCAACCCCTCCGGCGCGCCCTGAACCAACATCAACGCGTGGTTGATCAATCGGATCAAGCGCCGCCCGATCAGATCCGCCGACCATCCCGGCCCGCGCCCCTGACCATAACGTTCGATCCACAGTGCCAACCAGTCCTGCGCCCGGATGCGCGCAACCGAATCCCCCACCGCCGCCAGATCATCCAACCAAGCAAAGCCATGCGCCTCGACAGCCGAGGCGGGGTCGGCGAAATCCACATCCCAGATCGCTAACCCGGGCCGTTCCACCATCACCCCGGCCGAAACAAATTTCCCCGCGAGCATCTGCTTGCCGCGCGCATGCAGGCCAATGGTCCGTGGCTCGGGCTGCAAGGCGAATCCCAGTGCCTGCGCAGCTTTCAAGGCCCGCCACATCGCCCATCGGTCACGCCACCCGCCTGACCGACGCTTCTCTTCCACATCGGCCATGCATGTTCACCTGATCCGCCGCCCGGTTCCGGGTCATTCGCCGGCAAGCATAACCCAGCCCATGCCCACTGTCACCCGTCGCAAAACAATCCAGCGGACGCCGGCACCCACAAATATCCCACGGGGGCGGCACCTTTGCCCACTGGCAAAGTTGCGGGGGGGTGTGAACCTCCCCGGGCGCCTAGGATTGCAACCGCCGACGATGCGCAGGGGCGATGCCCAACATCGATCGATACTTCGCCACCGTGCGCCGCGCGACCGAGGCCCCCGCAGTGCTCAACGCCGCAGACAGTGCCTCATCCGACAGCGGTGACGATCGGGGTTCCTCTGCTACCAGCCGCGCCAGCCGGTCACGCAGTGCGGCCCCGGACACCCGATCCACCCCCAAGCCCTGACTGAACAGCAGCCGTAGCCACCACATGCCATGCGGCGTATCGACCGATGTTCCGGCAACCACCCGGCTGACCGAGCTTTCGTGCAGGCCAACAGCTTCTGCGACCTCGGCCATCGTCATCGGCACCAGCGCCCCGGCCCCCATCTCCAGGGCCTGCGCCTGACGCTGCAACACCGCATGCCCGACGCGCAGCAAGGTGCTGTTGCGTGCCTCGACCATGCGCTGTACGGCGCGCGCCTCTCCCAGGTTCCCACCGACAGCGCCCTCGTCGATCCGCAAGGCGGGCAGGCTTGACCGGTTCAGCGCCACTTCCCACCCGCCACTGCTCAACCGCTTGGCCAACAGATCCGGCTCACGAGGATGCGCCACGGCCAGCGCGTCAAACTCGGTGCCGGGCTTGGGGTTCATCGCCCTTATCAGTCGAAATCGCAACGCGATCTCGCGTTCGCCCACCCCGATCCGCGCCGCCAGCGCCGTCATATTGCCCACCGCCAACAGGTCCAGCCGGTCCAGAACCTGCGCCATCACCGCGTCATAACTGCCCTCTTCCTGCGCCTGCAGCCGCAGACACTCCGCCAGATCCCGCGCGAACAGCCCCACCGGCTCTATCTCCTGCAACTGCAGCAACACCACCTCGACCGCCGGTGTCGTGACCCCCAGATTCGCGGCGATCTTGGCCAAGGACGTGCCCAACCAACCCGACGGCTCCAGCGCCTCGGCCAAAGCCAGCGCAATGCGCCGCTCCGCGACACCTTTGATCCGCCGATCAATCGCGGCCAACACATGCGCCATCAGACTGGGCCCGGGCCCGGCCCGGTCTGCCTCGACACCACCCAGTACAAAAACCTGCGACCAGCGCGGCAACCACTCGCCGGGCAAAGGCAAAGGCGGCGGATCCAGCTTCAGATGCGAATTCTCGGCGGCCTGCTCTTCCAGATAGCGCGCCAGTTGCGCCGCATCCGCCCGCAAAATCCGGATCGAAGCATGCAGCCCAAGATTAAGCTGCAGCCTCTGGGTCTGGGTCACCTGAATACGCGGCCGCTGGCTCATCCTGCAAATCTACCCCGTGCCACAGTCCAAATGCAACAATCCCTCCATCTACACCTTCCTGGGTTGCGCGTCTGCACCTCGGCCCGATAAAACGGTCGCGGTGCGCCGCTCCCGTAGACCTGTCCCAAATCTTGACCTGTCCCCGGATCGTCCATTACCCACACGGCGCTTTCAGCTGGGCGACCACAGCGCAGCCAATCACGCCAACACTGTTCGTTTCAAACTCCGATGCCCAGACGGCCCCATCCCGGCCAAAGGTCAGATGGGCAATACCCCGGTTTGCCCCCGCAACCGGGCGCCACGGCAGCACCCGGCATGTCGCCGGAGCGACCGCAGAACACGCATCTGTCGAACCCGCGCCGTCCCCCTTACCTTTGTCGCCCCATTTGGCTAGGGTCCGGCCCGCAAGCAAAGGCCAACCCCATGCAGGACCCGACCACCCCTTTAGTCAAAGACATCGTCCTGATCGGCGGCGGTCATACCCATGCCCTTGTCGTGCGCATGTGGGCGATGAATCCGCTGCCGGGTGTGCGCCTGACGCTGATCAATCCGGACCCGGTGACGCCCTACACCGGCATGTTGCCCGGTCTGATAGCCGGTCATTACACACGTGCTGCGATCATGATCGATCTGATCCGCCTCGCCCGATTTGCCGGTGCCCGCGTGATTCTGGACCGCGCCACCACCATCGACCGCACGGCCCAGACCGTCCATCTTGCTGGCCGACCGCCATTGCCTTACGACATCGCCAGCATCGACATCGGCATCACCTCTGACCTGCCCGAACTGCCCGGCTTTGCCGCCCACACCGTTTCTGCAAAACCCCTCGGCCCCTATGCCGCCGCGTGGGAGGCGTTCGTGACCCATGCCCCGACCGCCCCCAAGCTGGTCATCATCGGCGGCGGAGTTGGCGGGGTCGAACTTGCACTCGCCTCGGCCCACCGCCTGCGTTCGACAGGCCGCACCCCCCATGTCACCATTCTTCAATCTGGGGCCGAGCCGCTTCCCGGCCTCTCGCCCAGGGCACGCCGGGCGCTGATGGCCGCCCTGACCAAGGCTGGTATCACGCTGATCCTGAATGCCTGCGCTGCACGCGCCGACGCGACCCATGTGACACTGCAGGACACCACCCTGCCGTCAGACTTCACCCTGACCGTGGCGGGCGCTCGCCCGCAGGACTGGCTGAACACCACCGGCCTGACCCTGAAGGACGGCTTCATCACCGTAGGCCCGACGCTGCAATCCTCCGACCCCGCGATCTTTGCCGCCGGGGACTGCGCCGACCTGTCCCACGCCCCCCGCCCTAAGGCCGGAGTTTTTGCCGTTCGCGCGGCCCCTGTCCTGCTGCACAATCTGCGCGCGACCCTGACCGAAACACCGCTGCGGCAGTTCCACCCCCAGAAAGACTATCTGAAACTGATATCGCTGGGCGACCGGCGCGCGCTTGCCGACAAATGGGGCCTTCAAACAGGGGGGCAATGGCTGTGGCGCATCAAAGACCGCATCGACGCCAAATTCATGGCCAAGTTAGGCGTATTCCCTGCGATGCCACAGCCTCAACCCGCCAAACCCGTGATCCCGGCACTGGCAGAGGCTTTGGCGGAAAAGCCGCTTTGCGGGGGCTGCGGCGCCAAAGTGGGCTTCTCGCGCCTCGCCGAAAGCCTGTCGGCTCTGCCCCGTCCGACCCGCGCCGATGTGATCGCGGGCGCGGGCGATGACGCCGCGCTGCTGCGTCACGGAGCGGATGTGCAGGTCATCACCACGGACCACCTGCGTAGCTTCACTTGCGACCCGCGCCTGATGGCGCGCATCACCGCTGTGCATGCCTTGGGCGACATCTGGGCCATGGGCGCACAACCGCAGGCCGCCCTGTCGCAAATCACCCTGCCACGGCTGTCTCCCGACCTGCAAAGCCGGATGATCGCGGAAGTTTTGGACGAAGCGGCCAAAGTCTTTGCCGCTGCCGGAGCCGATATCGTCGGCGGTCATACGGCCATCGGATCAGAACTGACCATCGGCTTCACCGTCACCGGACTGTCGCGCCGCCCCATCACCAAGTCGGGTGCGCGCCCCGGTGACGCCATCCTGCTGACCAAGCCTCTGGGTTCCGGCACTATCTTGGCCGCCGAAATGGCGATGGCCCAACTGTCCGGCCCTCTGCTGATGGGCGAAGCTGTGGCCATAGCCTTTGCCAGCATGACTCAATCCCAGGGCGAGGCTTCAGCCACGCTCGCGCCCCATGCCCGCGCCATGACCGACGTCACGGGCTTTGGCCTGCTTGGCCATCTGATCGAGGTTTTGCAGACGTCTGGATGCGGCGCTATCCTGCAGGCCACGCAAATTCCGTTTCTACCGGGTGCTGCCGAGCTTGCCGCCGCAGGTTTTGCCTCCAGCATCGCCGCCGCCAACCGCGCCGCATTGGTGGGCCGGGTGACGGGCCAACCCTCACCCCTGCTCTATGACCCGCAAACCGGCGGTGGCCTGCTGGCGGTGGTGCCTGCCGATCTTGTCGGGTTCCTGTTGACCCGCCTGCGCCAATCCGACCCAGAGGCAGCCATCATCGGTTACATCTCCTCGGGTCCACCCGCCATTGTGGTGACATGACCGCGAGCTGCTACAAACCACATTTGTCCC
>JBBQGU010000023.1:0-20206 GCA_038323315.1 Rhodobacterales bacterium | reverse complement strand
GAGCCACACCTATGGACACCAAGTCTGTGACCGCCGCCGCCTTCGACGATGCCTCCTCGGTCGAGGACTACGAGGCGATTCTGGCTGATCTGGCCAGCCTGCGTGACAATCTGACCCAGCTTGCCAACGAAATGGCACGCGCCGCCGCGCCGGGTGCCAGCATGACGGATAACGCCCTGACAGGGACCGCCATGGCCGATAGCACATCAACGCACGCCAACCTGATGACCGATCCGGCCAAAACCAACGATTTCGACACTGCCGCAGGCCTTTTCACGACCCAATCATCCGCAGCCGAAACCTATGTGAACCAGCTGTTCAGCCTGCTGGTAGCAAGTTCGATGGGCTATGGCACGGGCCGCAAGCCAACCAGCCAGCGCGCCGCGCTTGACAAGCTGGGAGTCCTCTGAGGCAGTGTAAGGTGTCAACGTGATGTCACATCGAAACCCGACACAGAAAACGCCTGGCCTCAGGTTTGGCTTTTGACCCTTGGGCGTCTTACCACAGGGGTTTTCATCGGCCATGTGCCGCAGATCGGTTTCATGATCTGCGGCAGCGCCGCCAAATCCTGATCGCTCGCGTCGGAGCGCGCCTCCGCCGCAGTTCGCAACACCCCGGCAATTTCAGCCTCGGTCAGCAAATTGTGGTCATTCAGGGCCAACAGCAGCGATTCGCAGATCGTCAGCGCCGCAAGGCCAGAGATGTCATTCAGATCGGTCATCACACCACCCCCATTCTGTTCCACGGGCTTGCCTGATCCGCACAAACTGCCCTGGTTGCCCCGTCTATTTCAACAACGGCCCTGCATGGTCCAAATAGGCCGGATCAAAATCCGCCAGCTTGGCCAGCGCCTTGTAATCATGGATGGTCACATGACCGTCGCGAAACGTCATCAGATCATCCTCGCGCAACTGCCGCAGCACGCGGTTGACATGCACCGCCGACAGACCCAGCGCATCGGCCAGCAGATATTGCGACAGGGGGCAATCGTAGCCCTTTTTGGTGCCCATCCCCACCAAAACCAGCCGCGCCGCCAGTTCCAGCAAAAAATGCGCCGTCCGCTCTGCCGCGTCCCGCCGCCCGATGCCTACCAGATGCTCGACCACCATCGCCTCATCCCGCGACACCGCCCACAGCACGGCTACGGCCAGCCGTGGCAGCCGTGAAAACGACTCGATCAGATCGACCAGCGAAACTTCGGACACCTCGATATCCGTTATCGGTTCGATGCTGTGGTCGGACGTATGCAACAGAACGCTGCGCAGCCCCAGAAAATCGCCCGGGATCTGAAAATCCACGATCTGCCGCGATCCGTCCCGCAGCAATTTATAGGAACTGACCCAGCCCTCGGCCAGAATATAGGAGATCTGATCCGTCTGCCCCTGATGCACCAGATCGCGCCCCGCCACGAAACTGCGGCGGCGTTTGTGCATGTTGGCGATATTCACATGCTCAGCCGTGCTCAGCGCCACAAAAGACGAAAGCTTCCGCGCGAAGGGGCTGGTCTCAGGATTCTGCATGGATCACTTTAAGACGCTTCATCAAACTATACATGACCCTTATACATGAAACGCTGATTTCCATCAGTCCATTCTCATCCAATTTCGGCAATGATCGTTCCATACAGGTATTAGGCGTGTTCTCATCGCCATTCACACAGAAAAGCAGAACATCTCATGCCCAATCAGAACGAATATTCCGGCGTCGCCGCCCTCACCATCTGCGAGGCGCTGATGCTGGCGATAAACGATCACAACATTTTACCAGAGGGTGAAATCGTCGGCGTCCTGCGCGACGCGGCCGAGACTCATCGCAACGCGGTTGGCAAGGATGGTAACTCGGATATGCATCAGGGCGTTGCCGATCTGATCACCCGCATCATCGACAGCGGCAACTCCGTCAGGCGCCCCTGACGGAGTGCGGTGCCACATCGCGTGTGACGCGGATCGCCGCCCCGCCCCTGCACCTCGGTGCAGGGTCAGGTCAACCCCCCCCCCCCCCCGGCCCCCCGCTCAGTGGTTCGCGCCGTTGCATCGCGGTGGTTTGTCTGGACCCTTTCGCGCAAAAAACATATCTGCGACGGATGCGGTGATCTGCAACCGCGACACGGCACGCCGCCGGCGTTGCGCGAACGAAAGTTGAAATCCTGTTGACTGATTCGCGTAAACCATTGTTTAAACACAGCAAATAAAAGTACAGACGCGTGGGAACCCCCCTTCAATCTGCCCCGATATCGCCATCAGACACCGCCGGACGAACCAGGTTGTCGTGATCCCGCGCACCTCAACCAGCCCCTTCAACCACCCGATCGACGGATAGCCCCGCTGACTGCCGCGGCCCCTCTTGGAATCGCACCCCGAAGACTTTTCCGACGACCACTTCAGACTAAATATGATCCAAAGGAATACAAATGCTGCTGAGCCTGCGCGATGTGACCAAGACCTATCCAGGCTCCGACGCCCCGGTGTTGCGGGGGGTGTCGTTCGATATGGGTGCGGGTGAGATGCTGGCGCTGACGGGCGAGTCCGGGTCGGGCAAAAGCACGCTTCTGCATCTGATCGGCGGGCTGGATACGGCGGATGGTGGTGTGGTGGCGATCAACGGCACCGACCTGACACCGTTGGACGATGTGGGCCGGGCGGCGCTGCGGCGTGGCACGGTTGGGGTGATCTTTCAGCAATTCAACCTGATCCCCTCGCTGACCGTCGCTGCCAACATCGCGTTTCAGGCGCGGCTTGCGGGGCAGTTTGACGCGGTGTTTGCGCAAGCCTTGGCGCAGCGGCTGGGGCTGGAGGATCATCTGCAGAAATACCCCGAGCAGTTGTCGGGCGGGCAACAACAGCGGGTGGCCATCGCGCGGACCCTTGCCCCACGGCCAAAGTTGGTGCTGGCCGATGAGCCGACCGGAAACCTGGACGAGACAACTGCCGACACCGTATTCGCCCTGATGTGCGAACTGGTTGCAGAAACCCGGGCGGGGTTGATCCTTGTCACCCATTCCGAACGTCTGGCGGCGCGGTTGGGGCGGCGGTTGCATCTGCGCGCCGGGCAGTTGTCGTGACGCGCGCCATCCTGTCGGCGCTGATCGGCCATTGGCGGCGCAATCCGTTGCAGCTGTTCACGCTTTTGGCGGGGCTGGCTTTGGGCACGGCTTTGTGGTCCGGCGTTCAGGCGATCAATGCCGAGGCGCGGGCCAGTTATGACGCCGCCGCCGCCACACTGGGTGAGGGCAATCTTGCCCAGATCACCGCTCTCAACGGCACACCAATCCCGCAGCAAACCTATATCGCGTTGCGCAGGGCGGGTTGGAACGTCTCGCCGGTGATCGAGGGGGATCTGGGCCCGGTGCGGATCGTTGGCATAGACCCGCTGACCGCGCCGAGGGGCATCGGCCCCGTGACCGCCGGGGGCGACCTTGGCGCGTTTCTGACTGGCGCAGGCCAGATCTTCGCGCGCGAGGACACGCTTGCCAAACTGCCCCAGACCGCAGCGCAAGGCGTCATCGCCCCAGACATTGCCCCCAATACCGCCATCACAGATATCGGCGTGGCTCAGCGCCTGCTGGGCCGCGCGGGCCAGATCGACCGCCTGCTGGTGGCACCGGAGCAGCCGTTGAACCTGCGTCCTTTGGCGCAGATCGCGCCTGACCTTGTGCAAATCGCGCCGCAGGGTGGCAGCGACGTGGCCCGGCTGACCGACAGCTTCCACCTGAACCTGACCGCTTTTGGCCTGCTGTCCTTTGCGGTGGGTCTGTTCATTGTGCATGGCGCAATCGGGCTGGCGTTCGAGCAGCGGAGGGCGATGGTGCGCACGCTGCGGGCCTTGGGGGTGCCGCTGCGGCGCTTGGTTGCGTTGATGATGGCGGAGCTTGTCGCCTTGGCCCTGATGGGAGGGGTGATCGGCGTCGCGATGGGGTATGTCGTGGCGGCGGCGCTGTTGCCGGACGTGGCGGCCACGTTGCGCGGGCTGTACGGGGCCGATGTGTCGGGGCAGTTGGCGCTGCGTCCCGTATGGTGGGTGTCGGGGCTGGCGGTTGCCATGGGGGGGACCGGATTGGCGGCGGCGGGAGCCTTGTGGTCGTTGGCGCGGATGCCACTGCTGGCCAGTGCCCAGCCGCAGGCGTGGATGCTGTACCGGCAAGGCAGTGGGCTGGTGTCGGCCTTGCTGCTGGCCCTGGCGGCAGGGATTGCGCTGTGGGGGCAGGGATTGCTGGCAGGGTTTGCCATGCTGGGAGCGCTGCTGATCGGGGGTGCATTGGCCTTGCCGCCGATCCTGACGCTGGTGCTGCGTTGGGGGCAAGCCTATGCGCGCGGGCCGGTGGCGCAGTGGTTCTGGGCCGACACGCGGCAACAGGTGCCGGGCCTGTCGCTGGCGCTGATGGCGCTGTTGCTGGCGATGGCGGCGAATGTCGGGGTGTCGACCATGGTGTCCTCGTTCCGACTGACCTTCACCGGGTTTCTGGACCAGCGGCTGGCGTCTGAATTGTATGTCCGTGCGACGGATGCAGCGCAGGCCGAGGCGATCACCGGGCTGGTTGACGGCCGTGTGGATGCCGTTCTGCCCATCCTGTCGGTCGAGTTGAAGGTGGCGGGCCTTCCGGCCGAACTGTTCGGCGCGCGCGATCACGCGACCTATCGCGACAATTGGCAGTTCCTGCGCACCGTACCGGGTCTATGGGACGCGTTGGCGCAGGGCGAAGGGGTCCTGGTGAACGAGCAGCTTTACCGCCGCGCCGGTCTGGATCTGGGGGACGCGGTGACGGTGGCTCCCGGTGTGGTGCTGCCGGTTCTGGGCATCTATGGCGACTATGGCAATCCGGTCGGGCAGGTGATCCTGACCGAAACCTTGTTCCGCCGCCTGTTCCCCGATGTCATCGCCCTGCGGTTCGGGCTGCGTCTGGACCCGTCCGAGGTTGATACCTTGCGCGCGACCCTGCGCACCGACCTTGGGATCGCGGACACCGCGATGATCGATCAGGCGTCAATCAAGGCCATCTCGCTGGCGGTATTCGACCGGACCTTTGTCGTCACAACCGCCTTGAACGTCCTGACCCTTGCCGTCGCCGGTTTTGCGATCCTGATGAGCCTGCTGACCCTGGCCGCCATGCGGCTGCCACAACTGGCACCGGTCTGGGCGCTGGGGCTGACACGGCGCAGGTTGGCCACGATGGACCTTTTCCGTGCGGTGGTGCTGGCCGCCCTGACCGGCGCGCTGGCTTTGCCGTTGGGGCTGGCGCTGGCCTGGGCGCTGCTGGCTGTCGTGAATGTCGAGGCCTTTGGCTGGCGTTTGCCCATATATCTGTTCCCGCTGGATTATCTGCGTCTGGGCGGGCTGGCGCTGCTTGCCGCTGCGCTGGCAGCCCTGTGGCCCGCGTGGCGGCTTGCCCGCACGCCGCCCGCGCACCTGTTGGGAGTGTTTCGCCATGAACGGTAAGGCGTTGCTATTGTTTATCTTCCTGCCCATCATGGCGCTGGCTCAGGGTTTTGCCGGCTTGGGGGGTGACGCCGAAGACTTCACCATCCCGCAGCGTGGCACTGTCTTGCAGTTCCCGGCCGATCATGGCGCACATCCCGACTACCGCATCGAGTGGTGGTACCTGACGGCCAACCTGACCGGCCCGGATGGCACGCCTTATGGCCTGCAATGGACGCTGTTCCGATCTGCCCTCGCCCCCCGCGACGGGCAGGGCTGGGACACGCCGCAACTTTGGATGGGCCATGCCGCCGTGACGACTCCGACGGCGCATCACGTGACCGAACGGCTGGCGCGGGGCGGGATTGGACAGGCCGGAGTGACTGCCGCCCCGTTCTCGGCGTGGATCGATGACTGGGTGATGCAGGGTCCGGATTTCAACGACATGCGACTGACCGCCACGGGCCCTGACTTTGCCTATGACGTGCAGTTGACGGCCATGGGGCCATTGGTGCTGCATGGCCAGGACGGATATTCCGTCAAGTCTGCGGCGGGGCAGGCCAGTCATTACTATTCACAACCGTTCCTTCAGGTGTCGGGAACCCTGACCCTGCCGACAGGTCCGGTGCCGGTGACCGGCACGGCATGGCTGGACCGTGAGTGGTCGTCGCAGCCCTTGGCGCAGGATCAGCGCGGGTGGGACTGGTTCTCGCTGTCCTTCGACAGTGGCGACAAGCTGATGGGGTTTGTCCTGCGCGGGACCGAGGATTTCACCTCGGCCACATGGATTGCGGCGGATGGCGCGGCGACGGCCTTTCCTGACGGGGCGTTTGACGCAGCCCCGCTGACCCGCCACAGCGTCGCGGGGCACGAAGTGCCAACCGAATGGCGTCTGCGCCTGCCCGACCGGGGGTTGGATGTGACGATCAGCGCGCTGAACCCTGATGCGTGGATGGCAACTTCGGTTCCCTATTGGGAGGGGCCGGTGACGATTGCGGGCAGCCATGGCGGCGTCGGCTATCTGGAGATGACAGGCTATGACAACTGATCCCCACGCCTGGGCCGCCGGACTGGAGACTTTGTACGCGCAGGTCTGGTCCCGGCTGGTGCGCGGCGTGGGCGACCGGCACGCGCCCGCCCGGCACCCGACCCTTGCCACCGTGTCACCCGAGGGGTGGCCCGAACAACGCACCGTAGTCCTGCGCGCGGCCGACCCTGTTGCGGGCAGCTTGGATATCCATACCGACTTGCGATCTGCCAAAGTCGCGGCGCTGCGCCACAGTCCCCGCGCGGCATTGCATGTCTGGGACCCGGCGGCGCATTTGCAGACCCGGCTTTCCGTCACCGTCACGATCCTGACCGGTGCCAAGGTTTCCGCGATCTGGGCGCGGGTGCCCGACGCCTCACGGCTCAGCTATGGCGCTGTGCCGGCTCCTGGCCAACCGATTGCAGGGGCGCTGGACTATAAGCCGCACATCGACCCTGCCGCTTTTGCCATTTTGCGCTGCACCGTCGCGGCGATCGATGCGGTGCATCTGGGGGCGCAGCACCGCCGGGCCCGATTTGACGCGGAAAACGATTGGGCCGGGCAATGGTTGACACCTTAGGCCCGCGATCCATCCGGCGCCGTGCGCAGATGCCCTTTGCGGCGATGAAGGCGTTTGACTATTCCTTGCGGAATGGCAAAATGCAGCGATCCTCGGGCCTTGGGTGCGAGGATGACCGTCATGGGTGCTGTGCAGCGCGGGCGGAAATGTGTCACGCGTCCTGAATGCCCCAGGTATCAAGAGCGCAACCATGGGAGGCGGGGTTGTGAGACCATATGTGGCGGTCGTTTTGATCGTGGTGTCGTTTTTGGGCTTGGAATTCGCCCGGCAGGGCGTGCAGATCACGCAGTTCGACGTCGGACAAACCCCGGTCACCGAATATGCCATGAGTGGCGCAGATGGCCCCGTGGTGGTGGTGGCGCATGGCTTTGCGGGGTCGCAGTCGATGATGCAAGGCTATGCGCTGCCACTGGCGCAGGCGGGATACCGGGTCTTTGCGTTCGAGTTTCTGGGCCATGGGCGCAATCCGGTCCCGATGTCGGGGGATGTCACATCGGCGGATGGAACGACGCGGCTTCTGGTCGATCAAACGTCAGAGGTCATCGATGCCGTGACGGACGGCGATAGCAAGGTGGCGCTGCTCGGCCACTCCATGGCAACTGATATTCTGGTTCGGGTCGCGGCACAGCGCAGCGATATCGGGCCTATCGTGCTGATATCGGCCTTTTCAAACGAGATCACGGCCACCACGCCGGATGACCTGTTGCTGATTGCAGGTGCGTGGGAGCCGGGACTGAGCGCCTTTGCCCAAAGTGCTGTCCAGATGGTCGACCCTGCCGCACTGCCGGGCAACACCGTGAAAAGCGGCACGATCAAGCGCCGCGCCGTTGTGGCGCCCTATGTCGAGCATGTGTCGGTTCTGCAAAGCCGTGCCGGGCGTCGTGAGGCGGTTGGCTGGATCGACCAATCCTTTGGCCGCAGTTCCGATGTCGGTATCCCGCCGACGGGATGGGCAATCCTGGGGCTGTTGGCGGGGCTGGTGCTGATCTTTCGCCGCATCGCAGCCTTTTTGCCGGTATCAGGGGAAACTGACCCTCGACCAGGTCGATGGCAGACCGCCACCCTGATCCTGTTGCCCGCAATCCTGGCCCCACTGATCGCGGTTCCCTTGAACCCAAAATTCCTGCCGGTTCTGGTCGCGGACTATCTGGGCCTGCATCTGTTCATCTATGGCGCGCTGCAGTTGGGACTGCTGCAGTTCTGGGGCCTTATCCGGTGGCGGCTGTCTTTGGCCGCCTTTGTGGTGCTGTTGTTGTGGTGCGCGGTGTTTGGCATTGCCCTTGATCGCTATGCCGCGAATTTCTGGCCGACACTGGGGCGGTTCTGGATCATCGGTGTGCTGTTGATCGGCGCTGTGCCTTACATGATGGGCGATGCCATTCTGACGGCCCGCAGCGGTCTGTTCGGTCGGTTCTGCATCAGGGCTGGATTCTTGCTGTCGTTGGGGTTTGCGGTGGCGCTGAATTTCAAGGCGCTGTTCTTTTTGATGCTGATCGCGCCGGTCATGGTCTTGTTCTATCTGGTTTTTGGCACAATGGGGCGCGATGCCACTGTCCGGGCGGGGCCACTATCATCCGGTCTGGCGCTGGGGGTTGTTCTGGCCTGGGCCTTGGGCGTCAGCTTTCCGCTGTTTCAGGGATAGCCTTACCAGTGCGTCGTACCGGGCGCGCCCTTGATCTGACCGTCCAGATTGGTGGTGGTCCAGCCGCCGTAAAAGTCGCCCGGCTGCGGGATGACGCGCAGATCACCGACCCAAGCCTCCTCCATCAGCCCGGCATAAAAGGCGATATGACCCGCAAGGGATGCAAAGCGGGCGGTGGGGCGGTCATAGGCCCAGGCCGCGCGCGTGGCAGTCGCGGCCCCGGCGATGACGTCATAATAGCGGGCCAGGCCCTTCCATTCGCAGATGCTGCTGCCCTGCGTCGGGCGCAAGATGGCCTCCACATCCTCGGGCGGCAGATAATAGGTGGGCGCGTGATGAGTCTCCAGCACCCTCAGCGCGCGGGTCGTGTCGGCCACCACAAACCCCCCCAGACGGATCAGGATGCGTTGCGGCACCGGCTGCAGTGCGGGAGGGCGGGGATAGGACTGAACATTCTCGCGGGGCATGTTGGTCATGCGGCACCTCCTATGGCTTGACGAGTATAGCATAGCATCGGTCGGACGTGGACGCGCCAGCCTTGTCACCCCTGCATTCACCATGTCATGAAAACTTCATATGATGTGTTGATCCACATCAATTGCCAAAACCAACGAAGGCTGCAGGCTGCGCCAGACCCAGATGGCGAGGCATGTGGAAAACTCTGATGTCGTGGCAGTGCATGGACCAACCAACCTGCCTGGACTTGTCAGGCTCAAGACAGCCCTTGCCGGGGATGCGGACCGTAGCCCGGGCAAAGTGCTGGACACATTTGTCGTGTCACGTAAGGAGTGTGCCATGAACCTGAATGACAAACTGGGCCTTGTGGTCGGGATCGCCAATGACAAATCCATCGCTGCGGGCTGTGCCACGGCCTTTGCCGCAGCCGGAGCGCGGTTGGCGGTGACCTATCTGAACGATCACGCGCTGCCCCATGTGCAGCCGGTTGCCGAGGCTGTCGGGGCCGAGCTTGTACTGCCATTGGATCTGTCCCGACCGGGCGCGTTGGAGGCGGTGTTCGACGCCGTGCGCGCCAGATGGGGGCGGCTGGATTTTCTGCTGCATGCCGTCGCCTTTTGCCCGGCGGATGATCTGCGGGGGCGGGTCACGGATGTATCGCAGGCGGGGTTTGCCCAAGCGATGGACATCTCGTGCCATTCCTTTCTGCGGATGGCCCGGTTGGCCGAACCCCTGATGGCGCAGGGCGGCAGTCTGATGACGCTCAGCTATTATGGTGCCGAAAAGGTGGTGGACCACTACAACATCATGGGTCCGGTCAAGGCCGCGCTGCAAGCTGCGGCACGCGCCATGGCCGTCGAACTGGGGCCGAAGGGCATCCGCGTCAACGTCCTGTCGCCCGGCCCGATCGCCACCCGCGCCGCCAGTGGCATCGGTCATTTCGACACGCTGATCGACGACGCCCGCGCAAGGTCAACCGAGCGTCGGCTGGTCACGATTGCCGAGGTCGGTGCGGTTGCCACTTTCCTGGCCTCGGATGCCGCATCGGGCGTCACAGGCACGGTGACCTATGTTGATGGAGGACGCCATGCAAGACTGTGAACCCCTGCGCATGATCGAGAACCGCACCTTGGCCGAACTGGCGGAGGGCGACGCCGCCTATGTGGTGCGGGTGCTGCGCCAACAGGACATCGACCTGTTTGCGGGGCTGTCGGGCGAAGTCTCGCCGCAGCATCCGGACCCGGGCTATCCGGCGGCGACGCCGTGTCTCACCGCGTCTGTCATGTGGGGGGGGGCATTGATTTCGGCGGTGCTGGGCTCCGAACTGCCGGGACCGGGCACGATCTTTCTGGGCCAGTCGCTGCGCTTTCGTCGACCGATGAGGTTGGGCGACACAATCACCGTCAAGCTGACCGTACAGTCAAAGGATATGACGACGGGCAGGATCATCCTGGATTGCGTGTGCCTGAACCAGAACGGCGAGGCGGTGATCACGGGCGAGGCAGAGGTGCTGGCCCCGCGTGTCAAGATCAGCCGACCTGCCGCGCCTCTGACAGAGGCAGGGCCGAATATCTCCGGCACAAAGTTGCGGCTGCTGATCGCGGCGGCAGCCACCCTGCCGCCATTGCCCACCGCTGTGGTGCATCCTTGTGATGACCTGAGCCTGATGGGCGCGCTTGACGCACGTGATGCCGGAATCATCCTGCCGCTGCTGGTTGGCCCCCGCGCGCGGATCGAGGCGGTTGCGGCGGGCATCAACGCCTCGCTTGACGGGGTCCAGATCATCGACGCGCCGCACAGCCATGCCGCAGCGGAAGCGGCGGTGGCACTGGTCCGGGCGGGTCGGGCCGGTGCGCTGATGAAGGGCAAGCTGCATACCGATGAACTGCTGGGGGCCGTGCTGGACCGTAATTTGGGCCTGCGGACCGAACGGCGGCTGAGCCATGTCTATGTGCTGGACGTAGCGGATCAGCCGGGGCTGCTGTTCATCACCGACGGCGCCATCAACATTGCGCCCGATCTGTCGGCCCTGCGCGACATCGTGCAAAACGCCATCGACCTGTGCCGGGCGGTCGGCGTCGATCTGCCGCGTGTCGCCCTGCTGTCGGCGGTCGAGACGGTGACGGGTGCTCTGCCATCGACCCTGCTGGCTGCGGCGATTTGCAAGATGCATGACCGGGGCCAGATCGCCGGTGGGCTGGTCGATGGACCTTTGGCCTATGACAACGCCATCTCGGTCGAGGCGGCCCTGGCCAAGGGGATCGTTTCGGATGTGGCGGGGCGGGCTGATGTGCTGGTGGCCCCCAATCTGGAAAGCGGCAACATGATTGCCAAGCAACTGATCCATCTGGGCGGCGCCCAGGCGGCGGGCATAGCCCTTGGCGCAAGCGTGCCGGTCATGCTGACCAGCCGGTCAGACAATGCTACGGCTCGGCTCGGCTCGGCAGCCATCGCGCGGATTTATGCCGAGCGTCGCCCCGTGAAGGCGGTCTAGCCTGTGCCCCTCGTGCTGACGCGGCGCAGTCGAGGGAAATGGCCAGATCGACCGACGACGAAGCCGTGATCCTTTGGCCTCTTCCCAGCCGCATCTGAAATCGGCGCGGTATTCCGCCGCATCATGACCTGCATCAACCCGGCTGCCCCGGTTTTGGGGCCAGATGCCAGTGGAGCCAATCTTGGGAGGACCGCGCAAAATGTCTGAAACGTCTGCTGCCACGAACACCGCCTCAGCGGAACATTCGCCGAAACAGTATTTCTGCTTGGGCGCAGTTGGCCTGCAGATGGCCGTGGTGCATTGGAGTTCGTCCGATGCCATCTGACCCTGCACATCTCGTCACGCGCGACATGACGGCAGGCGAAGCCATGATCGTTCTGATCAACCATTGCGCACAGGAATTTGTGCGGCATTTGCCCCCGCTGCTGCTGACCGATGACCCCGAAGGCACGCACCGCACGCGCGTGGCCTTGCGGCGCCTGCGCTCGGTGCTGGACGGATTTCGTCCCATCCTGGCCAAGGCCGCCACCGCACCGCTGAAAGCCGAGGCGACACGGCTGTTTCGCCTGATCGGCGAATTGCGCGACGCCGAGGTCAATGGCCGTACCCTCGCGGCCACGGCAGGTGCCGAGGCGCGGGCGCAAGACATCGTCGCTCTGCGGCGCACCGTCCGGGCAGCTTTGATCGCGCAAGATGCCAAGGGCTTTGCCGGGCGCGCCGCGACATTGCTGAACGGCAAGACGTGGCGGCGCGTGGGGCACAAGGCGCGGGATCTGCGCAATGGTCCGGTCAAAGCCCTCGCTGAACGTGCGCTGGACTTTGCATGGTCGACCTGCGTCGCTTATGGGCCCGATCTGTCGAACCTTGCACCCGACATCCGGCACAGCTTTCGCAAGGACATGAAAACGCTGCGCTATCTGTGCGACTTTCTTGCACCGCTCTGGCACAAGCGGGGGGCAAAGACCTTCTTTGCAAGGATGGAGGCGCTGCAGGATGCCTTGGGCATTCTGACCGACATCGCCACGCTGCGCGGGCTGATGCATGTTGATGAAGATGCCGCAGCAGAGCAGGACCGAACAGCGTCCGTCGCACTGACCACCGCCTGTCGTCTGTGGCGCGAAATGACCGGCAAAGGGGTATGGTGGGGCTGATTGTCGGCAAGATGTCAACGATTTATTGCCGCAGAATCAACATCCGGCTACACTAAGCGGATGATCGAAGAATGACAGTCCAGGGGCGCATGGTATGGCGGATCAGACAGAGAATGCAGATCCCGAAAAGGCTGCGCGCAAGGCGGCCCGCAAAGGCATGTTCAAGCGCGCCATGGAACAGGTCGAAGGCCTGACCAGCACGCAGGTCAAAGAGGGTGAGGGCTTTGTTCAGCACCTGTATGACGATTACGAAACCTACCGGCGCGTGCAGGAAGAAGGCAACAAGGCCAAGTTGCAGGCTCAATTCGTCAAGAAAGGCCATATCTTTTTTTTGGCGGGTTGGATGCAGGATCAGCGGGCTGGCGGCGCGAAAATCGACTTTGGCCTTTGCCACGGTGTGCGGCGCGGCAAAGAGCAAGGCTGGTTCCGCAAAAAGCTGGCCGGTGCCAATGTGATCGGAACGGATATCTCGGAAACCGCGACGCAATTCGAAAACACCGTGCAATGGGATTTTCATGACGACAATCCAGAGTGGCAGGGTAAGGCGGATTTCGTCTATTCCAACTCGTGGGACCACGCCTATGACCCCGGTAAGGCGTTTGCCGCATGGGCCAAATGCCTGAAATCCGGCGGCTGGTTGCTGATCGACCACACGCGCGGGCATATGCCGAAATCGTCGAACGTACTGGACCCCTTTGGCGCGACGCGAGAGGCCGTGATGCGGATCCTGGCCGACAGTTGTGAGGCGATGGGCAAGGTCACCGAAGTGTTGGACCGGACCGGCGACGCGGAATACCCCTCGACCGTGATCGTGTTTCAACATGCGTGAAAGTGCCGTTCCGGCATTGAATGCGGTTGACTCTGCCGTGCCTATGTCTAAAAGGCGGGTTTCAAGGATTTCGCAGGGCGCGGCAGCGTCGTCCTGATGCAGGAGAGACGACTATGGCCAAACCGGCGACGATCAAGATCCGTCTGAACTCGACGGCTGGCACCGGGCACTTTTATGTGACCAAGAAGAACGCCCGTACCATGACCGAAAAGATGACGGTCAACAAATATGACCCCGTCAAGCGCGCGCATGTGGAATACAAGGAAGGCAAGATCAAGTAAGATCGGCCGTCCGAATTGGATGAAAGCCGCGCCTATGGGTGCGGCTTTTTGCGTTTTGGTGGGCTTGTGTCGGGGCGGCGGTCTTGGCAATCATGGGAGGTGACGCAAGGGGGGGAGCCTATGGCAGAGCATGATTTGCAGGACTATCTGTTTGACCTGAACGGGTATCTGATCCTGGAGGACGTGATCGCCCCGGACCATCTGGCCGCACTGAATGCAGGTTTTGATGGCTTTCCCGACCTTGGTTTCAAGGAATGGTGGGGCGATGTGCAGCGACTGGACAACAATGCCCGCGCAGGGATGGAGTTGCAGAACATCGTCCATGCCGGCAAGCCGTTCGAGGATTTGATCGACCATCCTGCCTGGATCGACAGGATGCGCCGGTATTGCGGCGAGGATCGCACCTGGATTCAGGGGCTGTTCATTGACGAGTGCTTTGCCTCGGTCCGCCGGACGGGTGGGTTCTTTCCGTTGCATTCCGGGGGCCATGAACGGGCGATCCGCAACCAGTATGGCTATGCCGATGGGCGCTGGCAGTGCGGGCAGGTCAACATCTTGGTCGCGCTGACAGATATCGGCCCCGGCGATGGCGGGACGCGGGTGATCCCCGGCAGCCACAAAAGCAGCTTTGCGCATCCGATCTTTCGCACCCCCTATGCCGAGCGCTGCAAGCTGGAGGATGAGGAGGTCGCGGGCGCGGTCGAGGTACATCTGAAGGCCGGCTCGGCGCTGCTGTTCAGCGACGCCATATCGCATGGCGCAACGCGGCGCAGCAGTCCCGGCGAGCGGCGGGTGGTGATCTATCGCTATGGGCCGGGTTGGGGCAACACGCGCTATGGCTATCAGTACGCGCAGGCCCTGCTGGACAGGGTGACCCCTGCGCAGCGCGCGATCCTTCAGCCGGTCAATCCAAGGGTTCCGGGCGCCGATCTGGGGCTGGCAAGGGGATAGCGGGTCTGCGGGGAAAACTTGCGTTGCGGGGGTTTTCGACGAGACGGGGGCGAGCTAGCTTGACCCCATGGAAAGCAGCCTGACCCTGCGCCTTGCCCGGCCTGACGACGTCGCGGCGGTGGATGACCTGCTGGCGCGCAGTTATCCGCGGCTGCTGAAAGCCGACTATCCGCCGTCGATCATGGTCGGGCTGGTGCCGTTGCTTGCACGCGCAAGGCCGGAACTGCTGGCCTCGGGCCGGTACTTCGTGGTCGAGGATGCCAAGGGCCGGGTTTTCGGGGCGGGCGGCTATAGCCTGTCGGCAGCGGGGCTGCGTGTGGCGGCGGCTGGGGTCATGCAGCGGCGGGCCATGGCCCATATCCGTCATGTGGCCACCGACCCGGATGCAACACGTCAGGGCATTGGACGACGGCTGATGCAAGCGGTGTTTGCAGGCGCGGGGGCCGAGGGTGTCAGGTTCTATGACTGTCTGTCGACCCGGACCGCCGTGCCGTTTTACGCATCGGTCGGATTCAACGTCGTGGGGCCGGTGGATGTGTCGATCACACCCGGGTTGCAGTTCCCGGCTGTGCGGATGCAGTGTCAGACATGAAAAGGCCGGGCGCGTGCCCGGCCTTTGATGAGTGTTACGCGGCAGATCAATGACAGATCAGCGACGGTCGCCCATGAACTGCAGCATGAACATGAACAGGTTGATGAAATCCAGATACAGGCGCAGCGCACCCATGATCGCAGATTTGCCCAACCAGTCGCTGTCACCGGCACGTGCATGCTCGATGTATTCATTCTTGATCGACTGGGTATCATAGGCCGTCAGACCTGCGAAGATCAGCAGACCGATGACCGAAATCGCGAAAGCCAGCGCCGAGGAGGCCATGAAGATATTGATCACCGAGGCGACGATCAGGCCGATCAGGCCCATCATCAGGAACGCGCCCATCGCCGACAGATCGCGCTTGGTCGTATACCCGTATAGGCTCAGGCTGCCGAAGGCGATCGACGTCGTCAGGAAGGTCGTGGTGATAGATGTGCCGGTATAGATGGCAAAGATGAAGGCCAGCGACAGGCCCATGGCAGCCGCGTAGACATAGAAGAACAACTGCGCCGCAGCCACCGACAAGCGGTTGATCATCGCCGAGAAGGCGAACACCATCACCAGCGGCAGGAACATCACCACCCAACGCAGGGGCGTTGTGAAGATGGCGTTGAACATCGCCTCGTTGGACCCGACGGCCCATGCGGTGCCAGCGGTGATCAGCATGGCCACGGACATCAGCCCGTAAACCTTGGTCATGTGGGCGCGCAGGCCCTCGTCGATGCTGGCCGCTCCGGCGGCCGCGCTTAGTGGTCGGGTCGTCTGGTAGTCAGCCATGAAAATCTCCAATGTCTTGGCCCGGGGACTTTTCCACAGACCTGTGCATGCAATATCGGGGTGATCCGCGCAGATTTCAAGGATTTCGTTTCTTTTCTGCGACTGTCAGCGATGCCAGTGGACAGGAGCATCCCAAAGAGGACGATTTGCCTCGCAAATCGCCTCGGCGCGCGAAAGACCGATATCTTTCAGCAGATGGTCGGTCAGTTGGCGCAACGCGTGACATGCGCGCCGCGCCTGCGATGTGATCGTCACGACCGAGGATGATGTGGGACCGGGCGGGACAACTTCGACGGAACTGCAACTGATCTGGATCGGCTGGACAACGCAGGGGTGCCTTGGGTTCTAACGGTAGACAGCGACAACACTCGCACCATCGAAGCCAGCGTCAGCGCCGGCCTGGCCGTACATACCGTGCCGGAGGGGTCCGAGCCGCGCCACGTCGTGCGCATCCAGCATGACGGACTGCTGCCCAGGTTGGGCAAGATGAAAATTAACCTTTATGTCGGCAACAAGGGCCTTGGCCCCGTTGTCGGTCGCCTTGCCGAACTGATCCGGGCGACTTATGGCGCGATTCCGGGCCGTACCGAGGCGGAATTGCGGGAAGTTGCGGCTTGGCACCGAACAAGACGATACAACCAAGGATTGAAATCCTGAGGTTGGCGCCACAGAGTTGCGATGAATAAAATTAAAGGTTTGTTAACGAACAAGTCAGAAAATGGCAGCAATCCGCGTTAACCAAGCCCCAAAAAGCACGAAACTTGCAAAGTGCAATCTATGTTGGTTGTAAAGTTGCAAAATGCAATGCGAAATGGCAAACCCGTTCTGGGCGAGTGCGAGCGCGCCGCTAGCCCTTTACCGCGATTTCGACAAGTCTGCGTTGAATTCTTACTCAAGCGTACAATTCAGACTATCTAATTAGACAAGTTTTGCACAAGCGTTAACTATTTTGCAGAATTTTGCACCGGCTGCGAATTTTGGCACGCTTCTTGCTTGTACTCAGTCAGTAGTCAATCGTAACCCGGAGAATGAAATGAAGCATCCCGTAGACGCACATGTCGGCAAACGTATCCGGCACCGCCGTTGGATGGTGGGCATGACCCAGCAGCAACTGGCAGACAAAGTAGGGATCAAATTTCAGCAGATCCAGAAGTATGAAACCGGCATGAACCGCGTGTCGGCCTCGCGACTTTGGGACGTTGCCGAGACTTTGGGGGTCACGATCAGTTTCTTCTTCGAGGGTCTGGGCAGTGGCACGCTGGCGCCCGCCGGGTCTGACATGATGGCCGACAAAGAGGCGATGGAACTGGTGCGTTCCTACTACGCGATCCCCGAGGCACAGCGGCGTCGGTTGTTTGATCTGGCCCGTGTTCTCAGCGAAGCGGCGTGACCAATCGCCTGGATTTGCTTGACCCCTTACCTCTGACCAATTAGCGCGGGTCGGAGGTAATTTGAGGGGAAACCGACAGATGGATCAGTCGTTGGCGGCAGAGTTGATGGATGTTGCGGCGGAACTGGCCGATGCGGCGCGGGTGGCGACATTAAAGCACTTTCGCAGCGCAGGCCTGACCGCTGACACGAAGGAACGCGACCGGTTTGATCCCGTGACGGTGGCAGACCGGCTGTCAGAAACCGAAATGCGGGCGGTTCTGGCGCGGCGGCGACCACAGGATGGCATTTTGGGCGAAGAGTTTGGCACCCTCGTCGGCACTTCGGGCCTGAACTGGGTGCTGGACCCTATCGACGGCACGCGCGGCTATCTGTCTGGCACACCGACCTGGGGAGTGTTGATTGCGGTGTCAGATGACAGTGGCCCGATCTACGGCATGATCGACCAGCCCTATATCGGCGAACGGTTCGAGGGTGGTTTGGGGCGGGCCGAGGTGAATGGCCCGATGGGGCGCACGGTCTTAAAGACCCGGGCGGCCCGACCCCTGTCCGAAGCGATCCTGTTTTCGACCTTTCCCGAGGTGGGCACAGTGGAGCAGGGTGCGGCCTTCCAGCGTGTCGCGTCCCGGGCCAAACTGGTGCGCTATGGGGCGGATTGCTATGCCTATGCGCTGATCGCGGCGGGTCAGATCGATCTGGTGATCGAGGCGGGCTTGCTGGCCTATGACGTACAGGGGCCTATTGCCGTGATCGAGGCGGCGGGGGGTGTGGTGACCGATTGGCAGGGGCGGCCCTGCCCGATGGGCGGGCAGGTTCTGGCGGCGGCAAACCGCACCATCCATGCCGAGGCTTTGGCGTTGCTGAACGATTGATGTGATGCGGGATATCCTGATCAAAGGTGCCACGGTCGTGGTGACGATGGACATGCAGCGGTCCGAGATTGCCGGTGGCGATGTGCTGTTGCGCGGCGGCGTGATTGCGGCGGTTGGCATGGGCCTGGACGCGCCGGGGGCCGAGGTGATCGCAGCGCAAGGCTGTGTCGTGACGCCGGGTCTGGTCAACACGCATCACCATTTGTACCAGACACTGACGCGCGCCGTGCCGGGCGGTCAGGACGCGTTGCTGTTTGGCTGGCTGAAAACGCTGTATCCGATCTGGGCGCGCTTTGGCCCCGAGGAGATGTTCGTCTCGGCCCAGATCGGCCTTGCAGAGTTGGCGCTGTCAGGTTGCACGATGAGCTCGGATCATCTGTATCTGTATCCGAATGGCGCGCGGCTGGACGACACGATTGCGGCGGCGCGCGAGGTCGGTCTGCGCTTTCACCCGACGCGCGGCGCGATGAGCATCGGCGAAAGTGCCGGGGGCCTGCCGCCCGACAGTCTGGTCGAGGGTGAGGCCGCTATCCTGAATGACATGATCCGGGTGGTCGATCAGTTCCATGATGCTGCCGAGGGGGCGATGTGCCGGGTCGGTCTGGCCCCGTGCTCGCCCTTCAGCGTCAGCCGCGATTTGATGCGCGAAACAGCGATACTCGCCCGCGACAAGAAGGTGATGCTGCACACGCATCTGGCCGAGAATGACGAGGATGTCGCCTATTCTCTGGCCCAGTTCGGCTGCCGTCCGGGGCAATATGCCGAGGATCTGGGCTGGACCGGTGCCGATGTCTGGCACGCCCATTGCGTCAAGCTGAACAGTTCGGAAATTGAGCTATTCGGGGGATCAGGCACAGGCGTTGCCCATTGTCCCTGTTCGAATTGTCGCCTTGGGTCAGGCATCGCACCGGTGCGGACGATGCGCGATAGGGGGGTCAGGGTCGGCCTTGGCGTTGATGGGTCGGCCAGCAACGACGCGGGCAATCTGATGGCCGAGGCGCGGATGGCCATGCTGTTGCAACGGGTCGCACGGGGGGCCGATGCCATGTCGGCGCGTGAGGCGTTGGAGATTGCCACCCTTGGCGGCGCACAGGTTCTGGGGCGGGATGATTGCGGCACTCTGGCACCGGGCAAGCGGGCCGATCTGGCGATCTGGGATATTTCGGGCATCGAGGCTGCGGGGTCTTGGGACCCGGTCGCCCTGTTGTTGGCGGGGCCTGTGCGGGTCAGGGGTCTGTTTGTCGAGGGGCGTCAGATCGTGGCGGGGGGCCGGATGCTGACGCTGGACCTGCCGCGGGTGATCGAACGGCAAAACCGGCTGGCCCGCCGCCTGATGCAGTGATACGCGGCACCCAAGGAGGCACCCATGGCCCATAACTTTGCAGCCCAACAGCGCGAGACCTTTGACACCTTTGCCAGCCTGCCCAAGGGTCAGACCTTGCCCGCGACGGCGGTGGTCGATTTCCTGTTCTTTCTGGAAGAGACCGACGCCAACTGGAAAGGCTTTGAAAAGGCCCTCCAGACCAAGGGTTTTAGCACCAAGCGTGACGCCGACTATCTGATCGCCTCCTACGGCCCGATGCCCGTCACGCCCGAGGCGATCTGGGAGCGTGAAAAGGCGGCGACCGAACTGGCCCTTGCCTATGATTTTTACCCGGACGGGTGGGATCTGGGCGAAGATTGACGCGGGCCGACCATTGCCAGCCTCGCCAGCCCCCCAGCCTCGCCAGCCCCCCAGTCTCGCCAGCCT
>JBBQGU010000022.1:0-20432 GCA_038323315.1 Rhodobacterales bacterium | reverse complement strand
CATGCGGAACCGTGACCCTGACGCCCGGCTCAGCCATAAAAGACACCCCGCCCGAGCCCGGTTGGCCCGCTGCCTTCGCGGCTGCAAACCTGCCGTCCTGCGATCCAACGCCCATTACCTTTGCTGCGACACCACTACCTTATGTCTGGCGGAGTTCTATGGTGGCCGCTGCCCCGGCCCCCAATGCCAAAGGCCCTTGCCGTCGAGGCCGAAGATCGGGGCTGGGTCCTCGTTGAACTTCCAGCCTCGCTCGATTTGGGCGTTCCACAATCCCTGATCATCGCCGGTGTAACCGCCCCAGGGCGGCGGTGATCCTGTGGCGGTGGCACGTAGGGAATGAATGGTCCCAAGCTGACCCGAGGCCAGGATTTGAACCGCGCGTTTTGACATGAGGGTAAACCATGACCGACGGTGCGGCGGCAAACACTGCGCCGCTTTGCGCGGCGGCAACACAGATAATGCGGCCCTCTGCAACGCCCGCGGGCAAAGGGTTTTTTGGAACAGACGTGCCGCCCGACCTGCGCCAATGCAATATTGATCTCGCCATGCAGCGGTGCCGGGATCAGGTTCAGGTCGGCGTCAACCTCCCGTCCCAAAGCGGCGCGCCAGTCGGTTCTGACCATGCGGACCGCAAATTCCCGCGCCGCCTTTTCAACGTGGTCGGGGTTCCGGACAATCAACATCTCGACCCGCGCCAGGTCAGCGATGTGCCCTAGATGCGGCAGGTAATCCCGGCAGGCCACATCGCCGGCTCCGATCACCGCAAGCCGCACAGGGAATTTTATAAGAGAACTCTTGTAATTCGTTGATCTATATGGGAATCCATAAAGGCTGACACCTGCCGTAAACCGGTCGGGCGGTCATTGCAGAACAGTCGCAAGCGGATGCGCGGGGCTGTCCCGGAAAAACCGCAATTTCGCTGTCTGTTTAAGCTGGTCATTATTCCACCCGATTTCATGACAATGGCTTACAGCGCGTTCGCAAAACCAACTATGTCAGCGAACAGCTCAGGATGAGCGCGCGCGGCCTGATGACCGATTTCCAAGGTTGCTGGTGCCGGCTCGCCAGTCGTCGTTGGTGGGGCTGTTCCAACGCAGGTTTATGGCTGGTCGCAGATCGCGCGACGGCGACAACTCGGTTGGCCCGACGGGACCGAATGGGCCATGAATCATGCTCGGAAGGCGGGATTCGTCAACAAGACCATGACAACGACAGTGGCCGACGCGTTGATTGCTCTTGCGGCCAGGCGCAATCTGCACATCGTCGGCTCGCGGCCTGCTTGATTTTGGCGGCGCTCGGTTCGCGCTGGCAATCGGAACCGCTGCCGGGTTGACCAACCCTCAATTCGGGGCGGCCACATTCTGCGGTACGACGGGCGTGTTCGACGGTGCCCTTTCGCACCAAACCCCGATCGAGTTCGAGGGACGCGACCAGACCCTTGGCGCCCCGATCACCGATTGGGAGGCGCAGATGCGAACGCTTCCGCATGTCACGGGCCCGCATCGCGATATCCCCGAGAGCCATGTTTTCGAAAATGTGATGCAAATGGCTCGGTGGGTTCGCGAAGGTATCCCCTCGCTTGCCACCGCGGACCATGCCCGCCACGTTATCGAGATCATCGAAGCCGGTTATGCCTCGGCTCGTGAGGGCCGCGTCATGAAGCTGAGGACGACTTTTGATCTGCCGGATTGAGGCGGGTCATCCGTGTCTCGCGTTGCCTGACCCAAATCGGACTGGCTGTACGGTGGAAGATCAGCCAAGGCCGGGGTCGAGGCCCTGACGGTTCGTCATGGGCTGCGTTCTCTGCTGTCATTTTCCATTCGTCACATGCAGTCGGAAGGCGAGGGGCGTCCGGTTGTCCTGATACACGGCTGGCCGTTGTCGGGTGCGGCGTGGCAGGGCCGGGACCGTGACATTTGAAGGCTGGGGCGAGCGACCCATGCGGCCATTGCGCAGTCCAAATTGGTGGTGATCGAGGGTACGCCGCATGGCATGAATATTAACCATGCCAAACAGTTCAACGACGCGTTGATCGCGTTCTTGCAGGCCTGACAGGCTGGCCACAGCCTGAACCGTAAAGCGCGCGTTGCGAAAGTGGGGCCAAGGGGGTAACTTGGTCGGGGACTGTCAACTGTCCTTGACCATATTCTGGAGCCCGATGCCTATGTCCGGCGAGACTGCCGCCTTTGACAAATGCGCCGACTGTCCGATCCGGTATCGGGCGGTCTGTTCGCGGTGCGAGGCTGCGGAATTGGCGCTGTTGGAACAGATGAAATACTATCGCAGCTTTCAGGCCGGGCAGACGGTGATCTGGGCGGGGGACCGGATGGATTTTGTCGCCTCGGTCGTCACCGGCATCGCCACGCTGACCCAGACGCTGGAGGATGGGCGGCGGCAGATGGTGGGGCTGTTGTTGCCGTCTGATTTCGTCGGTCGTCCGGGGCGCGGCACGGCGGCCTATGACGTGACGGCCAAGACTGATCTGGTGATGTGCTGTTTCCGCCGCAAGCCATTCGAGGCGATGATGGCTGCCACGCCCCACCTTGCGCACCGTTTGCTGGAGATGACACTGGACGAGCTGGACGCCGCGCGGGAGTGGTTGCTGCTGCTGGGGCGCAAGACGGCGCGAGAGAAGATCGCCTCGTTTCTGGTGATCATCGCGCAGCGGAATGCGGGGCTGGCGGCCCGTCCGCCACAGGGCGCGATGCGGTTTGACTTGCCGCTGACCCGCGAGGAGATGGCGGATTATCTGGGACTGACGCTGGAAACCGTCAGCCGGCAGATGAGTGCGCTAAAACGGGATGGGGTGGTGGAACTGCAAGATCGCCGAGGTGTTCTGGTACCCGATTTCGGTGCCTTGTCGCTGCAGACCGGCAGCGATTTAGACAGCGGGATGGTCGCTTAGGGGCTTGGAGGGCCGGTTGGCGCCACTCATCAAGCCTTACGGCTTTCTTCGTTGGCGTGGCTGAATTGCTGCGGAACAGGGCACGGTGGGCGGGCGAAGAAAGCCGTAAGGCTTGATGAGCGACGGTTGGGGCACACGTCCCGGTCAATGTGCCAGCAGCACCGGGATCTTGCTGTGTTCCAGCATCGTGCGCGTCGCACCGCCCAGCACCGCCTCGCGCAGGCGGGAATGGCCGTAGGCGCCCATCACCATCAGATCGGCACCCTGATCCATCGCGTGTTGCGCCAGCACGTCGGACACCTGCGGCAGATTGCGGGCGAGGACGGTGACCTGCGCCTTTACACCGTGGCGGACCAGAAACTGGCACAGCAATCCGCCGGGGTCCGACCTTTCGCCGCCACGCGCGGGCGGATCGACGACCGTGATATCGACCAAGGCGGCGGCGCGCAGCAAGGGCAGGGCGCATTTTGCGGCGCGCAACGCCTCGGCGCTTTGGTTCCAGGCGAGCAGGATGCGATGCGGTGCGGCGAGCGCCGGGAACGAACCGGGTGGCACGATCAGGACCGGGGCCTGGCCTTGGAACAAGGCAGCCTCGACCACCACTTCGGCCTCTTGCGCCTGATCCTGGCCATAGGGCAGGCACTGCACGACAAGGTCGGCGAAACGGGCGGCGTCGCCGACCACGGTGGTCAGGCTGCCCATCTGCGACACCGCGGAATCCAACGCCCAGCGCAGCGCCGGGTCAGCGCGGCCAAGGGCGGTGCGTACGGCCGCTTCGGCCGCCTTGGCATCGTCCTCGGCGCGGTCCAGCGACATGTCCGTCACCATCGTGGCCGGGCCGATATGGCTGTAGCCGGGTTGCATCCGGTCGACGCCGAGCGCCAGAACATCCAGATGGCCGTCATTGTGCAGCGCCATCCGGGCGGCTGCGGCGATGGCCGTTTCGGCCGGGCCTTGGTCGGTGACGACGGTGAGGACCGATTTGAACCACATGGGCAGCCTCCTGTTTTCAGTAGTTCCGGATTCAGGCAAAACCAGCGTGCCTTGCGCTGATCCCTATCAGCTTCAATGGCCCGAGAATTTGACATGGATCAAAGCGGCGGGTCGCTGCACCTGCAAAACGGACTGTGCCGGGATCACGGCCAAAACGCGCGCATCAGGGGACTGGACCATGTGGGATTTCGTAAAACTGGCGGTGCTGGCCGTGATCGGGCTGCTGGCGGCCATCGCGGCAAATCTGGCGCATGATCTGCCCTATCGGGTGAACGCGATCGAGGTGATGATCGCGGCGGCGCTGACATTCCTGTATGTTTTGCGCCACATGGACACGCCCACGGTGCACGACCAGACCGCCTATATGGACGGGGTGGTCCGGGCCGGGGTGATTGCCACTGCGTTCTGGGGCATCGTGGGGTTTCTGGTCGGCGTGATCATTGCCTTTCAACTGGCGTTCCCGTCGCTGAACATCGACCACGCCATGGGCATCCTGAACTTTGGCCGTCTGCGCCCCTTGCACACCAGTGCGGTCATCTTTGCCTTTGGCGGCAACGCGCTGATCATGTCATCTTTCTACGTCGTCCAACGGACATCAGCCGCGCGGCTGTGGGGCGGGAACCTGGCGTGGTTCGTATTCTGGGGCTGGCAGTTGATGGTCGTGCTGGCCGCGTCCTCGTACATTCTGGGCGGCACGCAAAGCAAGGAATATGCCGAGCCGGTCTGGTATATCGACATCTGGATCGCGATTGTCTGGGTGGCCTATCTGGTTGTGTTCGTCGGCACTTTGGTCAAACGGCGTGAGCCGCATATCTATGTCGCGAACTGGTTTTACCTGTCGATGATCGTCACGGTCGCCATGCTGCATATCGTGAACAATGCGGCGGTGCCGGTGTCGCTGCTGTCGTCGGTGTCGGTGCCGATCTATGCCGGGGTGCAGGATGCAATGGTGCAGTGGTGGTATGGCCACAACGCGGTCGGCTTTTTCCTGACGGCAGGCTTTCTGGGCATGATGTACTATTTCGTGCCCAAGCAGGTCGAGCGGCCGATCTACAGTTACAAGCTGTCGATCATCCACTTCTGGGCGCTGATATTCCTGTATATCTGGGCGGGTCCGCACCATCTGCACTACACCGCTTTGCCCGACTGGGCGGCGACGCTGGGCATGGTGTTTTCGGTCATGCTGTGGATGCCAAGCTGGGGCGGCATGATCAACGGGCTGATGACGTTGTCGGGCGCCTGGGACAAGCTGCGCACCGATCCGGTCTTGCGGATGATGGTGGCGGCCATCGGCTTTTATGGCATGAGCACTTTTGAGGGGCCGGTCATGTCGATCAAGGCGGTCAACAGCCTCAGCCATTATACCGACTGGACGATCGGGCATGTGCATTCCGGTGCGCTGGGCTGGAACGGGTTGATCACCTTTGCGGTCCTGTATTACCTGACGCCGCGCCTTTGGCACCGGGCGGGGCTTTACAGTCTGCCGCTGGTATCGTGGCACTTCTGGTTGGCGACGATCGGGATCGTTCTGTACGCCTCGGCCATGTGGGTCACCGGCATCATGGAAGGGCTGATGTGGCGCGAGGTTGATGCAAACGGGTTCCTGGTGAACGCATTCGCCGACACGGTGGCCGCCAAGTTCCCGATGTATGTCGTGCGGGGTATCGGCGGGGCCATGTACCTGACCGGCGGACTGATCATGGTCTATAACTTGTGGATGACGGTACGGGCGCAACCTGCACAGGTTGCGGACCATGCCGGCGTCCCGGCGGAATAGGGGGCGCATCTCATGGCAATTCTGGACAAACACGGGCCGATCGAGCGCAATGCGTCGCTGCTGCTGATCCTTAGCTTTCTGGTGGTGACGATTGGCGGGTTGATCGAGATCGTGCCGCTGTTCTATCTGCAAAACACCATCGAGACGGTGCAGGGGATGCGGCCCTATACGCCCTTGGAACTGGCCGGGCGGGGCATTTATGTTCGTGAGGGCTGCTATACCTGTCACAGCCAGATGATCCGCCCGATTCGCGACGAGGTGGAGCGGTACGGGCATTACTCGCTGGCTGCGGAATCGCAATATGACCATCCGTTTCAATGGGGGTCCAAGCGGACGGGGCCGGATCTGGCGCGGGTGGGCGGCAAGTACAGCGACAACTGGCATGTCGATCACCTGATCAACCCACAGGCCGTGGTGCCGGAATCGGTGATGCCGAAATACAGTTTTCTGGCTGAAACCGCGATTAAGCCGACCTATATCACCGATCTTATGGCCGCGAACCGGATGGTTGGTGTGCCCTATACCGATGACGACCTGACCAATGCCGCCGCTGATTTCGCAGCGCAGGTCGATCCGGACGGCGATTCCTCGGGGCTGTTGGCGCGGTACGGCAAGGCGGTGGTCAGCAACTTTGACGGCCAGCCGCAATTGACCGAGATGGATGCGCTGATCGCCTATCTGCAGGTTCTGGGCACGATGGTCGATTTCTCGACCTTCATCCCCGACGCATCGCGCTAGGGGGGCAGTCATGGAACTCTATACATTGCTGCGCGCATTCGCCGACAGTTGGGCGTTGCTGGTGCTGACCTTGTTCTTTGTCGGCGTTTTTGTCTGGGCGTTTCGGCCCGGCAGCAGGCCGCTGCACGACGAGGCGGCGAACCTGATCTTTCGCGATGACGAGAAACCCCTGCCCCAGAAGGAGGCTTAAGCGATGTGCGCCAAGCCCGTGAAATCGGACCTGCGTGGCAAACCGGACGCCCGCGACATCGTCGGCACCACCGGCCATGTCTGGGATGGGATCGAGGAGTTGAACACCCCCCTGCCGCGCTGGTGGGTGTGGGTATTCTACATGACGATCGTCTTTGCCGTCGGCTATGCGATTGCCTATCCGGCTTGGCCGCTGATACGGGGGGCGACGCCGGGTGTGCTGGGTTATACGACGCGGGGCGAGCTTGCGGCGGATATGGCGGCTGTTGACGCCCGGATCGCGCCGATCAAGGCCAGGCTTGTGGCCACCGACCTTGCCGTCATTGGTAGCGATCCCGAATTGCAGCAGTTTGCCATGAATGCCGGGGCAGCGGTATTTCGCAACAATTGTGCGCAGTGTCATGGGTCGGGGGCGGCGGGGGTCAAGGGCAAGGGCTATCCCAACCTGTTGGACAATGACTGGCTGTGGGGCGGGTCGCTGGACGCGATCCATACCACCCTGCTGCACGGCATTCGCAGTGCGGTCGATCCCGATACACGCCTGAATGATATGCCGAGTTTCGGCACGGATGACCTGCTGACCAAGGACCAGATCGCGCAGTCGGTTGAATATGTTCTGCAAATCTCGGGTCAGGATCATGATGCGCCGCTTGCGACCGCCGGGCAGGTCGTGTTTGCCGAAAACTGCGCTGGCTGTCATGGCGAGCAGGCCAAGGGCAATATCGATCTGGGGGCGCCGAACCTGACGGATGCGATCTGGCTGTATGGCGGCGACCGCGACACGCTGACGGTGACGGTCACACAGGCGCGCAACGAGATGATGCCGGCCTGGGGCTATGTCGCGCCCGGCACCACGCCGCGCCTGACCGAGGATCAGATCCGCGCCGTGGCCGTCTATTTACACGCATTGGGTGGGGGCGAATAGGCGATGGCCGACACTCCGCCGCTTTATGCCGCGCGCGAGCCGATCTTTCCGCGCCGGGTCAAGGGCAGTTTTCGCACGCTGAAATGGTGGATCATGGGGTTCACCTTGGGCATTTACTATATCACGCCGTGGATCAGGTGGGACCGGGGGCCCAACCTGCCGGATCAGGCGGTGCTGATCGACATGTCGGGGCGGCGGTTCTTTTTCTTCATGATCGAGATCTGGCCGCATGAGTTTTACTTTGTCGCCGGACTGCTGATCATGGCGGGGTTGGGGTTGTTCTTGTTCACATCGGCGGCCGGGCGGGTCTGGTGCGGCTATGCCTGTCCGCAGACGGTGTGGACCGACCTGTATATCCTGGTCGAGCGCTGGATCGAAGGCGACCGGAATGCCCGCGTTCGGTTGCACAATCAGGCGTGGACCCTGGAAAAGGCGCGCAAGCGGGCCGTCAAGTGGACGGTCTGGCTGCTGATCGGGCTGGCGACGGGTGGGGCTTGGGTGTTTTATTTCACCGATGCGCCGCAATTGCTGCGTGACTTGCTTGCAGGCACGGCGAGTCCGGTGGCCTATATCACCATTGCGGTGCTGACCGGCACGACCTTTGTTTTTGGCGGTTTCGCGCGTGAGCAGATTTGCATCTATGCCTGCCCGTGGCCACGTATCCAGTCCGCGATGATGGATGAGGATACCATCACCGTAGGCTACCGCGACTGGCGGGGCGAGCCGCGCGGCAAGCAGACGGTCGCGGGCGCGGGCGACTGCATCGACTGCATGGCCTGTGTCAACGTCTGTCCGATGGGCATCGATATCCGCGAGGGGCAGCAACTGGCCTGCATCACCTGCGGTCTGTGCATCGACGCCTGCAACGACACCATGACCAAGGTGGGCAAGCCGTTGAACCTGATCAGCTATCTTGCCCTGACGGATGAGACGGTGGAGCGGGCGGGCAAGCCGCCCAAGTCGATCTGGGCCCATGTGTTTCGGCCGCGCACCATTGTTTATACGGTGCTGTGGGGCGGGGTTGGCATCGGGTTGATCGTCGCACTTTTCCTGCGATCCAACATCGACGTGTCGGTAACGCCGGTGCGCAATCCGACGCATGTGGTGCTGTCGGACGGCTCGATCCGCAACGCCTATGACCTGCGGCTGCGCAACAAGCATGGTGAGGATCGGTGGTTTGTCTTCTCGGTTGCCGCCGATGCGGCGTTCGTCATGGGGCTGGAAGGGGGGGCGGGCGCGCGTGTTCTGGTGCCCGCGAATGAGACCAAGGAGCAGCGGTTGTATCTGACCGCTGCTGCGGGCACGTCGGGGGCCGAGGCGGAACGGACCGCGGTTCGTCTGTGGATTACGGATCAGGACGGCGCGGATGTGCCGCGTGCCGAGCGTGTGGCGCGCGACACGATCTTTAACGGCGAGGATAGCTGATATGGCGATGGTGGAAAAACCTGTGCGCCCGGTCACCGGCTGGCATGTGCTGGCGATTTTCGTGGGCTTCTTTGGCGTGATCATCGCGGTGAATGTCTGGCTGGCATGGCAGGCGATTTCGACGTTTCCGGGGTTGGAGGTCGCGAATGGCTATGTCGCGAGCCAAACCTTCGACGCCGAGATGGCGGCGCAAAAGGCTTTGGGTTGGCAGTTGGTGCCGCTGTATGACGCGGGGACGGACCGGCTGACGCTGGCGTTTTCCAGGGCGGGGCAGCCGGTGACGGTGGCGAACCTGACGGTGCTGGTCGGGCGTCCGACCGAATCGGTGGATGATGTGACACCGGTGTTTGGGCTGGTGGATGGGGTTTATGGCACGTCGCTGCACTTGGGCATGGGCAAGTGGATGATGGCGGTGACGGCGCATGCGGCGGATGGCACGCTGTTCCGGCAGCGGATTGATTTGCGGGTGGTGCGCTGACATGGCATTGGTCGAGGAGTTTCCCAGACCGATGGCCTGTGCGGCCTGCACCGTGGCCCCCTCGGCTGCGCAGATCGCCGCGATGGTGCCGCCTGCGCGGTTGATGCTGTCGCTGCCATCCGCCCATTGCGCGGCCTGCATCGCCACGGTCGAGGCGGCGATGCTGGCCTGTCCCGGCGTGCAATCGGCGCGGGTCAACCTGACGCAAAAGCGCGTGTCGGTCGAGGCTGCGGCAGAGGTGACGGCTGAGGCGCTGGTGGCCGCGCTGGCTGCGGTGGGGTTCGAGGCGCATGAACTGGACCCCGGTCTGCTGTCAGCGACCGAAACCGACCGGCAGGGGCGCGAGTTGCTGATGCGGCTGGGCGTCGCGTTTTTTGCGCTGATGAACATCATGCTGATGTCGGTCGCGGTGTGGTCAGGGGCCGAGGCGGCGACGCGGGACATGTTCCACTGGATTTCGGCGATGATCGCCATCCCGACAGTGATTTTTGTCGGGCAGCCGTTTTTCCGCTCGGCTTGGGCCAGTTTGCGGGTCGGGCGGTTGGGGATGGATGTGCCGATATCCTTGGCACTGATCCTCGCGACCTCGATTTCGTTGTATGAGACGGCGTATTCGGGTGAGCAGGCCTATTTTGATGCCGCTGTGATGCTGTCGTTTTTCTTGCTGCTGGGGCGGTATCTGGATCATCGCAGCCGCGCGCTGGCACGGTCGGCGGCGGAGGAACTGGCGGCGTTGGAGGTGCCACGGGCGATTGTGCTGGTCGACGGGATCGAGGTTGTGCGGGCGATTGCCGAGGTGGTGCGCGGCGATCTGGTTCTGGTGCGGCCCGGCGGGCGGATGCCGGTGGACGGCGTGGTAACGACGGGCGCGTCCGAGGTGGACCGGGGCTTGCTGACTGGCGAAAGCCTGCCGGTATTTGCCGGACCGGGGACGCGGGTGGCGGCGGGCGAGGTCAATCTGACCGGGCCGCTGACGCTGCGGGTGACGGCGGCGGGGCGGGATTCGTCGCTGCATCAGATGGCCGATCTGGTGGCTGTCGCGGAAAATGCCCGCACGCGGTACACGACGCTGGCCGAGCGGGCGGCGCGGGTTTATTCGCCGCTGGTTCATATCCTCAGCTTTTCGGCATTCGGGTATTGGATGTGGGCGACGGGTGGGGATTTGCGATTTGCGATCAATGTCTCGGCGGCCGTGCTGATCATCACTTGCCCCTGTGCGTTGGGATTGGCAGTGCCTGCGGTGGTGACGGCGGCCTCGGGCAAGCTGTTTCGCCGCGGTGTGCTGATCAAGAACGGCACGGCGCTGGAGCGGTTGGCCGAGGTCGATACGGTGGTGTTCGACAAGACCGGGACGCTGACGATGGGGACGCCGGAGTTGATCGCGGCAGACTGTCCGGCGGCGGCATTGGCGGTTGCGGTGGCATTGGCGCGGGGGTCGTCGCACCCGCTGGCGCAGGCGTTGGGGCGGCTGGACGTGGTGGCGGCTGGGGTGACGGATCTGCGCGAGGTGCCGGGATACGGCATCGAGGGGCGGTTGAACGGGGCCGTCGTGCGGCTGGGGCGGGCGGAGTGGGTCGGGGCAAAGCCGCTGGCGGCGACGGCGACCTATCTGAGTGCTGGGGGGACGACGCAGGCGTTTGGCTTTACCGACCAATTGCGACCGGGGGCCGAGGCGGCGATCGCGGCGCTGCGGGCGCAGGGCAAGGCGATCCGGCTGGTGTCAGGCGATGCCGAGGCGGTGGTGGCGGGGGTCGCGCGGCGGTTGGGGATTGCCGACTGGGTGTCAGGCGCGTTGCCTGCCGAGAAGCTGGCTCTGGTGCGGGGGCTGGCGGATCAGGGGCAAAGGGTGCTGATGGTGGGGGATGGGTTGAACGACACTGCGGCGCTGGCGGCGGCGCATGTCTCGATTGCTCCGGCGCAGGCGTTGGATGCGGCACGGGTGGCTGCGGATATCGTGCTGCTGGGGCGGGATATGGCGGCGATTGGCGATGCGGCGCGGATTGCACAGCAGGCAACGCGGCGGATGGTCGAGAATTTTGCGATTTCAGCGGGGTACAACGTGATCGCCGTGCCTTTGGCGCTGCTGGGACATGCCACGCCATTGGCGGCGGCGCTGGCGATGTCGCTGTCGTCGATCACGGTCTCGCTGAACGCGTTGCGGTTGAGGTAGATCATGCAGATCCTGACCATCCTGATTCCAGCCTCGCTGCTGTTGGGCGGTGCGGGGCTTGCCCTGTTCGTCTGGGCGATGCGGACGCGGCAGTTTGACGACCCGGAGGGCGATGCCGCCCGTATTCTGACCAGGCAATGGGATGACAAACCGGGGCCCTAAGGTGCTGCGTCAGGCCTTGTCGACCCGGCTGACCAGCAGTTTGTCGATGCGGCGGCCGTCCAGATCGACCACCTCGACCAGCCAGCGGCCCAAGCGCAGGTTCTCGCCGATCTGGGGCAGTTTGCCCATGCGATCGAGGACCAGACCGGCGACAGTTTCGTAATCGCGTTCCAGGTCGAGTGTCAGGCCGATACGTTCGGCAAATTCGTCGACCGGCATCCAGCCGGACACAAGCAGGCTGCCATCGGCGCGGGTGATCAGTTTCGCCTCCTCGGTAGGTTCGTCGAAATCCCCGGTGATCGCCTCCAGCACGTCCATTGCGGTAATGATGCCGGAGAAGTGGCCGTATTCGTCATAGACCAGCACCATATGGGCCGGGGCGGTGCGCAGGGTTTCAATGACGTCCAGGGCGCGGGTGCCGTCGCGGACCACGGTGGCCGGGATGATCAGCGACCGCAGGTCAAAGGCAGCGCGCGGGGTTGACAGGAAATCGCGGGTGGTCACGACGCCGATGATGTTGTCGGGGCCTGTGTCGCGCACCGGCAGGCGGGTGCGTTTGGTGGATTGGAACAGCTTGACCACGGCGGTGTAGCCCATGGTGATATCGACCATGTCAACCTCATGCCTTGGCGTCATCAGGCCCTTGGCGGTGCGGTCGGCGACGCGCATGACACCGGCGATCATATCGGATTCCGCAGGTTCGAGGATGCCTGCGGTTTGCGCTTCGGAGATCACCAGCTTGACCTCGTCATCGGTCATGTTCTGTTCGGCGTCGCCGGATTGACCCAGCAGGCGCAGCACCAGTTCGCCCGATTTGTCCAACAGCCAGATCAAGGGCGCCGCGACGACAGCGATTACGCCCATCAGCGGTGCCACCCGGGCCGCGACAGTTTCGGGATCGCGGAGCGCGATCTGTTTGGGGACCAATTCGCCGAAGATCAGCGACAGGTAGGTGATCGCCACAACCACGCCGCCGACGCCCAGTGTGTCGGCGAGTGCGGGCGACAGCCCGGCGCGTTCCAGAACGCCGGTCAGCCTTACACCCAGCGTCGCGCCGGAAATCGCACCGGACAGCACGCCGACAAGCGTGATGCCGATCTGGACCGAAGACAGAAAGCGTCCCGGGTCATCGGCCAGCCGGAGCGAGGTCGCGGCACCCGAACTGCCCGCCTCGGCCATCACCTTCAGCCGCGCGGGGCGGGCCGATACAATGGCAAGTTCGGACATGGACAGAAGCCCGTTGATCAGGGTCAGAACGACGACGATGGCGATTTCGAGATACATGGGGTCCTTGGCCGGTGGCGTCGGACCTTTATGGCGGTTTTTCACCCGGATTGCGAGCCACTCATCCGCCCTTGCGGGCCGCTTCGTTGGGGCGGCAGCGAAGACGCCTGCAAGGGCGGATGAGCAGGGCGATTGGATCAGACTGCGACGCTGATCTGGCCCATGGGATGGGAGCAGCAAGCCAGGATATAACCCGCCGCGATATCTTCATCCGAGATGCCGCCGTTGTGGACCATGTGCACCTCGCCCGACAGTTTCCGGATCTTGCAGGTGCCGCACAGACCAAAGGTGCAGCCCGAGGGGATGTTCAGCCCGGCGCGTTTGGCCACCGCAAGCACGGTGTCGGTTTCGGCGCAGGGGGCGGTGACGTTGCTGGTGGCGAACAGAACCTGCGCTTGGGCGCGTTCGTTGGGGGTGATGTCGGTGGTCGGGGTCGCGTCAGCCTCGGTCGCGACGGGCGCGCCAAAGCTTTCCTGATGGTAGTGGGTCATGTCGAAGCCGAGGGCGATCAGGGTGTCACGGACGCCTTGCATGAAAGGTTCGGGGCCACAGCAGAACACTTCCCGTTCCAGATAGTCGGGGGCCATCAGACCAAGCATGATCTGGTTCAGACGGCCGCGATAGCCGGGCCAGGCGCGGAAGGTATCCGGCTGTTCGACGGTGAAGTGCAGTTGCAATCCGGGGACGCGGTTGGCGAATTGCTCCAGCCGTTCGCGGAAGATGATTTCGGACGGGCGTCTGGCGGCATGGACAAAAACGATGTCGGGCATTTCGCCGGAATCCCAGGCCCACATGGTCATCGACATCATGGGGGTTATGCCGGACCCTGCCGAGACGAACAGGTATTTCCGGGCCGGGTGGCGGTGAAAGCTGAAGATGCCTGCGGGGCCGTAGGCTTTGATCCTGACGCCCGGCTTCAGGTGTTCCAGCATCCATCGGGTGCCGGTGGAATTGGCCTGCGCCTTGACGGTGATCGAGATCGACAGGGGGCGGGACGGGCTGGATGACATCGTATAGGTGCGCTGAACGTTACCGCCCGCCCCCCTCTTCGCATCGACGGGCAGGTCGAGGGTTATGAACTGCCCGGGCATATAGTCGAACCACGCGCCCGAGGGGGCGCGGAAGGTGAAGGTGGCGGTGTCGGCGTTTTCCGGCACCACCATGACGCATTCCAGAGGCTCGTCATCCGACCAGGGCTTCTCGGCCCAGTTCGCGCGGGTCCGTGCCATTTTATTCTGCCGCCAGGGCGGGGCGCGGCGCGGTTCGGTCGGCCATCAGGTGGCAATACCAGTCGACGAACTGGATCACGCCTTCCTCATGTACGGTCGAATAGGGACCGGGTTCATAGGCGGGGGACAGGATGCCCTTTTGGTTTTCTTCGACCACCTGACGATCCTCGTCATTGGTGTTCATCCAGACCTCGGTCAGGTTTGGCAGGTCGTAATCGACGCCCTCGACCGCATCCTTGTGGACCAGCCAGGTCGTCGTGACGGCGGTTTCGGTGGCGCTGACCGGCAGGACGCGGAAGGTGATCGCGTGGTCGCCCAGAAAGTGGTTCCATGTGTTGGGATAGTGATAGAACAGCAGGCTGCCCGCATCGTTGAACGGCATCTTGCCCAGACGCTTGGCGACGGCTGCCTTGGTCGACATTGTGTAGCTTTCAGCGTTGTTCAACAGGGGCACGCGGGCCAGACGCCATTGAAATTCGGGGTGGTGGACAAAGCGCGAGGGCAGGCCAGCCGCCTCGCACCGCGACCAATGCGCCATGATTTCGGGGCTCGCCTCTTGCGGGCCGGACATGGACGCCATCTTGGGATTGTCCGAAAAGGTGCGGCAGAGCGAGGGGTGAGAGCCGGAACAGTGATAGCATTCGCGGTTATTCTCGATCACCAGTTTCCAGTTGCCCTTTTCGACGATGGTCGAGGTGTGGGCGACCTTGGCATCGGCGAGGCCGCTGGGGGCGAGGTAGGTGATCAGGCTTTTCGCCAGATCGGCAATCGGCGGCGGCATGCCGGCCAGGCAGACAAACACCATGCCGCCCAGATCGACGCAATGCACCTTTTTCAGGCCATAGGCCGAGGCGTCAAAGGCCTCGCCCATCTCGCGTGCATAGAGCAGTTTGCCGTCGAGGTCATAGGTCCATTGGTGATAGGGGCAGACCAGTCTGGCGACGCCGCCCTGCTCTTTGCTGCACAGGCGCTGACCCCGATGGCGGCAGACATTGTGAAAGGCGCGGATGCGGGCGTCGGCACCGCGCACGATAATCACCGGATAGTCGCCGACTTGCATCGTGACATAGGCACCCGTCTTGTCCAGTTGCGGGCTGGGCACGGCGAACAGCCATTCGCGGTAGAAGATCTGGTGCAGGTCCAGATCGAACACGCCCGGGTCGCAGTACAGGTCACGTTCCAGCGCAAATTTGGGGCGGCGCGCCATCAGGCGGCTGTGGGTGTCGGATTGGCTCAGCATCTGGACCTCTTTTTGCCCATGCCTCCCCGCATGAGTCAGTTACCTGGTGCAGCGGACTTTGACAGATGGCGCGGGGCTTCGTGGCGCACTTGCGACCTGATTGGCTCGCTTTTCGACGCTGCGGGGGTTGGGGGTCGCAGGTTCAAGGCGTGACGCGGATCAGGGCACCGTTGTCTGAATCAGTCAGGATCATTACGGCACCATCCGGCGCGACAGCAATGTCGCGGATGCGATCCTCGCCTTCGAAATAGCGCGCCTCGCCGGTGACGCGGTCGCCGGTCAACTCCAGTCGCACGAGGGATTGGGCGCCAAGCCCGCCGATCAAGGCGCTGCCCTGCCAATCGGGGAACATTGCGCCGTCATAAAACACCAGACCGCTGGGGGCGATCACGGGGTCCCAGTAATAGACGGGCTGCTCCATCCCGTCCAGTGCGGTCAGGCCCCGGCCCATCGGCGCGCCGCTGTAATCCTGACCGTAGGTGATGATCGGCCAACCATAGTTCTTGCCCGGTGCAGGCCGGTTCAACTCGTCCCCGCCTTGGGGACCGTGTTCGACCGTCCACAGCGCGCCGTCGGGGCCGAGGGCGGCAGCCTGCAGGTTGCGGTGGCCATAGGACCAGATCTCGGGCTGACCGCCGGGGATGGCGGGGTTGCCATTGGCAGCGCCGCCCTCAGGGTTGATCCGCAGAACCTTGCCCAGATGGGTCGACACATCCTGTGCCAGTTGCTGGGGTTGGCGCAGCGAGCGTTCTCCGGTCGTGACAAACAGAGCGCCTTTGGGGTCGAACACCAGCCGCGAGCCGAAATGTTGCTGCGAGGCCCATGCGGGTTCCTGACGGAAGATCACCCGTGCGTCGGTCATCTGCGTGCCATCCGCCGACAGCGTGCCGGTGCCGACCGAGGTCGAGTTGCGGCCATTGCCGCGCGGCTCGGCAAAGGTCCACCAGACACGGCGGGTCTGGGCGAAATCGGGGCGGACAGCGACGTCCAGCAGGCCGCCCTGACCGCGCGCATCGACCTGGGGCAGGCCTGCGATGGGGGCGGACAGGGTGCCGTCCGGGCTGACGATGCGCATCCGGCCCGGTCGTTCGGTGACGATCCACGCGCCATCCGGCAACAGATCCATGCCCCAGGGGTTTTCCAGACCGTCGACCACGACCTGACGGTTCAGGGTCACGCCTGCATCCATCACAGGCGCGCGGGTCTGGCCTTGGAAGGCCGGGGTTTGACCGGCGGCGTTGGGTGGTGTGGCGTTGAAGTCTTGAGCGAAGGCCAAGCTCGGCAGGGCGATCAGGGTGGCGAGGGCGAGACGGAGGAGGGTCATTTCGGGGCATCCTTTCGCTTGATTTAGGGAGCGATTGGGGCAGTGCAAGGTTAGGGCGAGGTGGTTGTGATCCGTTTCCCGGTCAGATCACGGCCTTTTCAAGGAATGGGCGGTTTGCCGCGATGCGTTCATAGCCGACTTCGGTCAGGTCCAGCGTGCGAAATCGGTTGTAGGTGATCAATTCCGATACGGCGCGGCCTGCGGCGGGGCCTTGTTGCAACCCGTGGCCGGAGAAGCCGTTGGCGAAGATGAAGTTGGTGACTTGGCTGTGGCGGCCCACGATCAGGTTGTGGTCCAGGGTGTTGAAGTCGTAATGGCCGGCCCATTGGTTGACGACCTTGATCGCCTCGAACCCCTTTGCCCGATGGGCGAGGGCGGGCCAGATGATATCCTCGAACTCCTCGTACCTCGGTTCGAAATCGTCATAGGTGGCGGCGGGGTCGTCGAGCGGGGGGCAACCGGTCAGGAAAAAGCGACCCTCGGGGCGGCAGAAGGTGCCGGTGGGGTCTATCATCAGGGGCAGGCGGCCTTGGTTGACGGTGGCGCTGCCTTCGGGGCTTCGGGCGCAGTCATAGACGAACAGGGTGCGTTTGCGGGGTTCGACCGGGACAGTCAGCCCGGCCATCCGGGCGGTCTGGGCGGCGCGGGGGCCGGAGGCGTTGACGATGGTTCCGGCTTGGATCGTCGCACCCGATTTCAGGGTGACGGCGTTGACCTGGGTGGCGGTATGGGCAATCGCCACGACTTCGTCGTTCACATAGGTCGCCCCGAGGTCGCGGGCCTTGGCCTTGAAGCCGTTCAACAGGCCGGTGTTGGAAAACCACCCCTCGCCCGAGCGGCCATACGAGGCGAGCTGAATGTCGTCCACGTTCAGGTGCGGGAACGCCTGATGCAGTTCGGCTTGGTCCCACAGGACGGTATCTGCGCCGCAGGCCCGTTGGACGGCATGGTTTTCGCGCAGGGTTTGGGCCTGCTGGTCGGTCGCGGCGAGGAACAGGTAGCCGCCTTGGTGAAAGTTCAGGTCGGGCCTGGCCTCGCCCTTGACCTGCATGGTTTCGGCAAAGTTCTGGATGAAGGTTGATCCGAACTGGCTGATCCTGACATTGACCGCATTGGAAAACTGGGTGCGGATCGAGGCGGCGGAGAGCGAGGTCGAGGCAAAGCGGTAGGCGGGGTCGCGTTCGACGACCAGAACCGAGCCGTTGAAATCGGGGTTCTGGGTCAGGAAATAGGCGACGGCCGAGCCGATGACGGCCCCGCCGATCACCACCACATCATAGCTTGATTTCACCTTGTCACCCCTGCTGCGCCGCCAACCCTGCCGCGCGCATCTGTGACAGGGTCTGACGCGGGGTCAATGCCTCGGGTGAGATATCAAGGTCCAGGACGGCTCCGGTTTTCGAGGCAAGGGCGCGGGCAAAGGCGGCGGGGAAATCGCCGGTCTGAGCGACGTGTTCGGCGTGGAAGCCGTAGGCGCGGGCCAGCATCACGAAATCGGGGTTGATCATGTCGGTGGCGGAAACTCGGGTGGGGTAGGCGCGTTCCTGATGGGCGCGGATGGTGCCGTAGATGCCGTTGTTCAGAATCAGCACGATGGGCTGGGCGTTGTGCTGCGCGGCGGTGGCAAGTTCCTGCAAGGTCATCTGAAAATCGCCATCCCCGGAAAAGCAGACGACGGTGCGGTCAGGATGGGCGATCTTGGCGGCGATGGCGGCGGGCAGGCCATAGCCCATCGCACCGGACTGGGGGGCCAGCAGGCGGGCATTGGGGCCGAAGGGAAAGAATTTGTTGGGCCAGACGGTGAAGTTGCCTGCACCATTGGTCAGGATGACGTCATCCGGCAGAGTGGCGCGCAAGTGTTCCGTGACCGCCATCATGTCGACAGGCGACGGTTGCGGCGGGGCCTTCAGGCTGGAGTCGTAGCCTGTGCGGGCCTGTGCGCGCCAGTGTCCCCAAGGGCCCCGGACGGGGTGAAGGGCGGCGAAGAACGCGTTGGGGCCGGACTGGATGCCCAATGCGGGTTGGTAGATCTTGCCGATTTCCCGGTCAGAGCCGTGGACATGGATCAGGGTTTGTTTGGGGGTGGGCACGTCCAGCAGGGTGTAGGCATCGGTGGTCATCTCGCCAAACCGGACGTTGACGGCCAGGATCACGTCGGCGTCGCGGATCAGGGCTTTGACATGCGGGGGCATGCCGACGCCAGCCTCGCCCGCATAACAGGGCGAGTGGTTGTTGAAGCGGTCCTGATAGCGGAAGGCAGCGATGACGGGCATGTCACTGACCTCGGCGAAGTGGTGCAGGGCGGTGCGGCCTTCATGGGTCCAGTTGATGCCGCCGATCAGGATCAGGGGGCGTTGGGCGTTGGCCAAGAGGGTAAGGGCTTCTTTGGTGGCTTGCGGAGTGGGGGCGGGTTCGTGGATGTGGGCGGCGTGGGTCAGGGGTAGGGCGTCGGTCAGGCGGATCAGCATATCCTCGGGCAGCGCGACCACGACCGGGCCGGGACGGCCAGTCAGGGCGGTGGTCCAGGCGCGCGCGAGCAGTTCGGGCAGGCGGTTCACGTCGTCAATCTCGACCACCCATTTGGCCATGGTGGCAAAAACGGCGCGGTAGTCCAGTTCCTGAAACGCCTCGCGCCCGCGCAGGTCGGTGCCGACCTGACCGACAAAGACGATCATCGGAGCCGAGTCCTGCATGGCAGTGTGGATGCCGATGGCGGCGTTGGTGACGCCGGGGCCGCGCGTCACCATGCAGATACCGGGCTGGCCGGTCAGCTTGCCCCAGGCGGCGGCCATGAAGGCGGCGCCGCCCTCGTTGCGGCAGTTGATGAAATCCAGACGGCCTTGGGTGTCGTGCAGGGCGTCCAGCACGGCCAGATAGCTTTCGCCCGGCACGCCAAAGGCTTTTGTCGCGCCCAAAGCGACCAGGGATTGTACCAGCACTTGCCCGCCATTGCGCATCATTATTCCCTTGCCCCGCGATGTGCGGGCATTGCGGCACATTGCACTGTGTCGGGTGGCGGGAAAACCGGGAAAGGCGGGGCGGCCCCAGTTTTTCGCGGCGATCAGGGTGGCGGCTGTGCATCTGGGTTGGGGCGCATGCGCGGTGACTTGCAAACGGGCCTGAAAATTGCCGGGTTCAATTGCAACTGGTCCAGTCCAAGTCCAGACTGGCCTTGAACAGGACAGACTGGCTGTGACCAAGACAGACTGGCCGTGACCAGGACAGACTGGCCGTGACCAGGACAAGGAGCGACAGGATGATGAGCAATGCGGCGCTGCAAGCGCGTATGGGTGTGGCGATGACGGCGGCGCGGGCCGGAGGGCGGTTGCTGCTGGAGCATTATGCGCGGCGCGAGTTGCTGGTGATCGACCAGAAGGGGCGAAATGATTTTGTCTCGCAGGCCGACCGCGAGGCGGAGGTGGTGATCTTTGACATGCTGTCGGCGGCGTTCCCGGCGGATGGTCTGCTGGGTGAGGAGCAGGGCCGCGCGGGGCCCGAGGCGGCGGCGACGGTGTGGTGTGTCGATCCGCTGGACGGCACCTCGAACTTTCTGCATGGCGCGCATAACTGGTGTGTGTCCATCGGCGTGGTGC
>JBBQGU010000021.1:0-21305 GCA_038323315.1 Rhodobacterales bacterium | reverse complement strand
GGCACTTCATACAGGCGTTCACCGGTTGAAAGATTATAGGCCGAGAATGTGCCGTAGGGCGGTTCCCAGCAAGGCAGGCCGAGATCAGTGCGCCAATTCGTCAGCTCGATTCCGTAGGGCGCGCCTTCTTGCGGGTAAAAGCCTGCTTCGTTACCGCTGCCTCCATTGATCCGATCGTATTCTTGACGGGGGATCAGACGGATGATCTGAACGATCCGCATCGAATTGATATAGAGAATTCCGGTGCGCGGATCGACCGAAGCACCGCCCCAATTGTTGGCCCCGGCGGTGCCAGGATACAGGAACGTGCCCTGTACCGATGGGGGGGTATAGATGCCGTCATAGCGGTACTGTTCGCGTTCCCGCGAGCATTGGCCAAAGCTGAGGGCATCCGCGATCCACCAGACGGCGGGCATCTCAAACGGGTCATTGGTGGGCGGGGGGGTCAGGACGAAGGGCTGGGTGGGAGACGCAACCTCGCCTTCGGCATCGCTGGCGGGCACGGGGCGGTCCTCGATGGGAAAGATCGGCTCGCCCGTTTCGCGGTTCAGCACGAAGATGAAGCCCATCTTCGTCGTCTGCACCAGCGCCGGGATCGTCTGGCCGTCCCGTTCGATATCGACCAGCGTCGCGGCGGAAGGGGTGTCGTAGTCCCAGATGTCGTGGCGGACGATTTGTTGGCTCCACCGCACCTTGCCGGTTTCCACGTCAACAGCGGTGACAGAGGTGGCCAGCGGGATCGGATCGGTCCGGTTGCCGCCCCAATAGTTCGGGCTGGGCGACGACACGGGCACATAGACCAGCCCCAGCGCGGGATCGGCTGACATCGAGGTCCAGATGTTCGCAGTCCCGGTGACGGGGATCAGCGCGTCGGGGATGAACGACAGGTCCCACTTCAGTGCGCCCGTGCGCGCATCAATCGCCATCAGGTTGCCCGGCGGAGCGACCGAATAGGCCCAGTCGTTGCCCGCCCAACCAAGCATCAGGGTGTCTCCGACAACTGTCGGCGGCTGCAAAAGCGAGAAAGGGAATTTGTCATTGACCGTGTTCCACTGGTTGACGTTCAGAACACCACCTTGGGCAAAACCGGCACACAATTCGCCAGTGTCTGCGTCCACTGCGTGAAGTTCGGCGTCCATCGTGCCTAGGTAGACACGCTTTTCGCATGGTCCGGTCTGCCCGCTTTCCCAATAGGCGACGCCGCGATTTTTAAGGGCGGGTTGGGTCAGCGCCTCCAGTGTGGACTCGCTGTCGTAAGACCATCGCTCCGCCCCGGTCGCGGGATCAAGCGCCAGGATGCGGTAGAAGGGCGTGCCAAGATACAGCGTCTCGTTGGCATAAATTGGGGTAGCTGACCATACCGTTTCCGGCAGATCGCCCGACCCGTCGGACACGTCGCCGGTATGCACCTCCCATGCGCGTTCCAGTTCGGTCACGTTTGCAGGTGTGAAGCTGTCAACATCGGCAAATTTGGTGTTCGCAAGATCGCCGTTGAACGTGTCCCAGCGCAACTGATCTGCAGAGGCGGGCGCGGCAAGGCAAAGCGCCGCGATGAGCGGGCGCAGGGAATAGGCCATCAAATCAATCTCCGTTGAGGTTTGGGAAGCCAAACGGCGACCAGCAACCCGACGAGGGACAACGCCATGACTGCGGCCAAACCGTATTGCATCAAGAAATAGCCGGCGATCGCGGTCAGAACTGCTGCCAGCGCGATGAGAAAGACCAACACGCCAAACAGAGCACCTCCGAGGCGCATAAAAGCTGCACCAAGGCTACCAACCGTGACGGCGACCGCCCCGATCAACGCCAAAAGCGCACCCAGGGTGCCTGTCACGCCTGTGTCGGATGATAGGTAGGCATAGACCGCAAAGGCGGTACCGGCGATACCAAATGCGATCACTGGGACAAAGCGCCTCTGCATAATCGGGCCTCTTTTGTTTAGCTTCGATTATAAAATCAACGTTTCCGAGCGGACAAGGTTCCGAACAAATGGCTTTGACGGTTGCTAAACAAAATAGGAGAACACTGGCCTGGCCGGTAGGAGGGGCGTTAGACGCAGGTATTTGCCGTCCGGTCTGCGATCCGCGCTTCTCAAATCGCCGCAAGCACGAGCGAATATCCGACCACTCCCGCAAGGAACGGCAGGAAACGGCTTTGCCTGTCCTCTGGCAGTTCTTCTTTCAGCACGTTCAGAACGATGCCCCCCGCGAGAAAAGCAAACAGCAGGCTGATTGCAAAATCCGGCAGGCGCGTCACCGCAGCAAGCGCCCAGCCAGCAATGACCGACGCAGCGATGATCCATCGCCCGAACCGATCATACCGACGTTTGTGGTCCAGCCGCAGGCCGACGTCTATTGCCAAAAAATGGGTGGCCATAGCGAAAAAGTAAAGCAGCAGTGAGGCAGTTCCAGCCACTTCACGATGGACGAGCAGATAGCCTATGAGCATGTTGTACAGGCTGAACGAACCAATGTGAGTCCAGAACAGCGGGGCTTTGATCGCAGTGGCATCCGCGCCCACCTGCGATTTATCGCGCGGTGGCTTGGCAAAACGCTCGAGTCCATAAAAGGCGGTCAGCCCTGCGAGCGCTATGAGGAACACAAGCTTTTCCGCGGTCTCGGGCAAAAGTTCCATCGCCTGCGCAATCGTTTTTTGATGCGATGCGAGGTCGGGCAAAATGTGCAGGAAAACATAAGCCACGGCGACCCCGCCCGCGCCCGATTTCCAGGCGCTTCGAGGGACGCTGCCCAGTAACCGCAAACGGTCGCTGACCAGATGGGTCAGCGCAAGCATTACGGCAAGGCAGGCAGTGAGGAGTGTCATGTCAACGCAACGCCCGACATCTTCAGGCGTTCCAGCGGCTATTTCGGTTAAGCCCTGCTGCCTTTTCTCGATCCAGCCGTGGCCTGTCGGACCGAGCCAACGCAATCGAGTGTTGCCATTCGGCGCTGTCTCATTTTGCAAGCACCGAAAGGCTTCCGTCGTTTTCAAGGATCACGCAGCGAACCTGATCCAGCCGGTCATGCCCGTGTTTCCGCAGGGCGGCGTCAATCTCGTCCTGCGGTACGCGCTGGCGGCGCATTGCTGCGTGAAGGTACTCACCGTCTGACGCAAGCAGCGTTGGCTCACTTTTCACCAGAGAGCGCACGCGCGCTGATCGCACCGAGGCCCAGGTGATCAGAAACTGCAGCATCACCAAAAGTCCAAGCGCCACCAACCCATCGACAAGCGGAACGCTGGCGTCAAGCATCACCGAAGCGAGCGTTGATCCCAAGGCAACGGTCACGATCAGATCGAACGCATTCATCTTGCTGAGCGTGCGTTTCCCCGTCAGGCGAAGCATGGCGATCAGCGCGACATAGGCTACGATGCCGAAGACGAGCGTACGCAGCACACCACTTGCGCCACCCAAAAGCACCGTCTGCACAGGTTCAATCGCGGTCAGCATTGCTATCCTTGCGCCAAGGAACGAGATTCAAGGTCACCTTCGGTCGACACCGGCTTCCGGACACATGTGCGGCTCAGCTGCGATAGTCCGGATTTTCAAACCCGAAGTGGCACCCCGCCTTTAAAGCGTTGCGGTCATTGCCGTAGTTGTCGTAGCCGCCAGCCCCCTTCAGCATCCGCGCCAGATGCATCAGGTTCCATGTCATGATCGTGGTGTTGCGCTGCGTAAAGGCGTTGTCAAAGCCGACGCGGCTGCCATCGTCCTTTTCGTCGCCATACGACGGGCCCGGACCTGCTTCGCCGATCCAGCCGCAGTCGGCCTGCGGGGGGATCGTGTAGCCAAGGTGCGACATTGCATAGCAGATGGTCATTGCGGCATGCTTTACTCCATCCTCATTGCCGGTGATGACGCTGCCGCCAACCTTGCCGTAATAAATCGACTGGCCCTTGTCGTTCAGCAGGGCCGACATGCCATACAAGCGTTCGATCAACACCCGGCAGACAGAGCTTTCTTCGCCCAGCCACAACGGTGTGCCGATGACGAGAATGTCGGCGGCTTTGACCTTTTCCCACACTTTTGGCCAGTCGTCGCGGTCCCAGCCGTGTTCGGTCATGTCGGCCTGCACGCCTGGAGGAATGACATGATCAAGCATATGCAGATGCTCTACAGCAGCACCCGCGCGTTCCATCATGTCACCGGACACCCCCAGCAAAAGCCGGGTATGGCTTTTGTCCGCATCGCGTTTCAGCGACGTGTTGATGAACAGCGCCGAAAGATTTGAAAAATCAATCGTATTGTCAGTGCAAAGTTGCGCCTGCTGGGGGCTTAGCGTCATGTCAGCGGTCCTTTCGGTTGTGCAGTGTGATGCCAAACCTTGCCTGAGCCGATGGGAGATTGACCAGGATGAGCGGTGGCCAACTTGACGTATCCTCCCCACCGTGCCGCGTTGGCGTAGCGGCACTCAAACGGCGCGGATACGCCCGCCCCGGCGTCAACCTGCATCTTCCAGATCCTGAGAAATGCGCTTCGCCAACTGATCCAGCGGCAAATGGGTCAGTCCTTTGGGTATCTCGGCCACCACTCGGTGGACTACCTCCTTGTGCAGCGCCTTGCGCAAGTTGCCCAGAACCTCCGGTGCGGCGATCAGAACCAACTCGTCATAGCTTGACGCGTGGGCGTGCTTGGAAAGCAGATCGGCCAGATTGCCGGCAAATCGCTCTTTTCCCAGTTCGTGCCAATCTGTCTCGTCATAAGCGCTGCTGCCGGGGCCGTGGCTGGACTGCGTTCGGCCTGGGCGGTCGGTGCCTTGTTCGTGGTCGGGCGGATTGTCCTGCTCGGTCTTGCGCAGAACGCGCAGGTCAGGCGGATCGCCGCTGCCCCTATTCGCCAGGATCAGGGCCTTTTCGCTGTCGGCCACCAGTACCCAAGTGCCATCCTTGAGTTTTGCCATGTCACGACCCGCCGTCTTTCTCGTCGGCTTTCTTGACACGGGTGACCCCTGCCGGGCGTTCGACCGCACGTTTCTGCTCGTCCTGCGTACCAATGTCGCGGGCAAGGCGGCCACCTTCGCGGCCACTTTGCGAGATCGCGCCTTTGGCACCGAGGATGTCGTCGGTGTCGCGACGTCCGTCATGTGATTGAACTCGTTTTGCCATTGTGTGTCCTTTCGGTTTCGAGGCCGCCATCCGGGTTGGGCGTATTGATCAACGGCTGTCGCTGGCGTTGGTTCCCAGGGCAAGACGCCGCTGCCGGGTCGCGCCGCCTGTGATGATACCGAATACAAACGATGCGCAGACGAAAATCTGAGGCCGCAGAAGGCGTTGCGATGGGGACGGATGGTTCAACAGGGCGGGGCGACGTTAGGGGCGGATCAGTTGAACCGGGTCAGAATCTCGTCCACGGTCAGCACATCGCCGAACTGCTGAATGATCGTTTCCAGCGCGGCGCGGTGTTCGTCATCAGACAGCGCCGCCGTCGCGTCCGACACCATGACGACACTGAAATCCATCATCATGGCATCCCGGGCCGTCGACTCGCAGCAAACATATGTCTTCGTGCCTGCGATGACCAGCGTGTCTACCCCAAGCCCCCGCAGCACTCGTTCCAAGCTGGATGAACCCGGAATAAGCGCGCTATAGCGGTTTTTGACGATTTGCAGATCCTCGGGCCGGACGTCGAGCCCACGCCAGACTTTCTGCCCCTCGCGCCCGGGGGCCAGGCTTTCGATCGTTCGGCGGCGGACGTCGGCGGCGACGAAGCGATCAAAGAAGCCTGACCAATCGCTGCCCGTCGCCGTGGCGATATTGGCGTGGTTCACCCAGATCACCTGCCCGCCCGCAGCCCGCAGTCCTGCCGCAAGCCGGTTGATCGGTTCGATCAGCCCACGCGACAAGGGCACCTCGGCGGGCGCGCCCGGGGCACAGAAAGTACCTTGCATGTCGATGACGATCAGGGCCGTGCTTGCGGCCCGCAAGTGGTCGAACAAGTGCAGCCTGCCGCGCCGCGCGTTGACACGGTCGATGATGAACTGGCGGATCCCTGCCTCGTGTATCTTGTCCTCCTTTTTATCCGGCCACTTCTGGGCGAAATGTCAAAATCTCAGGTCGACGCAAACCACTCAGACCGCGCGGGTTGGTCCAACTTGGCATTTTTGCAGCATTGCCGAGATCGGTCTGTGGAGCCGCGGCAGGCGCCATCCCAAGTACGCGGTCGGGATGGATCAGGCGGTTCTCGGTACGGCTGGCAAGCACCGCGTTTGTGGAAGCAAGCTCTGCCAGATTGCAACCTGGTGTTTGACGCAATGCGCGCAAAGGGCGTTGGATCATCGCAGGATCGGTGCGGAAGGCGATGAAGGTGCCGTCCAGTTAGCAGGCAAACTCGATCCCGGTGACATGGTCGCGGCCATGGGCATCGGTCAGAAAGGAATCCGACCGCTCGGCCGTCCAACGGACCGGACGCTTCAGCCGCTTGGCCGCAGCCAACACCAGAACCTCTTCGCCATAGTGGTAAATCTTGGAGCCAAAGCCGCCACCGACTTCGGAGGCCATGACGGTCAGTTTGTTTTCCGGGATGCCCAGCACGAAGGCGGCGATCAGCAGGCGCGTCAGGTGCGGGTTCTGGCTGGTGGTGGTCAGTTTGTAATCGCCGGTGCCGGGTTGATACTCGCCAATCAACGCGCGCGGCTCCATCGCGTTGGGCACCAGACGGTTGTTGATCAGTTCCCCCAGGATCACCTGTGCTGCATTGACCAGGAGGGACGGCGGCACGCTGTCGGTTGCACCTGTCAGGTGCAACACCGCAGATAGCAAAAGTGGCCCGAGGAAGGTCGGGGCGGGAAAGTGCAATCGTTTGCCCAGAACGCTGCCCAGAATGGCGCAAGCCAGCATCAGGGTTGCATCGACCCATGTCAGTGGCATTTCTGATAGGAGGATGGATGCACCAACATCCTGTCCCTCCACGATGCGAAACCAGAAGGCGATCAGAGCGATGGTCACCACGATGCGCAGACTGTGGGCCAGAATGATCGGTGCGGGTTTGGCACCGCTGGCCTCGCCGATCTCGATCATTTCGCTCAAGCCACCCGGCATTCCGGCGAAATAGGCCGTGACCCAATCAAACCGCCCGGCGAAGCGATAGAAAGGCACCACGACCAGTGCCACCGTCACAACATAGACCATCAAGATCGCGACCGAACCGCTCCAGATGCCGACCTGTCCAAGCACATCGGGGGTAAAGCGCGAGCCCAGAAGAACACCGATCACGGCAACAACAGCGGGCCGGATGCGTGCGGGCGCAGAGACAGGTGCACCGGCGACGGCGGCGGTCATGGTTGCGAACACCCCCCCAGCATCCATGGCAGCGGAAGTTTCAGCAGGTAAAACAGTCCGCCACCTGCCGCACCAATGGCAAGGGCCAGAGCAATTCGGGGCCAGAGCAATTCGGGGCCAGAGGGTCACCTTGCACCGCCCCTTAAAGGTGCGGCAGGGCGGCAGGGTTCGACGGTTTTTTTCGATGAAGGCGTCAATGTTCAGGGTCCTGATATCGTGCAGCGCGGATTTCAATCGGGCGTGATCCCAGTCCCACCAGGCAATCGCCTGCAAAACGGTTGCCTGATCGGGAGCAAAGCGCCATTTCAGATGCCGCGCAGTTACGCCGCCCAGCACCGCGCCCATGAAGGCCATCGACAGGCTTTCGGCCAGCCCGTTCAGGATTTCCGAAAACTCGGACCATTCCGACCAGATATGCGGCGGGAACATGAAGGCCAGCACCGAGCCCAGCCGCGCCGGAAAGGCCAGGATCATCGTGGTGGGATAGGCGCGCCACAAATCACGTTTGACACCAAACTCGGCCAGCCAGCGGCGCGCCTCGTCGACCGCCTGAGCGGCTGGGATGCTCGCCCGGCGCAGGGGTTCGGCGACGATATCCTCAGCGGCCACGCGGGGCCGCGCGATCAGGAATTGCGTGACAAAACCGATCTCGCGGCGGCGTAGCAGGGCGATATCGACATCGGCAGCAACGGCAAGGTCGATCCGGCCTTCAGTCGTGTGATACCAGATATGGCCCGCGCGCGGCCGATAGCTGCGGTACAGCGTGCGCAGCAACGTGGATTTGCCCACACCATTCGGCCCCCCGCAGCAGCAGAAATTCACCGGCGCCAAGGGTAAAGCTGATCCCTTCAAAGGCGTGCAGCGTTTGGCCAAGATGGTGCATATGGAAATGCTTGGCCAGATTTTCAACCTCAAGAACAGGGGTCATAGCGGCCTCACAGTTTCGCATGGACAAGCTGCCGGGTGTAATCGTGCTGCGGGTCCTGAAAGATCTGGTCGGACAGCACCTGTTCCACGACACGGCCCCGGCGCATCACCATGACCCTGTCGGCCATGGTGCGGATCACGCCCAGATCGTGGCTGACGATGACCATCGTAATCTCCCGGTTGCGCTGCAGCCGTTTCAGTGTGTCCAGCACCAACGCCTGTTCAGACACAACAAGGCCCGTGGTTGGCTCATCCAGCAAGAGCAGCGCCGGTTCCAGCGCAATCGCCTTGGCCAGTTGTACGCGCTGCTGCATGCCGCCCGACAGCTCGATGGGCCGTGCATCCATCCGGTTCAGCGGAAATTCCGACGCCGCCAGCGCCTGACGCGCGCGGCCCCGCAGGACGGCAAAGCTTCGCTCGCCCGCGATCAGCAGACGTTCGGCGACATTGCCGCTGGAGGTGTGCTTCATCAACAGGCCCACATGCGGGTTCTGGTAAACGATGCCGATGCGCTTGGCACACAGCATCCGGCGCGCAAAACGGTCAAGGTCGAACAGGTTGCCGGGCCGGTCTGGCAAGGCAAGCCGATAGTCGCCCGCATCCGGCGTATCCTCCAGGTTCATCATCCTCGGCAGGGTGGATTTGCCGGACCGCTTTCGCCGACAATGCCCAGCACTTCGCCAGGATAAACCACGGCCGACACATCACCGAGCGCCACAACGTCGCCATAACGGCGCGACACGCCGGTCATGGTCAGCAAAGGCGGCGTGGTCATCAGTTGCGGGGCAAGCAGCGCAAGGGCGGTGTTGGCAGAGGTCATTGCGGCATCTTTCCGTTTTCGTACCACGTCGGGCCGATTGCCACCGTTTCACCTTCAGACGCGCGGATCGCCTTGATGCCAAGGTTGCTGTCGGACAGTTCAAATGCCGATGCGCCGTCACTCTGCGGGATTTCGTTCATGAAACAGCCTTTGACGCCAGAGCGGTGGCAGGTCAGCGCCCCGTGAGCCTCGACCTGATAGGGAACGTCGGAAAATGCGAGGGGTTCTACCCGCGTAAAAGGCGGCACCGCAAAAAGCCGCTTTTCGCGGCCCGCCGACAGAAAGGTCAGATGCTGCGCGATATGCAGTTTAGGCACATCCCAGCGCGGGATGGGCGAAGGTGTCATCACATGCCGCCCGTTTACCAGCGCCGGATAGGCAGCGCCCTGCATGATCCGACCCGACCGCACGATCTGTTCGTACAGGATCAGCCAAAGCCGCCCGTAATCGGCATCGGCGTGCATCTGGCGGGCGGCGCTCATGTTCGGCTCGACCGGACGCAGCGGTTCCGGGTCGGGCACCTGAAGCACCAACACCTGATCGGCCCGCAGACGTTCCTCCGGGATGCGATGACGGCTTTGAATGATCGTCGCGGCGGTGGTGTCCCACGTTTCCACCGCACCCGAGACTTTGGACAGCAACGACCGGATCGAGGCGGCATTGACGCTGTCATCTGCGCCTGGGTCGATCACCTTGACGACCGACGTCGGTTTCAGCAACGTCAGCGTCACCTGCAGCCCCCCCGTGCCTCAACCCCGCGCCATTGGCACCTCGCGGCCGGCATAGGGCATCTGGCAGCCGGGCACCGCGATGGCCTTCGGCATCTTGCGACGCGCGGCGCGCTTGGCCGAGGCATCGAGGAAGCCATAAGACATGGCCTGCCACGGTTTGGTCAATGTGGCGATGGTCATGCGGGCACCTGTTCGGGCTCGACCGGGGCCGCTTTGGCCCCGCGCAACGCATCCAGCGAGGATTGAAACGTGACGTAATGCGGCAGCTTGAAATGGATGCAAAAGCCCGACGCCTCTACCGGTTCAGTGTGGTACAGGACGAACTCCTCCTCTACCGGCGATTCCTTGGCCGCGCCCGGTGCGTTCAGATCCAACGTAGCGCCGGAAATCACCTTGACTTCGTTCCAGCCAAGGGTGGCGCAAAAGCCCGGTTCCAGAAGGCCGGATTTGCCCTTGGACGTGACCTCGGCCTGCGACACCTTCACCCGTCCGGCCGAAAACACCGTGCCGCGCGGATGGCGCACCCGCACTTCGGCCTCGGCCAGACGCAACTCGTTGACGGTAGGATGGGCGTTGCCGTAGCCCCGCATCGCCGAATAGCCCAAGGCGAGCATGCCGCCCGTATCTGCCCGCGCCAGACTTTGCAGGGTGTGGGCGCGCTTGGCGGGGAACAGCAGGGGTTCACGCGTCAGGTCGGGGATGTCATCCGGGGCCACATCGATGCGGGACGGATCGGCCACCAGACCCTGCGCCTTTTGCCATGCGGCCAGCGAGGGTTGACGGGCGGGCGCGGGGGTTGGGGCGGGGTCAACCGGGGCCGGCAAAAAGGGGTGCCTTGCAGAACGTCGGTTGCGAGCAAGCGGTGCGAATAATCAAGGCTCGGTCCCAGAATCTGTCCGCCCAGAATCTGTCCGCCCGGAATATCCTTGAACGCCGCCGAAATCCGCCGGTGGGTGAAAAGCTGATCCTGCAACACCGGCGCGGCGATGGTCAGGCGTGGTTGGGTCGTCCGCCATGCGCGCAGCAGCAGCACCGCCTCATACAGATCACCGCCCGCCTGTGCCAAGGCCAGTGCGGCAAGGTCGGGTTCATAAAGCGAGGCATCGCCCATTACACGGTCGATCAGCATCGGCAATGCCTTGCGGACGGCTGCCACCTGCGCGGCATCGATCTGGCCCAGTTCGGCGCGATACAAACGCTCGGACTGCTCGATGGCGCGCGCGCCGCCACGGGTTGCGACATAGGCCATCACAGCACCTCGATTGTAGTAGAGCGGGGCAGGCCGATCACCTGTGCGCCGCAGATCAGGAACAGATCGAACCCCGCAGGATAGCGGCAAAGTTCGGCCCGCAGCGACCAGAACGCCGGGGCCACGCTCAGGGCGATATCGGTGAAAGTGTCGATCCCCGGCCCGGTCAGGCGCAGCTTGCCTTCGACCGCCAATGCCGCCATGGCACGGCGTACCGACTGGCGACCCACTTCAAACGCTTGGCAAAGTTTGGCTTCTGTTGGCAATTGTGATCCGGGCAGAAGATGCCCGCCGGAAATATCCGGCGAAATCCGGTCTCGGATGATTTTCCAGTTCTCACGTCCATGACTTGAGGTGATACTTGTCCGGGTTGACGAAGGTATGACAAGGGCAGATCTTTTTGGCGCAGCTGCGGCTGGCAGCGGTGCGGTAGTCTTCATTGGCACGGGCATGCTGCAGGTCAGTCTGTGCCGTCCCTCAGCCAGCGCGGCAGCGACTTGGACACATGCCCGCTGATCGCGGCCGCGGCGCAGTCGGCAAGCCCGCCAAACCGCAGCGCCCGACCGGACAGGCCCGGGCCGTAATGGGCATATTTGCCCGAGTTTGTCATCACCGCCTGCGTCGCGGGCGGAAACAGCGGCTCGGTAATCGAACACCAGCACAGGTCGGGAATGACCTGCACACCTGCTGCCGTCAGTGCGGCCAGTGTTCCGTCGGCCTGCGCCAGGGCGATGACATTGCGCCCGGCGGTGACGATAATGGCAATGCGGACGGGTCGCCCGTTCAAAGCCCTTGCCAGCCCCTGACATTCTGTCAGCGATGCATGGGGGCTGCCGATGGCAATCAGATCAACGGTCTCGGGTCCGCTGTTCAACCGCTGCCACGCGCCCGTAAAATCGGCAAGCGTTACGCGTTCGCGTGGGATGCCGGGGTTGGGCGCACCGGCGGCTTCGGGCGTGACGCCTTCGACATGCAGCATCGGGGCCGCCGAGGTGGCGCCAAAGGCCGCGCACAGCGCCTTCAGGTCGTCGCGGCCCGGCGCAAGCCCGGCAAGCCCGGTCAGCAGCGGTATGCGGTCAGGTGATTTCAGGCCCGCCACATAGCCGATCAACGGCCAGATCGCATCATCGGCACCCGGGGGCACCGCGATGTCGAGGATGACCTGCGCCTTGCGCTCGGCGTCCAGATACACGCCCGACAGGGGCGCGCGGCCTGTGACGGCCATGCACAGGTCCAGATAATCGGGATGTTTCAGGGTCCGCGCGCCAAGGACGGTGTTGGCAAAGATCACGGCATTGGATTCCGCCCAGGCGATGGATTCGCCGGGCTGTGGCGGATCGTCCAGCAGATAGGGCGCGCAGGTGAAAGTCGGCTGACATCCCATCCGGACATAAGCATCGGCAAGGCGCGAGGCTGGCGTGCCAAAACTGACCGGAACGCCTTGTTTGCGCCAGTTTTGCCGGTCAACGGATATGGCGTTGATCGTGGTCGGCACCCGGACCCTGGCCCCCATATCAGCCATCTCATCAACACAGCCCCCGCGACCTGAGCGCCCAGCAGGGGATGATGGATGTCGATGATACGGGTTGTCTTGGGATCGACCCCGCCCCAGAAGCTGAGGCCGATCGAGGCCGCCAGAACCGGACCCTCGGCGGTGCCAGCAACGATGGACACAGCGGTGGCATCGGTCATTTTACGGTCCATCCATCTGTCAGGTGGTCGGCGATGAAATTGATGTCCCTCAGCCCACCACCGGAATATCCGCACCGATGATCTGGCCCAGGTCCAGCAACAGATCCTCGCGGAACTGATCTGCCACCAGTTGCACGCCGACAGGCGTGGTCCCGACAGACCCCGTTGTCACCGTCAAGCCCGGCAGACCCATCAGCGGCAGGCCGATCTGCGGGGTTTGCGCCTCGATCACGGCGTCAAAATCGGCTTGCGAGGCGACGTCGCGGTGATCCGCAAACGGCAACTCGCCTGACACCGGCACCAGCAGCACCGGATAGGTCGCAAAGAACGCCCGCCACAACCGGACAAGCCGCATGCGTGCCGGAAAAACATCCATGAACCCGTTCAGATCGACCGCAGGCGCATGGCGGCTCAGGTTTTCATAGACAAAGATCGCATCCGGGTCGCCCTCGGCATAGATTGCAGCCGCGCCTGTGCGGCGCATCTCGGCCAGCCAAAGGGTCAGCTGCAGGGCCACGGCCTCGCGCAAGGGGGGTGTGGCGACTTCCTCGACCTGCCAGCCCGCCGCGCTGGCCTTGGCGGCTGCCGCGCGCAGGGCAGACTTGATCGCCGGGTCCACAACCATACCGTCGGGTTCCAGACACAGCGCCACGCGGCGCGGCACGGTCGGGCCATCCAGCGGGACCGGCATCCACCACGGGTCCCGCGTGTCGCGGGCGGCCATCGCGTGCAGCGCCAGCCGCAGATCTGGGATCGACCGGGCAATCGGGCCCGAAACCGCCATCAACTGCGCCCCGATCATCCGGTCCGGTCCGCTGGCATTATAGGCGGGCACCCGACCCATCGACGGCCGCAGGCCATGCACGCCGCAGGCATAGGCAGGATAGCGGATGGACCCCGCAATATCGGTGCCATGTCCGATCGGCCCCATTCCGCTTGCCACCGCCACCGCCGCCCCGCCAGAGGACCCGCCAGGCGTCAAACCGGCATCACGGGGATTGATGGTCGCGCCATGCACAAGATTGCGGGTGAACCAGCGCAACGAAAAGGCCGGGGTGTTGGTGCGGCCGATGATGATGGCGCCTGCGCTTCGCAGGTTGGCCACCACCGGGCTATCTTCGAGGGCGATCAGCTTCTGCTGCAGGCCCAGGCCGTTCGTTGTGGCACATCCCGCCTGATCCACATTGACCTTGATCGTCACCGGAATCCCGGCAAGCGGCCCTGGGTCCTGACCTTTGGCCAATGCCTGATCGACCGCATCTGCGGCGACAAGCGCCTGCTCATCGCAGCGCTCGACAACAGCATTCAGACGCGGGTTCAGACTGTCGATCCGGGCAAGTGCCGCGCTGACGATTGCACGGGCGCTGGTGTCGCCCGAGGCGAGTTCCGCGCGCAGTTCGGTGGCCGTCAGGCTGTGAAGCTGTGGCATGTCGTCCCCTTTTGATCGCTGACTATGGCGGGGCACGGACCCGATCTGCAATTGCATTCTGACCTGCGGTGCAAAGTATTCAAGCCCATGTGAACGCTGATGCACAACAGAAGTTTGATGTAGCTGCCGCCGTCAATCCGCGCCACACCCCGCGCTTTGCCTGAACGGCCGCTACAGACGGTTTCTGCCAACGATGTGCAGCCCTGCATCGGCTTTCCGATCAGGCTGGATGATTCGCCAACGGGGGGCATCACGCGGCTGACAATGAGTGGTCTTCGACGGCCAGATGCGGGTGCGCCCAAGCCCTTGCCGCCATCCTTGCGCAAGAGCGGGTTGCTTTGGCCGGTTCCGTCGCCTGTGACGCGGGCTTGTGAGGCCGGTTGCAGCGGTCGGCAAGCCCCGCCCCACCCCTGTGGCGGCATGACGGGCGGGCCGTTCACCTTGGCGAATGAAATCTCCGTCCATTTGGGGTTTCACACCCCCAAGCCCCCGTGGCGTATCTGGGCGGTGTGAATCAGGGGTCTAACGCCACAGATTGGCGTAGCTGGCCAAGGCGCCTTGGGTCTTTGCCAGGAGGCGCAGGTTCAGGCCGGGGATGGGGATTGTCCCGGTGGCCAATCGGTGTACGGCGACCTCGGGTGGGCAGGGGCGTTTGCTGACCGGATCGTGGTAGCGGGGATAGGCGATCAGCGTGGCATGGACCAGATGCGCCAAGGTCGGGCGTGGCAGAGGGTGGCCGTCGGGGGCGTGGTGGCGGCGGTCGGGGATGGTCCCCAGATCGGTGGTCAGGCCCCAGCCGGCATAAAAGGGCGCACCGAGGCAGGTGACCTTTTTCTGGCGCAAAAGGGCCTCGAACCCCAGAAGCGAGGTCATGGTCCAGACCTCGTTGCAAGCGTCGATCAGGGCGACGGGATCGGCATGGATCGCAATGACATCGGCGGGGGCATTCAGGATGGCGCCGGGGCGCAGGCCGGATTCGACGTCGGGGTGGGGTTTGTAGATCAGGATGGCTTGGGGGTTGGCGGCGCGAGCGGCTTGCAACAGGGTAAGGTTGGTGGCGGTGTGGGTGGTGCCGAGGCGGATGGAGGCGTCATCCTCGACCTGACCGGGGATCAGGATGCGGTGGCCTGGGGGCAGGGCGGGCAGGGTGCCGACCAAGTTGTATTTGGTGATACGGTGGCTGATCAGAGATTCTATCAGCGCTTCGGCGCGCGCTTCGCCGCCGGGGGGCAGGGGCGACAGGATCAGGCGTTCAAGGCGACTTTCGCGGGTCGGGTCGTAGTAAATGCCGAGGTCGTCGGTGACCAGGCTGAGCGGCGGGATCAGGTCGGCGCCGAGGCCGCGCGAGCGCAGGAAGCCATCCTCGACGCGGGTGGCCTTGAGGCTGGGGGGGGCTTTGGCGGCCCAGATCAGCAGGTTGCGGTGGGTTTTGGCAGCGATGGCGGCGGCCCGGGTGGGGTCGTTGATGAAGCGCAGGGGCTGTTCGCGGCCGAAGAAGTCTTGCAGGCGGGCGCGTTTCCACAGGCGCATGGCGGTCGCGATATGGCCCTTGGCATCCTCGCGGTAGGCGCGGGTTTCCGCCTCCAGTTGGTTTACCGCCTCTTCGAAGGCGCACAGGCGGTCGCGGCAGGGGTCGTACCAGGTGGGGGCGAGGATCAGGGCGGCGGCGAACAGTTGGGTTTTGGTCAGGACGCGTATGCGGCGGGCCAGCGGGTTGCGGTCGTCGGTCAGGCCCCAGCCCATGTAGAAAGGTTGACCGAGGACGGTGGGGCGGTGGCCTGCAAGGATCGCCTCGAACCCCAGTTGGGAAGAGACGGTATAGACGGCGGTGGCACCTTGAAGGAGCGACCAAGGCGAGACGGGGGTCGTGCAAAGGGTCATCCGACCCGTGGCCTGAGCGGCGCTATAATGGCCGGGGCGGAGGCCGGACTGGGTCTCGGGGTGGGTTTTGATGACGATGCGGGCGGTGGGGTGTTCGGTTTGGGCCAGCACCAGCATTTCGGCGAAGGTGGTGGCGGAGGCACCCGCATGGGTGATCGAGGCGTCGCCGAGGGTTTGGTCGACGACGAGGACATAGCCTGCGGCGGGGGGCGGCGTATCGGTGTGGGTGTTATACTTCGACAGGTCAAGCGATTGCAGGCGGGCAATGCCGGTTCGGGCACGGTGCAGAATGGCGGAATTGTCCAAGGGGTCGGAGGCGAGGATGCGTTCGAGACGAGAGGGTTGGGCGCTGTCGAAATGCACGCCCACGGGGTCGATCATCAGGCCGATCGGCGCATTGTCCAGCCTGCCGGGGCGGATAGAACGCAGGAAGGCATCCTCGACCCGGATCAGGGGGACGCGATATTTTGCGGCAACAGCCTCGCCGCGGTGGGCATAGGGCGAGCGGCCCCAGACCACCACTCCGTCTTGTGGGCCGGGGAGACCGACGCACAGTTGATGGCCCGACAATTCCAGGATGCGGCGGAGGCGCCGTTGGCGCAGGAAGCCTGCGTTATAGTAGAACAGCCGCCGGGGGATGGACCCGGCGGCTGATATTTCCGTAGGCATCTGGACTATAGGCCGGCTGTGTTCGCCAGGGAATTGGCGGCATTGGTGGAACCGGTGATGGCGCCCAAGGTCTTGGACCACTGCACAAAGGGCGCTTCGGTCACATAGACCGTGTCGCCGTCGCGGATCAGGAAATCGCGCGCCTCGAACATGCCGGTGGGTTGGGTCAGGTCAAGGACATAGACCATGCGCTGCGCGCCTTGCAGATCGCTGCGGCCCAAGACGCCGTTGGCGATGTCGGCGGGTTCGTTGCGCAAGATGAAGACGCCGGTCGGGTCCGCGATATTGGAGTTCAGGCCGCCGACCGTGGCAATCGCTTCCAAGGCAGACAGGGTCTGGGTGGTGAAGGGCACGCGGTTTTGCGCGCCGGTGGCACCGAGGGCGACAAAGGCGCGGCTGTCCTCCTCGATCACGATCTGGTCGCCGGGACGCAGGGCGATGTCGAGCGAGGGGTTGGAATAAAGGTCCTGCAACCAGACTTTTTCCGAGCGTGATCCGCGCGTTACCCGCACAACGGCGACCGACGACGGGATCGAGACGCCGCCCGCTCTGGCAATCATGGCGGTCAGGGTGCGGGTTGCCGCCTCGATCGGATAGTTGCCTTGACCGGTGGCGGCCCCCGCCACCGTGACGGTCGAGCCGAGGCCAGCGGCGCGCACCACCGACACTTGGGGGTCGGGGGTTTGCGGGTCAAGTTTGCGGGTGATGGCGTCGCGCACGCCTTCTGGCGTCTGGCCAGCGGCCTTGATCCGGCCGGCATAGGGGACAAAGATGAAGCCCTGGCCGTCGACCTGCACCTGATTGAGGGTCGAGACGCGTTGGCCGCTGTTGCCCAGTAACGGGTCGTCCTTGACGTTTTCAAAGACCGTCAGCGCCAGCACGTCACCCGCCGAGATCACATCGGAGCCTATCACTCCGGCATTGGCGAAGCTGGACGAAAAGCCCAGCGATGGCACCACCGAGGTATAGCGGGTGACCCGCGCATTGACCGATACGATGAAAGCATCGCCGCCTTCCAGCACCGAACCCTTGTAAAGTTCGGCTTTGGTGGGGCCCGACCGGGGCAGGCCGCATGACACGGTCCCCATCAAAACGGCGGCAAGGGACAGGGCCATCGCCCCCCTTGAATAATTCCTGGTCACTGCTCGGGCTCCTTTAACTGGAGTTTACCTCAAGTTTTGCGGGCAACCCTACGCAAAGGCGGGACAAAATGAAAGTACCGATTGCGGGCGTCAGTTTACCAGACGCAACTGTTGCCTTGGTGCCGCGTTGCCCGAGGTCAGCGCGTCATAAGGATCTTCGGGTTGCAGCATCATATCCACGACCTGGCGCAGCAATTCACGGCGGCCGATGGTGGAATAAAACCCGCCGGGAACCTGCGAGGTTTCCAGAAGGTAATGCCGGTAATCTCGGTAGGCGCGGCTGTCGGGGCGGGTCGGATGGGCGAAGAATTCGGGCAGGGATTGCGCCGAGACAAATTCGGGCTTGGCATAGACCGCCGCCCCGAACACCTTCAGCGGCAGACCGCGCCACAGCACCTGTTGACCGGCGGTCGAGTTGACCGTCACGGCGCTGCGGGCATGGTTCAACAGGCGCGCCAGTTTGCCGCCCTGGACGAAATGCACCCGGTCGGTCAGCCCATGCAACACGGTCAGGCGCCGGATCTCGCGGGCGACGGGGGTGCGGCCATCCTCCAGCGGGTGGGCCTTGAACACCAGATGGTGGTGGCGGGGCGCGCCTTTGGCAAAGCCTTCGACGACGAGGGTCAGAAACTCGGCCATGGTGGTGAAGGGGGAGTGCATCTGGAAACTGGCATCGTGTTCCAGTTGCAACAGGACCAGGTGATAGGGGGCGCCGCCGTGCTGGATGCGCCACGTGGCGGCCATGCGACGCAGGCGGTGGATCGGCAGCAAGATGAGGCGTTTGCAGTACAGGACGAACTCTTGCCTGACGGTCAGGGCGCGGTGCGGGCGAAAGTTGCGATAGTCCCAAAAGCCGGTCAGCACGAACCAGTGATACAGCGCGCCCCAGAACATATGCTGGCGCATGTCGCCCCAATGGGCGGGGGCGTCAGGCAGTTCCATGTCGGATTGGGCGAGGGCCTGCTGCATCTGGCGGATCGACAGGTCCATCAGACGGGAATGGCCGTTGGACCCGCCGCGTTCGTAAGTAACCCAATGGGGGCGCAGGTAACCTTCCTCGAACACATGCACGGTCAGGCCGAGCGAGCGGGCGATGCGCACCGCAAGGGTGTGGATCGGCCGTGTGTCGCCATAAAGCACGATGTCGGTAATGGATTTTTCGGCGATGATCTGGCGCAATGCCTGATCCCAGGCCTCGGGCGGGCCTTTGTAGGGGATATAGTTGGCGGAATCTGGCCAGAAGGCGCGGTCGCCGCGATTGAAGCCGACGCGCCAGGTGGTGGCCCCGGCGGCCGCCAGCATCCGGCCGAGGCGGTGGAAGAAAGGGCCATGCGGACCCTGCAGAAACAGAAAGCGATGACCTTGACCTGTACCGTTCATCTCTGCCTCGCACACGCTGCCTTGGTCGGTTAACTCGGGTCCAAGGTAAAGAGGGAACCTTCCTGACTGGTAAGGATAGGACGGGGACAAGGGCGAATTTGCGGCAAAACTGCAGCGGTCAGGTGGAAGGGGGTTGCAAGGGGCGGCGGATTTGTGATGATCGCGGGATATTGGAGGGTTGCATGATCGGGCATAATCGCGGGCCGTCGATGGAAGCCGGAGCGGCGTGGCGCAAGGTCTGCTGGACGCAGGCGCGTCAGGCGTTGTTGCCGGTTCTGCCGATCGAGGTGGTGCGGACGCGAGTGCTGCGGGCGGCGGATCTGGGGCTGGATTACCGGACCTACGCCTCGGTCCGGGCGCAGACCGGGCATGATGTGGTAGCGTTCCTGTTTTCGTCTAACGCGTTGCGGGTGACACCACAGAAAATGCGGATGCCGGACGCCGTGGTGGCCAAGTTGGCAGGCGTGCGGGCCGAACGTGTCGGCCTGCCGGTCGGTCGGATGGAGCCTGTGCTGCTGACGGATTGGAACCCCGAACTGGACCGCAGTGAGGCCGCGCCGCCGCTATGGGCGACTTTTGTCGAGGCGCGACAACGCTTGCGCGAGATTTTGGGCCGGGTGCCGGGGGACCGGGTAATGCTGGTCGGCGATCAGCCGTTGGAAGCGGAGTGGTGCGCTGCGGGGCACTTGGCCGGATATTTGAGTGCCGACAGGTATTTTGGCGTTTGACCGGCGGATTTAGGCCGATCTTAACCCAAAGGGTGGTCATTGGCGGGGCGCGGGTTCAGGACTCGTGGGCCATGCGGAGGTGATGATGGGCGAAGCTGCACTCGGATTACCGGTCTTTGACAAGCCGGTGAAATTGTTGATCGTGTCGGCGGTGGGGGAAAAGGCGGCGGCGCGCGTGGCCATTGCCCGTTCGCGCGCCGTGGGATGCGAGGTCGACGTGATCACAGTGCCCGGCCCGCTGGAGGTGCCGGTGGTCATCGCCATGGCAGAGCGGATGGCCGAGTATGACGGCTATGTCGCCCTGGCCGAAGACAGCGATGTGTCGGCCGAGGCGTGGCGCTCGATCAGCCTTTTGGGGTTGCAGGGCCTGTGCATCGGCAACGGGATAGGTCTGGAACCGGGGCAGGCCGCCTTTGCGGCGTTGCATCTGGTCGCCATATCGCGCAAATGGGCAGCGAAAACGAAGGGGATCGGGTTTCGCGCATGAACAATGCTGACAAGAAGCAGATGAAGTCGGCCGCCCGGCTTTACGCCGTGCAGGCGCTGTTTCAAATGGAAAGCTCGGGCCAGACGGTGGAATCCGTGACGGCCGAGTTTGAGACTCACCGGTTTGGGGCGGTCTATGATGATGACGAAATGGCCGAGGGCGATGTGAAGCATTTTCGCGCCATCGTGAATCATGCCGTCGACCTGCAGGCGCGAATCGATCAGATGACCGACCGGGCCTTGGTCGCCAAATGGCCGATCGAACGGATCGACCCGGTGCTTCGCGCCTTGTTCCGCGCCGCCGGGGCCGAGCTGATCGAGATACCGACCCCGCCGCGTGTGGCCATCACCGAATATGTGGATGTCGCCAAAGCCTTCTTCCCCGAGGGCAAAGAGGCCAAGTTCGTGAATGCTGTGCTGGATCACATGGCACATGAGGCCAAGCCCGACGGATTTTGATGGCAGAATATGGCCTGTCACAAAATTGGTACTTCCTCTTGCCGTTTGGGGTGCTAACCTTATGTTATGACAACAGCAGACTTGACGATCAAAGCACACCTTGGGGGGTTCATGACAAAACTGATTGACCGCGTTCGTGATGCCGTTCTGGCTTTGGTGGAGGTGATTGCTGGTGCATTCTTGCCACGTCCCAAACTGATACCGATCAAGGTTGTCGCGGGCAAACCGCGCCGCTGATCCCATCGAGATTTCGACAAAGGCGCGCCACGGCGCGCATTTTGTATTTTTGGACTTTCGTTGCCGCGGGCAGTCGATTGGAGTTCACGGGCTGTCGGCAAGATTTTCCCACTAGATAACTGTCATGTTCGGATTTGGTTCCCTCCCTCTGACAATCAATCTGTATTTGTTGCGCTTGAAACACCTCGGCGGCTCATGTC
>JBBQGU010000020.1:0-21432 GCA_038323315.1 Rhodobacterales bacterium | reverse complement strand
AAGGCTTAACAGGCTGGCCACAAGCAGCACCACGCCTCAGCCGATGGCCGCAAATCCTGTGGTTATGGTCATGCCTGCCGCCTTGGCGTGGGGGCTTCATGGCAGGACCTGCCAGAACCCCCAGCGTAATGGCGAAATGCTGATACATCATCATGTGTTTCCTTCAGACCATGGGCCCGGAACGGGTCGGTAATAACGGCGCTACAGCATGGCAGAGGCCACAAACCATTCCGGCGCAAATTCTAGGCCAAACAGCCCAAAGAACATCAGAGCGACTAGGGCGTGTTGACGTTTGAGGATTCCCAAAGCACTTGCTGACTGATTCACTGTTGCCAATAAGGGAGGCAACAATGATCCGCACCTTTTTGACCAACGATCGGTGGGCAACCTTCGCCCCGCACTGTCTTGGTCGCGAATGTGACCCCGGCTGCATCGGACCCGACCCTCGTCTTTTCGTTTGGCGCGGAAGACGAAGCACGCGAACCAGAGCCGCAGGGGGCTGGCGCTGGCTCCTTGAACCCGGTGGATACGTTGGACTGCGCCAGTCCCAGCGTCACGGCAAGCTCTGAAACGGTCAAGTCAACCCGCTGCCCGGCCATCCGAATGGGCATGCCGGCACAAGGTTCGGCACAAAGGTCAGAATCAACATGCCGCTGACATCAGGCCTTTTTCTGCCCGATCCGGGGCTCGGTGCCGTTCTTGATCCGCGCCAGATTGGCCCAGTGGCGCAGGTAGACCAACAGGGTCAGGATGCCGACCAGCACGATCATCTGACCTTCCTTGAACACCAGCAGCCACAGCGTGCTCAGTGCGGCGGCGGTCAGCGCGCCCAGTGATGAGATGCGGGTGATCAGGGCCGCCACGACCCAAGTCGCACAGGTGGCAAGCCCGACGGGCCAGGCCAGCGCCAGCAGGGTGCCGATAAAGGTCGCCACGCCCTTGCCGCCCTTGAACCGCAGCCACACCGGATACAGGTGCCCCAGAAAGCTGCACAGGGCGGCCAGCTGCGCCGCATCCTGCCCCACCAGCCAGCGGGCCAGCAGCACGGCGACTGCGCCTTTGGCCGCATCCAGGAAGAGGGTGGCCGCCGCAGCGCCCTTGTTGCCTGTCCTTAAAACATTGGTCGCACCAATATTGCCCGACCCGATCTGCCGCAGATCGCCCAGACCCATCACACGGGTGATCACCAGACCAAACGGGATCGAGCCCAGCAGGTAGGACAGCAGCCCCACCAGACCCAACAGCAGCGGCGCAGAGGTTATATCCGGCATATCCTATCCTTGAAACACCTGCGCGCCACCGACCCAGGTCGCAAGCACTTTACCCTCCATCCGCTGCCCGTCAAACGGCGTGTTCTTGGATTTCGATTTGAGGGTGAAGCGGTCCAGCAAAAATGGCGCATCGGGGTCGAACAGGACCAGATCGGCGGGCGAACCTTCGGTCAGCCGCCCCTGCGGCAGGCCGAGGCGGTTGGCCGGATTCAGGCTGAGGGCGCGGAACAGTTGCGGCAGGGTTACGGCATTTGCATGATACAAGCGCATCGCGGCGGGCAGCAGAGTTTGCAGGCCGACGGCGCCGCTTGCCGCCTCCTCAAACGGCAGGCGTTTGGATTCTTCGTCGGCGGGGGTGTGGAAGCTGGCGATGACGTCGATCAGCCCGTCTGCCACGGCCTGCACCATCTCCAGCCGGTCATCCTCGGACCGCAGCGGCGGCGTCAGTTTGAAAAAGGTGCGGTAGTCGCCGACATCCAGCTCGTTCAGCGTCAGGTGGTGGATCGAGGTGCCGGCGGTCACATCCAGCCCGTTTGCCTTGGCACGTTGCAGGGCGGGCAGGCTGCGGGCGGTCGTGATCTGGTCGGCATGATATCGCGCGCCAGTCATCTCGACCAGGCCAAGGTCGCGGTCCAGCCCGATCCGCTCGGCCATGGGTGAGACATGGGGCAGGCCGTACAGCGACGCGAACTTGCCCGCCGTGGCCGCAGCGCCCACCGACAACCCCGGTTCTTGTGGGTGCCCCACCACCAGTGCCCCCAGACTGCGCGCATAAGTCAGCGCACGGGCGATGGCCTTGGTGTTGGTCGAGACGTGAAAAACATCGGTGAAGGCCACGGCTCCCGCATCGCGCAGAAAGCTGATCTCGGTCATCTCGTGGCCCAAGCGCCCCTTGGTCAGAGCTGCCATATGCCGGATGCGAACCACCGACTCCGCCGCCCGCCGGGTGACAAACTCCAGCGTCTCGGGCGTATCGATCGCTGGATTGGTGTCAGGCCGCGCGATGATCGTCGTGACGCCCCCCGCGGCTGCCGCAAGTCCGGCCGAGCGGAACGACTCCTTGTGTCGCTCGCCCGGTTCCCCCACCTTGACGCCCCAATCGACAATGCCGGGTGCCAGACACATGCCGCCGCAGTCGATTTGGCTGCCAGAGCGGGGGGCAGGTCCGTTCAGGGCGGTGATCAGCCCCTCTTGGACGGTCAGTGCGCCAAGGGCGTCCGTCCCGGTTTCGGGGTTGATCAGCCGCGCGTTGGTCAGGTGCAGGGTCACGCGGCAAACCAGATAAACCAGATGGTGAAGGCAAATATCACGATCAGGGCGACCGTAGCCACCATTCCGCCGATGCGGGCGTCGGATTTGGGGGGTTTGGGTGGCTTGGGTGGTGTGGTCATGTCTGCAAACCTGAATGGTCTTGTACGGCATCAGCCAAGGTTTGACCCAAGTTGTCGAGAGCTATCCGCAACCAAAGAAAGTGACTTGGCCAAAACAGCCGAGTTCTTAGGTTGGCTTGATGCCAAAGAAATTCGATCGTTGCATCCGCGCCCCCAAGATGCCAGCGCGGGACCGACACTGTCGACGGGTTTTTTCCGGTGTCTTTATACTTGTGCTTTTCAACGAACGATCGTCCGAGCCTGCTTCCACTAAAAAACTCGGCTCCCAATCTGTCGTGCGTCAGGCTCGCCGTTGCAACCAAGCTGAAACCGCAAGCGTAGCGCGTTTGGAACCGGCGATATCCTGCATTGCCGTTCTTGATCGTGGGCAGATCCGAAGTATGAAATGTCGAACCCTTGCGAGACACTGCAAACCCATCCCTGAACGCTGTGTAAACGTCGGAAGTCTCCGTCACACCATCACCCCCACCGATGCCCGTCCACGTTCGGCGCGCAGGTTCCGCGCCAGCAGGTCCATGCAGGCCATGCGGACGGCCACGCCCATCTCGACCTGGTCTTGAATGACGGAACGGTTGAGGTCGTCGGCCAATTCGCCGTCAATCTCTACTCCGCGGTTCATCGGGCCGGGATGCATCACGATGGCGTCGGGTTTGGCGTGGCTCAACTTCTCGGCATCCAGGCCGTAGCGGTGATAATATTCGCGTTCCGACGGGATGAAGCCGCCGTCCATCCGCTCTTTCTGCAACCGCAGCATCATGACCACATCAGCGCCGGCAAGCCCCTTGCGCATGTCGTCGTAAATCTCGCAGCCCCAGTCCTGCACGCCGGGGGGCATCAAGGTCGGCGGGCCGATCAGGCGCAGGTTGTTCTCCATCTTGCCCAGCAGGATCAGGTTGCTGCGGGCGACGCGGGAATGGGCGATGTCGCCGCAGATCGCCACGGTCAGACGGTGGACCTGACCCTTGGCGCGGCGGATCGTCAGGGCATCCAGCAGAGCTTGGGTCGGATGTTCGTGGCGGCCGTCGCCCGCGTTCAGGACGGCGCAGTTGACCTTGGACGCCAGCAGGTTGACCGCGCCGCTGGACGGATGGCGCACAACCAGCAGGTCAGGGCGCATCGCGTTCAGCGTCATCGCGGTGTCCATCAGAGTCTCGCCCTTTTTGACCGACGACTGGGCGACCGACATGTTCATCACATCCGCCCCCAACCGCTTGCCTGCCAATTCAAAACTGGCCTGGGTGCGGGTGGAGTTTTCGAAGAACATGTTGATCTGGGTCATGCCCGCCAGCACATCGGCCGATTTCACGGTGCGGCGGTTCAGATCGACATAGCGGTCGGCCAGATCCAGAATGGTGACGATTTCCGGGGGCGAAAGAGCTTGGATGCCAAGCAGATGGCGGGCGCGGAAAGTCATGCTCGATCCTGTCGCTGGGTCCAGCACTTATAGAAAGCCCAGCGGCCGGGGACAAGTCGGGTTGTTCAGCGCAGGCGGCAGGCATAGGGTTTGACTATGGGAATCGATCCGAACATCCTGACCCCTGAGGGTTGGCACGCGGCTTTGGCGGCGTTGGAATGGCAGATGGATCTGGGTGTCACCGAGATCACCGGGGAAGACCCGGTGGACCGCTATGCGCTGCCCGATACGTTGAAACCTGCGGCTGCGGTTGCCAGGGTGGCGGCTGTGGCCCCGGTCGCCTTGGCGGTGGATGCGGTCGAGGTGGCGCGGGCTGCGGCAGCCGGGGCGCAGACGTTGGGTGATCTGCACGCGGCGTTGGTGGCGTTCGAGGGTTGCGAGGTAAAGCGCGGTGCCAAGAACACGGTCTTTGCCGATGGCAACCCCGCCGCCCGCGTTCTGATCCTGGGCGAACCGCCAGGGCGCGAGGAGGATCTGGAGGGCCGGCCCTTTGTTGGACGCGCCGGGCAGTTGCTGGACCTGATGTTTGCGGCCATCGGCCTGTCGCGGGTCAGCCCGGACCCCGCGCAGGCCCTGTACATCACCAATGTGATGCCATGGCGCCCGCCTCAGGACCGCGACCTCAGTGCGGATGAAATCGCCATGATGCGCCCCTTTGTCGAGCGGCATATCGCCTTGGTGAACCCTGAAATCGTCGTTTGCATGGGCAACCTCTCTTGTCTGACTCTGCTGGGAACCACGGGTATTTTGCGGCTGCGCGGCAACTGGGTGCAGGCCATGGGCAAGCGGGTGCTGCCGATGACCCACCCGACCTATCTGCTGAAGAACCCGGCGGCCAAGCGCGAGGCTTGGGCGGATTTGCTGGCATTGAAGGGCAGGCTGGAGTGAGGAGGTGGATTTATGCCTTTGCCATCGTATGGGCCTTGCCTGCCTACGGGCAAGACGGCGGATTGATCGACTTTGCGCGGTTATTCAAGGAGCGCCCCCCCTTTGTTGCGCCCGGCGTAAGCTTCAGAGGTGAGTCGGGTGAGGTTCTGAGCTTGCCGGATGGCACCACACATTGGCGGGGCGGAGCTGACTGTTGAAGTGAAGGATTGGGGGGAGTAGGGATGAGCCGGATTGATGAGGCGCGGGAATTTGTGGCGGTCAGGATTGCGGTGCTGACGGTTTCGGATACGCGGGGGGTGGCGGATGATCGGTCGGGCGATACCTTGGTCGGTCGGTTGACCGAGGCGGGGCATGTATTGGCGGCGCGGGGGATTGTCCGGGATGACCGGGAGGTGATTGCGGCGCAGTTGCGGGTCTGGATTGCGGATCCGGGGGTTGATGTGATTCTGACCACCGGGGGGACCGGGTTGACCGGACGGGATGTGACGGTCGAGGCGCACCGCGATGTTTATGAGAAGGAGATCGAGGCGTTCGGGACGGTGTTTACGATGGTTTCGATGGGCAAGATCGGCACCTCGGCGGTGCAGAGCCGGGCTTGTGGCGGGGTGGCGGGGGGGACCTATCTGTTTGCTTTGCCGGGCAGTCCGGGGGGGTGCCGGGATGCCTGGGATGAGATCTTGAAATGGCAGCTGGATTACCGGCACCGGCCCTGCAATTTCGTGGAAATCATGCCGAGGCTGGAGGAGCATAAACGGCGGAAATAGGGCGATGAGGGCGGGGGTCCAAGGTGTTGTAGTACAATGATTCTGCAAGATTAGTGGATTGTTCATGACTTTGGTGGGGCCAGCATGGCCTGGGCGATCAGGGCGAAGTCGGCACGGGTAAGCTTGGTCAGGCCATAGCGAAAGGCCATGCCCCAGGATTTGAGGCCGCGCGTGATCTGCAACTGGTCGAGCAACGGGCGGATCGGGGCCCACTGGGTGTCTTGCCACTGGACCGGGCGACGCCACATCAGGTGGCCTGCGGCAAGGTGCTGGAATGGCGCGGCGTTGGTTGCGCGGCCGATCAGAGGGAAGGCTTGCAGGGGTGGGCTGTCGCGGATGGTTGTGCGGGGGGAATGGATCACAATGCCGGCGCCGGGTGCCATCCTGCGCAGGGGAATGTCTTTGCCGTGGTTGGCCTGAACGATCTGTTCGGCCTTGCCGCGCGCGGCGTGGTCGGCGAAGGTGGTGACGAACCAGTAGGTGGCGGTATCTGACATGGCAACGCTCCTTTTGGCTTGGTCCAGCACGGGGTGCCGACAAAACCTGTCAGGAGAAGACAGCGGGGGTTTCACACCCCCTGGCGGTTTTGCCCAAGGGCAAAGCCGCCTCCCCTGTGGGATATTTTTCTCAAAATGAAAGAGTTAAGTCAGAAATGCGGGCAGGGTGAAGCCGCGCAGGAGGTCGGTGGTGGAGGTGGAGCGTTTGCCCTCGCGTTGGGCTTCGGTGATCTCAACCGCACCTGAACCGCAGGCTATGGTGAATCCATGCAAGACCTGGCCGGGGGCGGCTGGGTTCGGAGTGGTGGGGTCTGGAGCCAAGCGGGAGCGGATGAGTTTTATGCGCTCGCCCTGGATGTCGCACCACGCGCCGGGGAAGGGGGAGAGGCCGCGAATTTGCGCGTCGACTTCGGTGGCGGGGCGGGTCCAGTCGATGCGGGATTCGGACTTGTCGATTTTTTGGGCGTAGGTGATGCCGGTGCTGGGTTGAGGTTCCGGGGTGAGGGTTTGGAGGGTGGCGATGGCCTGAAGGATCAAGTTGGCGCCGATTTGGGAGAGGCGGTCGTGAAGGTCGGCGGTGGTCTCGTCGGGGCCGATCCGGGTGCTTTGGCGGAGGAGGACGGGGCCGGTGTCAAGGCCAGCCTCCATCTGCATCATGCAGATGCCGGTTTCCGTATCCCCGGCCATGATGGCGCGGTGGATGGGGGCGGCGCCGCGCCAGCGGGGGAGGAGTGACGCATGGATGTTCAGGCAACCATGGGTCGGGGCGTCGAGCAGGGTTTGGGGCAGGATCAGGCCATAGGCGACGACAACGGCGAGGTCGCTTTTCAGGGTAATGAAATCCTGCTGCCCGCTGCGCAGCGAAACTGGGTAACGCACTGGAATATCCAGATTTTCGGCCTCTGTCTGAACGGCACTTTTGCGGTCGGTTTTGCCGCGTCCGGCGGGCCGGGGGGGTTGGGTGTAGACCGCAGCAACATCGTGCCGGGCCGCCAGCGCGCGCAGGATCGGGACCGAGAAATCGGGGGTGCCCATGAAGATCAGCCTCATGGGTGCCTGCGGAATTTGGCGGATTTGGCGATCAGCATCTTGCGTTTGAGGGGGGAGAGGTGGTCGAAATACATGCGGCCGTTCAAATGATCGATCTGGTGCTGCACCGAGATGGCCCAGAGGTCGACGAGGTCGCGGTCCTCGGGTTCGCCTGCGGCATTCAGGTAGCGCACGGTGACGGCGCGGGGGCGGGAGATCCTGGCCGAGACGCCGGGGAGGTTGGGGCTCGCCTCGTCATGGTCGCGCAGTTGGACCGATGCGTGCAGGATTTCGGGGTTGGCCATCAAGATGGCCTGACCGCGTTGGTCGGAGCAATCGACGACGGCAAGGCGGAGGGGCACGCCGATCTGCACGGCGGCGAGGCCGTAGCCGGGCATCGCGTCCATCACCTGCACCATGTCGGCCCAGATGGCGCGGATGTCATCGGTGATGGTCGTGACGGGGGCGGCGGGGGTTTTCAGGATGGGGTGGGGGTAGGGGAGGATCGATCTCATGTTGTGGCGTCGGATTCGGCCTGGGCGCGGGCCTGAGGCGACAGGCGGTCGAGGGTCAGGATGCCGTCGAGGTGGTCAATTTCGTGCTGGGCGCAGATGGCGCGGAAGCCGGTGAGTTTCTGGTTGGCGATGGTGCCGTCTGGCGTGGTCCAGCGCAGGATGATTTCGGTGGCGCGGGTGACTTCGGCGACCATGTTGGGGATGGACAGGCAGCCCTCGGGGCCGGGGGCGGTAATGTCGGAGCGCCAGAGGATTTCGGGGTTCAGGAAAATCTCGGGGCTTTGGGTGCCGGTTTTCCAGGTGACGTCCATGACGAAGATGCGGAGCAGGGCGCCGATCTGGGGGGCGGCGAGGCCACGACCTTGGGCGGCATACATCGTATCCAGCATGTCCTGGGCGAGGGAAAGGGTGGCGTCGTCCACCGGGGCCGGGGTGGCCATGGTGGAGAGGCGGGGATCGGGCCAGTGCAGGATGGGCAGGACGGTCATCGCAACCCCTCGCGCGCGCGCTCGCGTTTCAGCTTTTCCATCTTGCGGGTGATCAGCTGGCGTTTCATCAGGCCGAGATAGTCGATGAACAGCTTGCCGTTCAAATGGTCGATTTCGTGCTGGACGCAGGTGGCCCAGAGACCTTCGAAGGTTTCTTCCTGGGAAGCACCGGTTTCATCCAGCCAACGGACGGTGGCGCGGTCGGGGCGTTCGACATCGGCATATTGGTCGGGGATCGACAGGCAGCCCTCTTCGTAAGTGGCAAGCTCGCTGGAGGTCCACAGGACTGCCGGGTTGAACAGGATCAGGGGGCGGGGGGTCGCCGGAGCCTTCATGCAATCCATCACGATCAGGCGCTTGGTCACGCCGACCTGCGGGGCGGCAAGGCCGATGCCGGGCGCATCGTACATGGTTGCCAGCATGTCGGCGGCGAGGTTGCGCAGGTCATCGGTGATGCCCTTGACGGGATCACACAGCTTTTTCAGCCTCGGGTCGGGATGGATGAGGATGGGACGGATCATGGGGTGGGATTTACGGTGCGGGCGGAAATCGTGCAAGAGGGGCGCGGGGTGGGGGTTGAAGATTGCGCCGGCTTTGTGAAGGGTGCAACAGAGTTCGGCATCGCGAACGTTACAAGGACAGCAGGACCATGGAATTTGACACGCAGATCAACCGCTTTGGCACCCATTCGGTGAAATGGGACATGATGGAGCCGATGTTCGGCGTGCCGGCATCGGAGGGCATCGCGATGTGGGTGGCGGATATGGAGTTTCGCCCGCCAGCCTGTGTGCAAAGGGCGTTGACCGAGGTATTGGCGCATGGCGTCTATGGCTATTACGGCGATGATGCGGAATATCTGGATGCGATCCGCTGGTGGATGCGGACCCGGCATGGCTGGGAGGTGGCGCGGGGGGATATTTTCACCACGCATGGCCTGGTGAACGGGACGGCGTTATGTGTCGATGCCTTTACCAAGCCGGGCGAAGGGGTCGTGCTGACAACGCCAGTGTACCACGCCTTTGCAAGGGTGATCAAAGCGGCGGGGCGGCAGATAGTCGAGTGTCCGTTGGCGCTGTCCGGTGACCGGCAGGAGATGGACTTCGACGCCTGGGATGCGTTGATGACCGGGAATGAGACGATGATGATCCTGTGCTCGCCGCACAATCCGGGCGGGCGGGTGTGGTCTTTGGCGGAACTGGAGGGCGTGGCGGCGTTTTGTCGGCGGCATGACCTGGTGCTGGTGTCGGACGAGATCCATGCCGATCTGGTGATGCCGGACCGCAAACACACGGCGATGGCGTTGGTGGACGGCGTGGCGGACCGATTGGTGATGATGACGGCCAGCACCAAGACGTTCAACATCGCGGGGGCGCATATCGGCAATGTGATCATCGCGGACCCCGTGTTGCAGGAAAAGTTCGCGGGCACGATGATGAAGATGGGCATCTCGCCCAATTCGTTCGGCATGTTCATGGCGACGGCGGCTTATTCGGCTGAGGGGGCGGAGTGGGTGGACCGGCTGACTGTCTATCTGGACGGCAACCGGAAGGTGTTCGATGCGGGGATTGCGGCGATTCCGGGGGTCAGGTCGCTGCCGCTGGAAGCGACCTATCTGGCATGGGTGGATTTTTCCGGTACGGGCATGACGGTGGCCGAGTTCACGGCGCGGGTGGAAAAAGTCGCCAAGATTGCCGTCAACCATGGGGCGCCGTTTGGCAAGGGGGGCGAAAGTTTCTTGCGGTTCAACATTGCCTGTCCGAGGGCGCAGGTCGAGGACGCTGTGGCGCGGTTGCAAGCGGCGTTTGCCGATCTGCAATGAGGCGGGACACTCGCCTCTCATCAAGCCTTACGGCTTTCTTCGTTGGGCTGCGACACGAAGAAAGCCGTAAGGCTTGATGAAGGGTGGATGAAGTGCTGGCGCAAACGGTTTACTGGCGCGGCAGATAGCCCGCCGGGGCGTGCTCGTCGCGCACATAGTCCAGTGCAGAACGCTCGGCCACGGGGGTCGAGCGTTTGTAGTCGCAGATGACCTCGTCACCTTCGGCGATCGATGCGACGATCAGGCATTGGAAAATGTGGTTGGCGCCGTCATAGACATCGACCAGACCGCGCAGATGTGGGGTTAGCGTTGCGTCAAGGGCGAAACCGCCGGACCACATGCGCATGATCGGGAACACCGCCTCGCCCACCTGCACGCGCAGGCGCGACTTGCGCCGCTGTTCGGATTTGCGCGCGGTTTCAAGACCCTCGCGAAGTTCTTTGGACAAGTAGCTGTGCATCGTCGTCTCCCCCACGAACATCATCGGCATTGTCAGCCGATTCTATCAAGATGACATAAATCGGTGACTTTATTGCGAAGAGACTGTGGCCGGATAGCAACGGGCGGTGGGTGGGGCAGGGAAGATGAGTATTTGTATCGGAATGAACGGCAGGTTTAGACATTTTGATCGGGATATGCTTAACAGGGCCATCTTAAACCGGAGAATGTTCATGCGTCTTTCCGTGATATCCATTCTGGCCTGTCTGGCTGCAAACCCTGTCCTCGCGGCACCGTGTGGCGGTGATTTCAACGACTTCAAGGCGGCCATGGCGGCAGAGGCCAGGGCGGCGGGGTTGCCCGGGCCTGCGATTTCGGCGTTTCTGGATGGGGCCGAGCGGGATGGGGCGGTGATCAGGGCGGATCGCAGCCAGGGGGTGTTTCGCAAGACCTTCCTCGATTTCTCGCAAAGTCTGATCAGCAAAGGGCGGATTTCTGGCGCGGCGGCGGCGTCCAGGAAGTACAATGCGGTGTTTTCGGCGGCAGAGCAGCGATATGGCGTGTCACGCGGGATCATTCTGTCTTTCTGGGCGTTCGAGACCGATTTCGGCAAGGTGCAAGGCGATTTCAACACCCGCAACGCCTTGGTGACGCTGGCCCATGATTGTCGCCGCCCCGAGATGTTTCAGCCGCAGGTCATTGCGGCCATTGCGCTGACCGGGATGGGGGATATCGACCCCGACCGCACGCAGGGCGCCTGGGCTGGTGAGATCGGCATGGTGCAGATGCTGCCGCGCGACATTCTGGAGCGGGGGGTCGATGGCGACGGCGATGGTTATATCAAGCTGAAAACCAGTGTGGCCGATGCGATCATGTCCGCATCGCGCATGTTGCAATACCATGGCTGGCGCGCGGGCGAGCCTTGGTTGCAAGAGGTGGTGGTGCCAGAGGGCCTGGATTGGTCCAAAACCGGTCTGGATACCGAACTGCCCGCGTCACAGTGGGCGGCGATGGGGGTGCAGGCGCGGGAGGGGCGGTTGGCCAATCTGCCCGCCTCGATTCTATTGCCTCAGGGCCGCAATGGGCCGGCCTTCATCACCTATCCGAACTACAAGGTGTTGTTTGAATGGAACAAAAGTTTCGTTTACGTCACCACCGCCGCCTATTTCGGCAGCCGGATACAGGGGGCGGCGGCCTATCGGGCGGGCAAGCCGGACCCGGCATTGAGCACGGATCAGATGGTGGCGCTGCAGAAAAAGCTGGCCGCGATGGGCTATGACATGGGCAAGATCGACGGGATCATCGGGGCGAACACGCGCCGCGCCGTGCAGGCCGAGCAAAAGCGGCTGGGTTTGCCTGCCGATGGCTGGCCGACTGCGGCCCTGGTGGCTGCGCTTTGACCCATGTGACCACGGCCGCATTGATGGCCGCGCTGCCGCATATCCTGAACGCCCCCCGAACCGATGCACCGATTGCCGGTCTGTGCCTGCGGCCGCAGCGCCACGAACGCGCCTTTCCCGACCGGCTGACCCTGACGCGGGCCGAGGGGATACCGGGCGAGCGGTGGTTGACCGCACCGTGGTTGACGCTGGCGGATGGATCGCCCGACCCCAGCATTCAGGTCTCGATCCTGCCGGTGCGGGTGATGGATCTGGTCTGGCGCGACCGTGACGGCACACCGCATCCCGGTGACCCGATCGTGGCCGATCTGGATTGCAGCCTGGCCAACCTGCCCGAAGGCAGTCTGATTGAAGCGGGCAGTGCGGTGCTGCGGGTGTCGGCGGAGTTCAACGATGGTTGCGTCAAGTGGAAGACGCGCTACGGGGCCGATGCCCACCGCTTTATCACCGCGCCGGGTCATCCTGCGCTGCGGTTGCGCGGTATATTATGCGCGGTGGAGCGGGACGGTCAGGTTGCCCTGACCGACCGCCTGCGAGTGATCCGGCGCGGAGCGTAAGGACAATCGCCAGCATTTACAGCGAATTTGCGTGTTAGCTATTTGGAAAGGTCCGTCAGGCAGCCTTGATCTTGGGTAGTGTGGATCGAACTTGGGTGATGGGATGGCGTATGCTTTTCCGGGCGAAGGGGCCTTGGACTATTTTCCGTGCAATTATGGGGGCTCGCGGCTTTTGTTTCGCGGGCCGCGCCGGTCGTTGGAGCGACCTTATATCGCGTTTCTGGGCGGGACCGAGACTTATGGCAAATATGTGCCGGACCCGTTTCCCGATCTGGTCGAGGATGAGATCGGTTTTGCCGCCGTCAATCTGGCCTGCGTCAATGCGGGGCCGGATGTGTATCTGAATGAGCCCGGGGTGTTGGAGATTGCGCGCGGGGCGCAGGCAGTTGTGGTGCAGGTGATGGGCGCGGTCAATCTGACCAACCGCTTTTATGCTGTCCATCCGCGCCGAAATGACCGTTTCATCGCGGCCATGCCTGCATTGAAGGCGCTGTACCGCGATGTCGATTTCACCGAGTTCAACTTTACCAAGCATATGCTGACCACGCTGGAGGCGACGTCGAAAGAGCGGTTCGAGGTGGTGGCGACCGAACTGCGCATGGCCTGGGCCGACCGGATGCGTGTGTTGCTGGGGCAGATCACCGACCGGACGGTGCTGTTGTGGATGGCGGATGACGCGCCGGACCGGGCGCGGGCCCTGGTGCAGGACCCGGTGCTGGTCGATGCCGGGATGGTCGCCGCCCTGCGCCCTGCCGCCCGCGCCTATGTCGAGGCGGTGACGACGCGCGAGGCCAGACGTGCCTCGCTGGACGGGATGGCCTTTGCCGCATTGGAATCGTTGGCGGCGGCGGCATTGCCAGGCCCCTCGGTCCACCGCGAGGTGGCGCGCAAGCTGGTGGTTGTGCTGGAGGAGGTTCTCAAATGAAAAAGGCGGGCGTTATGCCTGCCTTTTTTGCGTAGGGTTGCAGCTTGCACGCCGCCACGTTTACAGCTTTTCGATCAATTCCGGAACGGCGGTGAACAGATCGGCGACCAGACCGTAATCGGCGACCTGAAAGATCGGCGCTTCCTCGTCCTTGTTGATTGCGACGATGACCTTGCTGTCCTTCATCCCCGCCAGATGCTGGATCGCGCCCGAGATGCCGACGGCGACATACAGGTTGGGTGCGACCACCTTGCCGGTCTGCCCGACCTGCCAGTCGTTCGGCGCATAGCCACTGTCGACGGCGGCGCGCGAGGCACCGACCGCCGCGTTCAGCTTGTCGGCCAGTCCCTCGATCAGGTCGAAGCTTTCTTTCGACCCGACACCACGGCCGCCCGACACAACGACGCCGGCGGAGGTCAGTTCGGGGCGGTCGCTGGTGGCCACGCGGTCCTCGACCCAGGCCGACAGCCCGCCATCACCCGGTCCGCCGATCTTTTCGACCGAGGCCGTGCCGCCAAAGCCCACGCCGGTGAAACCTGCGGTGCGGATGGTAAAGACCTTTTTAACATCGGTGGATTGCACGGTCTGCACGGCGTTTCCGGCATAGATCGGGCGTTCAAAGGTATCAGCGTCGATCACGGCGGTCACATCCGACATTACCATCACGTCCAGCAGGGCCGCTACGCGGGGCAGGACGTTCTTGTTGAACGCGGTCGCGGCACCGGTGATGTGGCTGTAGTTGCCCGCCAGACCAACGACCAAGGCTGCCGTCGACTCGGCCATGCCGTGGCAATAGGCGTGATCCTCGGCGAACAGGACTTTGGACACGCCTTGCAGGGTCGCGGCTTCGGCGGCTGCGGCGTCGCCGCCGGTGCCGGCGATCAGGACATGCACCTCGCCCAGGCTCGCCACGGCGGACAGGGTTTTGGCGACGGCATCGACCGCCAAAGCGCCTTCATTCACATCTGCAACCAACAGAACAGCCATGTCAGATCACCCCCGCTTCATCACGCAATTTCGCAATCAATTCGGCCACCGAGCCGACCTTGACGCCCGCCTTGCGGCCCACAGGCTCCACCGTTTTCAGAACGTTCAGGCGTGGAGCCACGTCGACGCCGTAATCCGCCGGGGTTTTCATCGCCATCGGCTTGGCTTTGGCCTTCATGATGTTGGGTAGGGACGCATACCGCGGGTCGTTCAGGCGCAGATCGACGGTCACGATGGCCGGCATCTTGACGCTGATACGCTGCAAGCCGCCATCGACTTCGCGCGTCACCAAAGCATGATCACCCTCGACCGACAGTTCGGAGACGAAGGTCGCTTGCGACCAACCCAGCAGCGCGGCCAGCATCTGACCGGTGGCGTTCATGTCGTTGTCGATCGCCTGCTTGCCGCACAGGACCAGACCCGGGGCCTCGGCCGCCACGACGGCGGCCAGAAGTTTGGCGACCGACAGGGGTTCGATATCGACAGATGTATCGGCAGCGGCCTCGATCAGGATGGCGCGGTCGGCGCCCATCGCAAGGGCGGTGCGCAGGGTTTCCTGGCTCTGTTTCACGCCGATGGAGACGACGACGACTTCGGTTGCGACACCCTTTTCCTTGAGCCGGATTGCCTCTTCCACGGCAATCTCGTCAAAGGGGTTCATCGACATCTTGACATTCGCCAGATCGACGCCCGAGCCATCCGCCTTGACGCGGACCTTGACGTTGTAATCGATCACACGTTTGACAGGCACCAGCACCTTCATCGCGGGACACTCCAGTTGGGGCCGGTTGGCCACGGCAAAACCATGCCGCGTCTTAAACTGTTGCAGGGTTCAGCGACAGACCAAAATCGACCCAAGGTGTCGCGGTCACGCCACGTTGCCTGCGACAAATCGGTTTGCCGGTCTGATGTGCCGCTATGACGGGATGACGGACGCCGGTGGGTTCGGGGTGTGGATCGCGGTGGAGGGTTGATCGGCTGCTCATCATTCCCGTGCGGTCATTCTTCGCGGGATCTGCCGAAGAATGCCCGCAAGGGAATGATGAGGGGCGGTCACTTCAGCGCGTCAGGCCGGGCACCCAAAGGACATCCAGCTTGCCATCCTCATTTGCGATTCGGCCTGCGACAAAGAACCAGTCCGACAGGCGGTTCAGGTAGCGGATCGCCTCGGGGTTGACGGGTTCGTGCGCGGCCAACTCGACCACCAGCCGTTCGGCACGGCGGCAAGTGGTGCGGCACAGGTGCAGGTGGGCGGCAAGCGGACTGCCGCCGGGCAGGACAAAGCTGCGCAGGGGCGTCAGGCGGTCATTCATCACGTCAATCTCCTGTTCCAGCCGGTCGACCTGGGGCGCGATCATGCGCAGGCGGGGATAGGGGGCAGTGGCATCGTTTTCCATGTCTGGCGTGCATAGGTCGGCGCCCAGGTCGAACAGGTCGTTCGAGATGCGCGCGAGGGCCGCATCCATCGCGCCGCCATGCAGGCGGGCCATACCGAGGGTCGCGTTGGTCTCATCGACCGTGCCATAGGAGGCGACGCGCAGGTCGTATTTCGCCACGCGGTCGCCGTTGCCCAGCGAGGTTTCGCCGGTGTCGCCGGTCTTGGTGTAGATTTTGGACAGAACAACCATCAGTGCGTCCCCCGCGATCTGGCCCAGGCGAACAGGACGATGGCCACCACGGCGAGGGCCTGGGCGATGATCCGGTAGCGCATCATTTTGTTGGAGTATTTGCGGCTGGTCTCGCCGCCTTTGGTGAACACGCCGATCCCGATCATCAGGATGATCAGCACGATCAGGCAGACGATGGTGGCGAGGATAAACAGGGGATCGTTCATGGATGTTCCTTTGGCTGGGTTGGCACATAGGCCATGGTGCAGAAAAAGCGAGGGGGAATCAGCCTTTCGCGATGAGCCAATCCAACGCGCGGGTCGGCAGGATACGGCGGGCGACGCCCATCAGATGGGTGGGGGTGGTGACGTAATAGCGGGCTTTGGGTCGGGGCGCGTTCAAGGCGCGAATCAGCGCGGCGGTCACGGCTGAGGCGGGCAGTTCAAATCGGTCGGGGCCACGGCTTTCGTAAAGGCGGGTCAGCAGGGCGTTGTATTCGTCGCGCCGTGGTGAAGCTTGCCAGTTGATCCAACGTTCGAAATGCGGGATCGCGTTGGCACGGATGTTGGAGGTGATCGGCCCCGGCTCGATCAGGATCACGTCGATGCCGGTGCCGCGCATTTCGAGGCGAAGAACGTCGGTCAACCCCTCCATCGCGAATTTTGTTGATACGTAAGCACCGCGCCAGCGGGCACCGACGAGGCCGAGGACGGAGGAACAGTTGATGATGCGCCCCTGGCCTTGGGCGCGCATCATCGGGATCACTTGGGTGGTCAGATCGTGATAGCCGAACAGATTGACCTCGAATATGGCGCGGAGGGCGGCGCGCGGCAGGTCTTCGACAGCACCTGGGCAGGCGAAAGCGCCGTTGTTGTAGAGGGCGTCGAGCGTCGGCGTGCGGGATTTCAGTTCGGAGACGGCGGCGGTGATACTGGCCTCGGATGCGTAGTCGAGGGGGAAACTCTCCAATCCCTCGCCGCGCAGGCGGGCGCAGTCGGCTTCGGCGCGGCAGGTGGCGAAGACGCGCCAGCCCAGTGCCTGCAGCCCATGGGCGGCGTCGTAGCCGATGCCCGAGGAGCAGCCGGTCATCAGGATGGTGCGGGGCATCGGCCGTCCTTTGCGCAGGGTTGCGGCACCATGGACGGATTGCCGGGACGGCGAAAGGGGGTTTGTTGCAGGACGGTCGCCGGGGGTTTCACACCCCCAAGCCGCTTTGCCACAAGGCAAAGCGGCTTCCCCCGTGGGATATTTGGATCAAAGCGAATGGGAGACAAAATTCAGGTAAATGTCAGGGCTATTCGCTGCGGGTCAGAAGTTTGGTGGAGATGTAGCCTTCGACCCCGTCGCCTTCGATGCGGATGCGGGACCAACCCTCGATCGGTTGTTCTTCCAGAACCACAAGGACCTGCTCGCCCCGGCTGACGGTGTCCAGCACGGCAAAGCTGCGGCCAGGGCCGCCACGGACATTGGCCTGCACGACCGCGACGTTGAACAAAAGGCCGTCCGTGAATTCCGGGGCGGGTGTCGGCTGGGGCTCGGGGTCGGGCACAGAGTCAGGCATCGTGTCGAGTGCCACGGTTTGCAGGCCCGGTAGGGTGGAATCCGGGGATGGCGCGGATTTTGTGGTCACGGCCTGCATCACGGGTTGGGCGGGGACAAAGACCGCTATCGGCGCTGTGGGCGCGGGATCTGGGATGGCTTCTGGCTTGGCCGCGGCTTGGGCGTCGGCCATCATCAGGCCATAGCGTTTCTGACCGTGATCGGCCCCGAGCACCAAAGCGGTCAAATAAAGTCCTATACAAAGCAGAAAAGTCAGACGAATCATTTCACACCCAATTCACTCACGATCTGTTGATTTTATCGGATTTCCGCCGATTTCGTAGGGGAATCCGGTGGTTTGCCCCCAGTCGCACGCTATGCTTTTCATGGTTTTTCGTGGCTTTTCATGCTGGACCGCAGGGCGGGGCCGAATTACTAACGCGGTCATGGCCGATGAAGATGATGATCCTACCCCGGTTGCCGTCACAGGCGCCGTGACCGTTTCGGAACCCCTCGCGCGGGCCATTGGCGAGCGTTATCTGACCTATGCCCTGTCGACGATCATGCATCGCGCCCTCCCCGATGCGCGGGACGGGTTAAAGCCGGTCCACCGTCGCATCCTGTATGCAATGCGCGAGATGCGACTTGGTTCCACGGGCGGATTTCGCAAAAGTGCCGGTGTTGTCGGCGAGGTGATGGGCAACTTTCACCCGCATGGCGATTCGGCGATTTATGAGGCGATGGCACGACTTGCGCAGGATTTCAACGTCCGCTACCCGCTGGTCAACGGTCAGGGCAATTTCGGCAATATCGACGGCGATAACCCGGCCGCCATGCGCTATACCGAGGCGCGGCTGACCGCAGCCGCCGAGGCGCTGATGGAGGGGCTGGCGGAAAACGCCGTCGATTTCCGGCCGAATTACGATGGACGGCAGGAAGAGCCGGTGGTGTTTCCGGCGGCCTTCCCGAACCTGCTGGCCAATGGGTCCAGTGGTATCGCCGTGGGGATGGCCACGAACATACCGCCGCACAATCTGGACGAGCTGATCCAAGGCTGCCATGCGTTGTTGCAGGACCCTTCCCTCGCAGATGACCTTCTGGCGGCGATCATCCCCGGTCCGGATTTTCCGACCGGTGGTGTCATTGTCGAGCCGCGTGAGGCGATGTTGCAGGCCTATCGCACGGGCCGGGGCGCGTTCCGGACGCGGGCGAAATGGCATATCGAGGATCTGGGGCGTGGGGTCTGGCAGATCATCGTCACCGAAATCCCCTATCAGGTGCAGAAATCCAAGCTGATCGAAAAGCTGGCCGAGGTTATCCAGTTGAAAAAAGTGCCGCTGCTGGCCGATGTGCGGGATGAAAGTGCCGACGATATCAGAATCGTGCTGGAGCCCCGGTCGCGGACGGTGGAGCCGGAATTGTTGATGTCGGCCTTGTACCGGGTGTCGGAACTGGAAAGCCGGTTCAGTCTGAACATGAATGTGTTGATCGACGGCAAGGTGCCACGGGTGTGCAGCCTGAAAGAGGTGTTGCAGGCCTTTTTGAACCACCGCCGCGATGTGTTGCAGCGCCGCAGTCAGCATCGGATCGCCAAGATCGACCACCGGCTGGAGGTTGTCGAAGGCTTTTTGATCACCTTTCTGAATCTGGACCGGGTGATCGACATCATCCGCTATGACGACGACCCCAAGCGCGCCTTGATGGCCGAGGATTGGGGCAAGACCCACAAGCGGGCGATGGCGGAAAAGGACTATGTGCCGCCCGCCCCGGGCGAGGGCGAGTTGACCGACCTGCAGGCCGAGTCGATCCTGAACATGCGGCTGCGGTCCTTGCGGCGCCTGGAAGAGTTGGAGTTGATCGCCGAGCGTGACGCCCTGATGCTGGAACGGGCCGGGCTTGCCGATTTGCTGGACAGCCCGGCGCAGCAGTGGACGCAGATCGGCACCGAGTTGGAGGCCGTGCGCAAGCAGTTCGGCAAGGACACTGTGTTGGGGCGGCGCAGGACTTCGTTTTCGGATGCAACTGAGGTTGAGGAGGTTTCTTTCGAGGCGATGATCGAGCGCGAGCCGATCACCGTGATTTGCAGCCAGATGGGCTGGATCCGCGCGTTAAAGGGTCACATGGACCTGTCCGCCGAGCAAAAGTTCAAGGATGGCGACGCCGCGCGTTTTGCCTTTCATGCCGAGACCACCGACAAGATCCTGCTGGTGGGGGCGAATGGCCGGTTCTACACCCTGATCGGGGTCAACCTGCCCGGCGGGCGCGGTATGGGCGAGCCTGTGCGATTGATGGTCGATCTGCCCAACGACGCCGGAATCGTCGATCTGATGATCTGGCGAGGTGGGGAAAAGTTGCTGGTGGCGTCAAGTGCCGGCGACGGCTTTGTCGTGCTGTCGGACGACGTGCTGGCGCAGACCAAGGCGGGCAAGCAGGTGATGACGCTGGGCGACGGGGTCAAGATGGCGTTGTGCCGCCGGGTGCAGGGCGACCATGTGGCGGCGGTGGGCGACAACCGCAAGGTTCTGGTGTTTCCGCTGGCCGAATTGCCCGAGATGGCCAAGGGCAAGGGCGTGCGGTTGCAACGCTACAAGGATGGTGGCCTGTCGGATGCCGTGACCTTTGTGCTGGCGCGCGGTCTGTCGTGGAAGGACCCTGCCGGGCGGACAAGGACCGAGCCCGAATTGGGCGAATGGCTGGCCGCACGGGGTACGGCGGGGCGCATGGCACCGCGCGGGTTCCCACGGGACAACCGGTTCTGACGTCATCGGCCCAGGGTGGTCCTGTGTTCATGTGGGTCAGACTTATCACGGGGTCGGGGCCTTTGCCGGGGATCGCGATGCCGGCGGGCCGAGTGGCCAGAATGATCACGCCTTTTTGCAATGCAAACGACGCGCCGATGCAAATCCGTCGGTCTGGACTGTGGTTGAAGCGCGGCGAAGTCCCGCAGGACCACCGCTGCCGCTGTTGCACCGCTTTTCACGGCGCGTTATGTGCGACGGAGGGGCACCTCGCCCAACGGAGACCGCTATGCCCGCCCATCTGTCATTTGTTCGTGTGCTGTTGGTGGCAGGGATGGCCCTGTTGACCGCCTGTGGTGCCAATGACCTGACAAAGCCGCCGGTGCCCCTGGGCGATTTCGTGCTGGGGATCAATGTGGCGGCGGCGGATGCAGCACAGGTTCCGGGGATTTCGCGCAAGGTGACGGCGGAGGAGTGGAAGACCGCGATAGAAACCGCCATGTCAAACCGCTTTGGCCGGTATGAGGGCAACCGGATCTATAACTTTGCGGTGCGGGTCGATGGCTATGTGCTGGCGCCGCCCGGTATTCCGGTCGTCGCCTCGCCCAGGTCGGCGCTGATCGTGACGGTGTTCGTGTTCGACGATGCGACACAGACCCTGCTGAACCCCGAAGGCAAGCAGTTGACCATGCTGGAAGGCGTGTCGCCGCAAAGCTTCATCGGGTCGGGCCTGACCCAGACCAAGATACAGCAGATGGACCGCATGGCGGCCCGGGCCGCCCTTGCCGTGCAGCGGTATCTGGTGGACAACCCCGACTGGTTCAACCTGCCGCCGGTTGCACCGTCAGCGGCCACCGGGGATGCGGCCACGGAAACCCCGGTGGCGCCGCCTGTGGAAACCCCTGTTGAAACCACTGTGGCGCCGCCTGCCGTCAACTGACCCTTGATTTCCCGTTCCAGCCGGAATAAGTCGCCGCGCGTGTAGATCGGGGCTGCTGCGGTCCCGCAAAACCTTGAGGGCGCTATGGGTAAGGCAAAGTTTGAACGCAACAAGCCGCATGTCAACATCGGCACGATCGGCCACGTTGACCACGGCAAGACGACGCTGACCGCAGCGATCACCAAGTATTTCGGCGAATTCAAGGCCTACGACCAGATCGACGGC
>JBBQGU010000019.1:0-21538 GCA_038323315.1 Rhodobacterales bacterium | reverse complement strand
TGACGAGCGCGGCCAGATCGTCGAGGCGCATGTGGTGCTGGCCGAGGGGCGCGAACCGGATGCGCTGATGGTCAAGCTGCTGCAGGATCACGTGAAACGGGTGATTGCGCCCTATAAATACCCGCGCCGGGTGATCTTTGTGCGGGCCTTGCCGAAAACCCAGACCGGCAAGATTCAGCGGTTTCGGTTGCGGCAGGGTTAAAGGCTTGGGGGCTGATCGGTCGGTCGAAATTCAGCGGAATCGTTCCTTTCGCTCCTGGGCCTAAAATTGCTGCGGGAATTTGCAAATCTTTTTGATACGATCTGGTCATGCTGGGACGAGGGATGCCTTCGGCGCGGACCGGACACGTGCGGTCATGCTTTATGCGAAAGCCACGCGGGACCGACCGGCATTTTTCGCCTGATACAGTGCTCGGTCGGCGCTGCGTATCAGATCCTGAACGGTGCGCGCTTGGTCAAAAGAGTTTGAAACACCCACGCTGATCGAGGGCGGAGGGATGCCATCGTGGAACGGTATGCCGACTTTCGCGACAATCCCTTCCGCCAGTTTGCCCAAAGCCTCTGCCGAGCGGGACTTGGACAAAAGCGCCACAAATTCATCGCCACCGAGGCGTGCCACGATCCCGACACTGCCAAGTTCAGACCGAATGACATTCGCCACGCCCTTTAGAACCGCGTCCCCGACAGCATGGCCCCAGCTGTCATTGATCTCTTTGAGGTTGTCGACGTCAATGACCATCACACCCAAACCTTTGGACGCCACGCCGTCAGGGGTCAGTTCTGCGGCATGGGCCTCGAAAGCACGGCGATTCTTGATGCCGGTCAGGGGGTCATGGCCGGTCAGATACTCCAGTTCCCGTTGAGACACCAAAAGCTGTGCCAGCCGGTCCTGCGCGATTTTCGTCGCGGTCAAAAGGTCGTCGGCCTTCCGCACGTCCTCGGTGACATCCCGGTCCGCCCCGATGAAACAAGGGCCGTCCGGTCCCTCGGCGGTATAGGTGACGCGGGTTCGCACATACCGGACTTCGCCGTTTTGACGGACGATGCGATAGTCAAGGTCGTAGGGCTGTTTCCGGTCCTGGCCAATCTTGGTGTCCGCAAGCACCCGTGCGCTGTCATCGGGGTGTATCGACCCTTCCCAGAAATCGCGCGGAAGGGGGTAGGACAGATCGGGCACACCCCAAATCTTGCGCATCCGCTTGTCCCAGATCAGGGTCTCGTCGGCAATATTGAATTTCCAGACCCCGATTTCTGCGATCGCTACCGCGATTTCAAGTTGTTGAGCAGCCGCCAAGCGATCAGCTTCCAGTAACCTAATCGTCGAGACGTCGGTGTCGATGCCAACAAATCGCGTGGCCCGGCCATCCTGATCGAACTGGACCGCCCGGCCGCGACACATGTACCAGGTCCAGCCGCCGGAGGCGTTCCGCTCACGATATTCATAGCTTATCTTTTTGGCAGTCCCGGCGTTGATCATCCTGGTGATCCGGCGGGCGGTCGGAACATCATCCGGATGCAGCGTATTCAACCAGTCTTCGTCCGAGGAATGCAAGGCCTGATCGCCAGTCAGCCCTCTGATTTCACGCCACTTTTCAGAATATGTCTTTTCACCGGTTGCAAGGTCGTAGTCCCAGACCCCCAGATCTGCCACGTCGATGACTGCGCGCCAGTATTCAACGTCTGGAACATTAGACTTCACCAGGTGGCACCCCTCACGTCCGTCACCAATTCGCTTGACGATGATACCCTCATAACATGTTTCAGTCCAGAAATTCTGGATTTGCCGGCCGTCACGCCTGCTGTCGTCTGGAATGGTTTGCATTCAACCGGGCGGGCCGCGGGCCCGTACGGGCTCGATCTGGACACCAACAAAGGCACGGGCGACGCGCTCTGCGTGGCCACTCGCGCCCGCGACGAGACGGTGCCAATGGCCGACCAACGCACGACGGGATATGTCCCGGCAAGCTGGATGAGCGCACAAGCCCGGCCGGGGCCACACCAATACCTCGTCCTGCGACGCCCCTGAGGTATCGAGGCGCGGGTCACTTTTGAAACGCCGGTCCGGCTGACTTTGAAGCCTCAGGATATTTGAGGGTTTGGTTTCATCCCGCCGATATTCTATTCGGCCATTGAATTGCGCGCGAACAAAGCCGCTTGAACCCTGTTATTTACCGAAAGCTTTTGAAAGATATTGCGCACGTGGATCTTGACCGTCGCCTCTGACAAGCTGAGCGTTCTGGCAATGCTCTTGTTGCTTTCGCCCCTGGCAAGCACCGCAAATACTTCTTCCTGACGCGGGGTCAATGTCGTGACAGGATCGGAAATCCGCACTGATTGATCTTTGGGCGTGATAACTTCAGTGGTGTCGGCAATAGACACCACCTCAGTCTCAATGCTGGTCGTGTATGCGCGATCATGCGGAATGTAGTTGCCACCGGCGAGCAGGAACCTGATCGCAGCAAGCGCGACCGGTGCCTCATCCTTTGAACATATCAGCCCCCGCAAACCCGTTTTCAAAGCAAAATCAATGTCCGCGCCAGTAATATCGTCCAACATGACCACGACCGGAGCGGCGCCAACTGATTGTTGAACGCAAGACAGGGCACGACGCGCAGCTTCCTGACCAAGATGCTGGCCACCCAAGACCAATAAAAACAAGGATTGATCCATTGGGCGACTTTGCCAATGTTCAAATGAATTGGTTCCGCAAGATTTAACGATGATGTTATCTGATCCAGTGCTTTGCATCAAAAACAAATGAAATGCAGCACGTCTGAATGCATTGTCGTCGATTATCCAAAAATCAAATTTATCACTTGGCACGCCATGCACCTTCCTGTTTCCAAACGCTGCACCGGTATCCAATTAATAGGAAAAAAGTGAAGCTTTGTCCATGTTTAACCCCCCTTCGAACAAACTTAACCTAAATTTTAGGCTAATGGACAGACGAGTTATCAACAGATTGTTTCCTGTTCGGCGATGATGGCAACTTGAAGGCGAGTTGAATCAAGTGACCACAACCTAAATTCCACTTATTGCAGTTTCATCAGATGTTCCCGAACCTCACCTTCAATGGCGATTCGGTCGCCGGCTTTCATCTTGGGTAATAAAGACCGTCATTCTCGGCGAGCTGGTGCAGATAGTCCAGCTGCCCGACAGCCGCAAAGGCGCTTGACATGGCGATCCCGGCGCAAATCGCAGAACTGGCCAGAAAAGCGTTGGCGCTGGTGCCCAACCATGAAATGAAAAACAGGCTCAGCATCAGATTCAACCCGAAGAACAGCCCCTGAAGCCATAAAAACTGCCATTGACGGTTGCACAATAATAGAATGCCGCTAGAGGCAAGAAAAGCCACATGCATGAATGCGCCGGCAAGACCGGTGCGCAATGTCAGATACTGATCCAGCCGCATTCCCAGCGATTGGGCCACCACTGGCGCGAGAAGGATCAGCGCTGACGTGATGGCAAGTTGAGTCAACAGGATCATGAACAGACCGGAGCGTACCGAGGTGCCGACCTGTACCACCGCCTGCCGCACAGCCGTCAGCGTGCGCCCACCCGCCAACACCGATCTGAACCGCAACATCGCCGCGCGCAGATCACCGTCATGGAACGCCATCAATGCGGCCAGGCTGGGTATCACCGATATATGCGCCAAAAACATTGCGCTGTCATAATCGGGAAAGTTGGCAAACCCGGCGCTTGATTCCAATCCGCCCGGGCTGAACCAGAATACCCATTTGTCGATCCAGACACCCAGGATTCCCAGCACGGCCCCCACCGCCAGCGCATAGGACCGGCGGCCCTCATCCCCCAGCATCTTGACCGCCCCGGCCAAGCCAAAGTCGGAACTGACCTGCCAGACCTGCCAGACCTGCAGGCGCACAGCGAGCAATCCGGCGCAGGCCGTGACCCCGAACGTAAAGAACCAGATCAACGAGGCAACGTCCGGCTTGCTTTGCCCCAGACCCAGGAACAGCAGAATTGCCAACGCAATGCCGATGGAAAACGATGCGATCAGGAACCGGAACTCGCGCAGCGCCGTCATCAATGCAAAACCTGTCCACATGACCGCCGCAGCCCCCGTCAAGAACACCAATGCGACGGCAATCTCGGCATCCCGCAGGCCAAGGCCGACCGCGACCAGCAGGGCCAGTGCCTGTGCGGCAAGGCCCGACAAACCGGCCGCGACAATGAACAATCCGCCCACTTGTGCGCGCGGCATCAACCCGGCCGATATCCGCCGCGCCGCAACCGTACTGATCGGGGCCGAGGCGAGCGGCGCCAAGGCAAAGGCATAGATCACCGCCAACCGAAAATCCTCGGCGGCCTGTGGCCCGATCACCGGCTCGACCGTCCAGCTGGCAAAGGCGATGGCGGCGACGGCGACCATCCACGGCCCCGCCGCCACGACAAAGGCCGCCAGGCTGCGGCGTATCGGTGCCAGCAACGCGCTGTCCAGCATCCAGTCCAGTCGCGTCAGCGGTCCAACCGTCATGACATCAGCCCGCTGTACAATGCGCCATACTGTGATGCAGATGCGCCCGAGGTAAAGTGCGTCTCGACCCGCTGCCGCATGGCCCGGCCGCAGCGGTCGCGCAGCGCGGTATCGGTCAGCAGATCGACCGTGGCCCGCGCCAATGCCTGCGGGTCCATCGGCGGCACCACAAAGCCGCCCCTGCCAAAGGCCGGCGTTTCGCCCTCGGCCCCCTCGATGATGTCGCGGCACGACCCGACATCGGTCGCCACACAGGGAATGCCCGCCGCACCCGCCTCAAGTATGACCAGGGGCTGCGCCTCGCTGATGCTGGACAGCAAGAGCACATCCAGCCGGGGCAACACATCGACAATGTTCATCCGGCCGGTAAATGTCACCGTACCGCCCAGATCCAGTTCGGCGACACGGGCCTGACAGGCGGCAAAATAGGCAGGGTCCTCATCCGTCGGCCCGATGATCAGCATTTCGACGTCCGGCACGGTCCGCCTGATCTCGGCTGCCGCGAGGATCAGCGCCTCGATATCCTTGATCGGCACCACCCGCCCGATCAGCCCCACCACCGGACGCGGTTTTTCGGTCAACAGGGTGATGCCGGCGAACCGGTCCAGTTCGATGCCGTTCGGGATCACCTGCAGCTTGGCATCCTCGGCCCCCAAGGTCCGCTGAAAGCTTTGGTTTGCGCCGTAGAGTGCGGTTATCTTGTCGGCCGAGGCATATATGGCCCGGGCAAACCCCTCGAACGCGGCGATATAGATATCGCGCATGTCGCCGCGCGGGTCGTCGATCCCATAGCCGCGCGGCAGGCTGTCGGCGATCCAGTCGGCCATCACCAGATCGATGCGGCGTTCATTGGTATAGATGCCGTGTTCCGTGACCGCACAGCGCGCCTGTTCCGCTCGCGCCGCCTTGACGGCATAAAGCCCGGCATAACCGGTCGAGATCGCGTGATAGACGCGGGCGGGCGGGACCGGGGCCTGCAACAGGGCGAACAACCCGCCGACCACCTGCCGCCATGTCCAGAAGAAATCCGAGAAGGACGCTTGGGGGGCCAAAGCCTCATAGCACAGGGTCATCGCCGTCCAGGCCGCCTGCGAGGCGATCAGGTCGGCGTGATCGGGGCGTGCCGGGGCGCGCCAAAACCCCAGGGGGCCGCCCGGCAAGGGCGTGTTGGCCAACCCGGCCAGCCGGTCAAGCGCCTTGGGATCGCCGCGCTGCCACAGGTCCAGCAAAGAGGCGGCCATCGCTGCCCCGTCCAGGTGCGGCCCGGACAGACGCGGCCGCAGCGCCTTGGGTGCCAAGGCAAGCCGCTGAAACAAGACCACATTGTCGGGCAGCTTGTATTTCATGTCGCGCGGCACGTCGTCTGCGGTCAGCGCCACCACGGAAAACCGCAGGTCCGGCTGCTTGCGGATCAGCCAATCCAACCAGGACGAAACGCCCCCCGCGATATAAGGATAGCACCCCTCGACCACGATACAGACATCGGTGACGTCCCGGGTCATGCGATGCCACCGCAACTGTACCGTTTGATGGAGGGCGGCGCGGCAAAGTCAGGCCGGGATACGACTGTGGTGCCCTTGCTGGCGACAACCTCTGGCCCGGGTGCCGGGTCCTGCGCGGGCAAACGCTCCGCCAGCAAGTCTCCGGTTTGTGCATCGACAAACCCGGACCGGCGCAGGCGGTCGATCTGCGCCGCCAGCGCGACTGCATCCAGACCATGACGACCGGCCAACACATCACGCGCCTGTGCGGCATAACTGTCGCGCAGATAGGCGAACACTGCCGCCGCCTGCACCCTGACCGCTGGCAAAGGCGAGGCGAGGGCGGCCTGCAACGCGGGTCGCAGTTCAGGGTCAAAGGCCCGCGCCATGATCATCAGCGCCCGCTGCTGCGACGTCAGATCGCCGTCGACAAACAGCCCCGCGAACGAAGGCGGAGCCGCCTTGCGCGGGGAAAAGCGCCGCCCGTCCACGATGGCCGCACAAATTGCTTCCGCACGGGACAGGGGCGGCAGATCATCCGGCGCCCCGAAATCCGGCGTCGTGCCACGGCCGCGCATCGGTCGCACCAAAAGGATCAGCAACACCGTCCCGGCCAGCGGCCCCAGCACGACCGCCAGCCCCACCAGAAACACCCGCAGGTCCGACTTTCCGACCAGCCCGAACACCAGAACGGCCACCGCCCCGTTCAGCGCCACCATGACCAGACCAGACACCAGCCCCGACAGCCACAGCGTCAGGACCAGAACGTCCAATGCCAGCATGGTGCCGACAGCCCAACGTTCCCGGCGGGTAAAACCCGTGTCACGCATCCGCCACCGTAGTCGGCACATCGGCAGCGTGCGAGGCCAATTCCTCGCCAAACCGATCCACCCAAATCCGCGCCATGGCCGCCAGAACATCCAGCCGGCAGGCCAGGTCCTCGGATGCCGCAGCGCTGTCGCCATCTGAAAAGGCCAGAACCGCAAATTTCAGATCATGGCCCCCCGACCGGGTCTGCGCCCTGACCAGCACATGGCCCGCGCCGTCCAAGCCCAAGGCCGCCTTTTCAATCAACGCCCTGTCCCAAAAACCGTCCAGCCGTGCAAACAGCCGATCTGCGAATGCGTCGTCCAATGTCATCGCTTCAGGCGCGCCGATGAACAACGCATCTTCGCCCGGTATCTGCAAGACCAGCATGGTGGGCATGTCCATTACGGCATTGGCAGCGCGGGTCAGGGCACCCGGAAAATCTGCTGTACGCGCCGATGCGAGGTCGGCCAACAGCCGGTGCGTGTCAAAGTCTGCAACGGCAAGTTGCGGGGGATGTGACGCTAGCGCCGGAGCAGCGATGTCTGGCGCGGCGGCTGGCGTCTCGGCCCCGCGCGCGGCTGCGGACCTTTCAACGACGGCCAGCATGGCATCCATCCGGTCGACCTCTTGTGCCAGCGTGTCGTTCATCTGCGACAGCCGTTGATTGGCTTGCCACAACGCCTCGGTCGCCTGCAACTGCCGTTGGCGGTACATCCCCAGGACCAGTGCGACGGTCAGCCATTGCAACGGCAGAACCGCCGCTTGGGCAAAATGCACGGTCGCATCAACCCCAAGCGGCCGCACCGGCATTCCCAGCAACACCGTCGACAGCGCCACCGTGGCCAGACCGACGGCCAAACCATGCTGGCTGGCCGCCAACAGAACCACGATCCAGAACGGATGCAGCGACAGGGTCCGGTAATAGCCACCACCGAACAGCAGCGGCTCGGCCACCGCAATCAGCCCCAACATCACCGCCACGCCTACCAGCGACCGCACAAAAGGTTCAGGACGGCCAAGATCGGCAAACGCAGCCGATCTGACCGGGGTCCCGGTCATTGTGAGGCCTGAACCAGATCGATCGCATCAATAAAGTACCGCGCGGTGTTTGCAGTCATACCCTCGACGGTGACGATATCACCGGGCAGCAACCGCATATCAGCCGCAGCCTCCAGCACCTGTTGGCCGCCTTGCCCTGTCCGCAGCACGATGATGCGCGCGATCTGGCCATCTTCCACCGTGCCGCCGTACTGGATTTCTATCGAGGCAATCTGCCCGTCCAGTTCATCCCGCTGCGCCATCACGTCCCGCATACGGATCGTCGTGTCGCGCCGCCGCTCCGCAACACCCAGCGCCGCCCCGCTTTGGCGCGAGGCCTTGGCATGGGTCAGACGTTCCAGCTCGGCCGCCTTCTCCAGCACCAGCAGCTCCATATCCATCAGGCGCGATACGGCGGCTTCAAGCTGGGCCTGCACCGCCGGTCGCCCTTCGCGGCAGCGTTCCTTGCACTCGCCGTCCAATTTGGCACGCAGCGCGGCAGCGCGCTGTTCGAAAACCCCGCGCTGCATCTGCGCGGCGGACAAACTATTTTCCGCGCTGAGGATGCCGCTATCAAGATCGGCAAGTTCGGCTGTGTCCCGGGCAAGATGCGCCAGTTCGGCCTGCACCGCCGCCTGCAACACGGCCTGCTCGCCATCCATCCGCGCACTTCCAAGGCGGCCTTCGATGTCGCTGCGCTGCAGGGATGTCAGGCGCAAATTCTCATCGGTTTGCAGCAGGCTTTCCAAACCGCTCAACACCAGCGTCAGACCCGCACGCAACGAGGACAGCTCTTGGTAACGGGCCTTGAACGACGCCTGTTGCGCCGCAACGCCCGCACCGCGCTGATCCGCTCCGGCCTGCGCCAGAACCGAGGCAACGGTCAGCCCCGGTGCATAGGCATAACTGCCCGGCGACAGGACCGCGCCGCGGACCAGAACCGGCGGCCGCGTTGCATAGGTCGCGGTCACCATCATCGCGGGGCCCAGCAGATCGGACAGCCGTTGGTGCAGCGCGGCTTCAAGGTCCGCCAGGTTGCGCCCGGCGGCATCAACCCGCCCCAATGCCGGCACTGCAATCACGCCGGTTTCATCGACTTCGAAAATGCCCGACAAATCAAGCCGTTCAAATACCGCTGACCCTGCATCCGCCGCCGCACCGCCGCGTGCAGCCTCAAACACGCGCAGATCCAGCTTGTCACCGATCTGGACCGAACTGGCGACCATCGCCGCGGCCCCCAGACGTTCACCTGACGCCTCAGGTTCGGTTGCCGGATCCACAAGGGAACTCAGCAGATAGCCTTGGCTGAACAGCTGACTTTTGGCCGGTTCAGCCGCACGGAAAACAAAATTTTCGGTGACATCTGCGGTATCCGCATGGGAACCGCCCAGCGCCCGCGCCATTTCGGGCAGCACAGAATCCAGTGAGACGACAGCAAGGCCCAGCGCCACAACCACGACCGCCGAAGACAGTCCGCTGACCTTTGGCATTTGCATGTCGGACCCCTTTTCTAGAGCGCGTCCTTTGTTGCCGCAGCACGGCAAACAAAGTACCTTGATAAAGACATACTTTCCGCCTGCTTCTGTCGCAATCCACAATGAGGCTAGGTTGTTGCGCCAATGTCAAAGGTGCTCTATCCAAAAGGTGTAGTACGGGGCATGAGTGTGCGGTTCGGTGGCAAGGGGCTGGCTCTGCTGATTTCAGCGTTGCTTGTCATGACTTTGGTGCAACCGGGGAAGTCGACGCCGTTTTCCTGCATCGGCGGCACGTCTGTTGCGCGGGACATCGTCGCTTTGTACGACAGTCGCGTTGAAGCGACGCCTGCGCAGACCCGGTTGCAGCGTTACGCGGCCCTGCCCCTACATCATTTGGGCTATAAACTGCGATTCGTCGATATCGCCACGACTTTGCCACAATTCACGGATGTCGCCGAAATCGCCGGCATCGCCTCGTGGTTCGACGGGACTGTGGCCAGGCCCGAAAGTCTTGCCGACTGGCTGTCCGATCTGGACGCCACCTGTGGCGCACCGCTGCCACAGGTGGCACTTGGTCACCCCGGCACTGCGACGCCGCCCGGTCGGTCCGGTCAGGCCGTGCTGGACAGACTCGGGCTGCTGCAGATGCCGGGCCTGTTGGCCTATTCCGGCGTTGATGTCAGGGTGAATACCCCCGGCCTTTTTGGGTTCGAGGCGGACCCCCTGCCGCCGTCTGGCCTGTATGATCGTTTCGTGGCCGGCGCAGGGGCCGAAGCCTTGATGCAGATTGAAACCCGATCAGGTCCGGTCGTGCTGGCAAGCCGGACGCCGCATGGTCTTTATCTGCACACTGCCGCCGCTCTTGCCGAGGATGGTCGCGGTGGCGCGTTCTGGATCGTCGATCCGTTCGCCGCCTTTGCGACCTTTGGCGATACCGCGCCGTGGCCGGTGCCCGATACCACCACGCTGAACAACCGGCGGATGTTTCTGGCGACGGTGACACCGCAGAACTGGTTAAGCCGGCAAAGCGGCGACGCCGCGCAAACGGTCGGCCCCCCGGCGCATGATCTGCTGCAAGAGCATGTGATGCAGCCGTTTGCGGACCTGCCCCTGACCTTGGCCATCGATAGCGCCAGCCTTGCCCCCCCGGCCGCCCGCGCCGCTGCGGGGCCGTCCTTGCGCGCGCTGCAACAGATGGTCCGCCAGCCGACAGTGCTGCTGGCGGTCTGGCGTGGTGCCACGGGTACGGCGGCCGCGAACACCAAACCCGCCGCCGATGCCGTTGCCAAAGCCTTGTCAGAGATCGAGGCGCTTGTCGGACAGGCGCCAAAAGCCGTTGTCTGGGCGCCGGGCACCAGCCCCGCGCAGTCAGAACTGGCTGCGGGCGCGGGGGCCGCTATCCCTGCCTTCGGCGGTGGCGACAGCGCAGGTCCGACGCTGGCCAGCTTGCCGCCACCCACCGTCCCGCGTTCGGGCGGGGATCAGGTCTTGTTCGGGGGTTGGGGGCCCACGGCGGCGCTGTGGTCCGATCCGCTGGGCCTGCACAGCCTGACGCCCTGGCTGTCATGGACGGACATGCCGCGCCGTCTGGTGCCCTATCATGTGGTCATCCCGGCAGGTGCTGTGCTGGATCCTGCGGCTCGCTACGCCGTCATACGGGCGCTGCAGGTCGGGCGGCAGGCCGATTACATCCCTGTCAGTGGCCCGCAATATCACGCGATCATCGCGGGCTTTTCGACAGTGCGGATCCAGCCACGGGGGGCGCTGCGCTGGGAAATTCTGGACCGCGGCGCGCTGCAGACGTTCCGGTTCGACGCGGCCGAGGGGCTGCTGCTGGACACAAGGTCCAGCCGCGGCGTTCTTGGCGAAGGGCGGCATGGCACCGCGCTTTACATCGCACTTGATCCAGCCGAACCCCAGCCCCTCATCGCACTCGCCCCACGGCATCAAGGGGACGCTGCCGCACAACGACCCGTGCTGATCGACAGCGGCCTGTTGCTATCAGATTTGCGCACCTTACCTTGCGGCATTTCTATGACGGCCCAAGGATTTGCACCGGGTGAGGTGATCTGGCGCGCCTTTCCGGGCGCGGTGTTTCAGGCCAGGGTCCAACCGATCCCCGGCGGCCAGGTGACACGCCTTGACCTTACGACGGATCAACAGGGGCGGCTGACCCTGCCTTTGCCGACACGACCCGGCGAACCTGTGCAGGTCGACCTGCAAACCAAATGCTGATCCGATGTCACGCCTGCGTCTGACCTTGGCAATGCTGGCCTTTGTCTTTCTGGCTCTATGGGCCGCGATAACCTTTTTCCCGGACCGCAATCTGCAACTGGAGGCGGAAATTGCCCGCCTGCGACCCGAGGCTGCCTTGGCGCGTCTGGATGCCGAATTGGCGGCGGGGCGGCCTTTGGGGGCCTATCTGGCATTCCGTCAGGCCGAACTGGCAGCAACGATCGGACACGATGCGCAGGCGGTTGGCATCCTGGATGCGCTCGCCCTCGCGGGTACGCCGTCTGCCGAATTGGCAGATGCCCGCGCGGCACTTGCCCTGCGGCGGGGCCAGCCTGCAGCGGCGTCGGCGTTTCTGGCCGAAGCCCAGCAACTTGCCCCGGATGCCGACCGGCGGCAGCGGCTGGGATACCTTTACCGGCAGTTGCGCCAACCGGAGGCCGAGCGCGGTCTGCTTGCCGCGACCGACGCAGCCGACCTGACCCCGTTTGAACGGTTCCGGCTTGTCGATCTGCTGATCGCCAACGACGACCCCGCCGCCGCCGCAACGCTGTTGGCCAAGGTCATCGCGCTTGACAAGACCGCCGCCCCGGACGCGGTTGCACGCCTGACCCTCGCCCTTTTGGCTCAGAATGCGCCGGGCAGGCTTCAGGATGCGGCGCGGCAATGGCTGGACCGATCCGACGCCGCAGCGCTGATCGAGGTCATGGCGCGCACCTTGGTTGCAGAGGGCATTGCGGCAGACCCACTGGCGCGCAATCTGGCGGCAGCCGTCCCTCAGGCGCGGCCTGTGCTGGTCATGGCCCTGACCGATGGGGGTCAGATCGCAGCCGCGCGCGCAGTCCAGACCGAATGGATCGCCGAGAGCCGCAGTTTGCAGCCGGCAGAATGGGCGGCCTCGGGTCACTATGCCGAACGCAGCGGCGATCTGAGCGTGTTGCACATCGCGTTGCTGTCCAGCGCCGCCGGAGCCGCGCCGGGCAGCGCGTTGTTGCCGGTCCTGCGCTATCAGGGCGCCGAGGCGTTGATGCCCTATCGTCATCACCTGACACCCGCACTGCTGGCCGCGACGCCGCTGGTTGCCGCCGGATGGGCAGGGTTTCGTCAGTCGCCAGAAGCGGCCTATGTCGCGTTGCTTGCGGCGGCGCAGGGGTTGGTCTTGCCCCAGGATCGCGCGTTGTGGCGCAATATCGCCGCGAGTCTGGCGCAAAGCGGCGTCGAGGCGCGGTTGCGCGCGGCGCAGGGGGGGAATCCTGCGTTGCAGGCCATGTTCAACGACTGACAGCGGGCGGTGCCAACCTGTCAAAGGCCATGCCCGGCGCGATGTAGGGCACATACCGCTTTTGTCGCGCCAGTGCGGAAATCTGGTCGGTCTGCAGACTGCCCGCGGCTGACGGCGGTTGAACGAAATCAAGCGACAGCACCGGCAGACCTGCGGCCAGATAATCTTCGGCCAATGCCAGATGCAGATCGGGGTGATCTGCCGTCCCAAACGCATCCTCCACCAGCACGGCATCCAGAGCCTCCCGGTACCTGTCAAACTGTGCAGCATCGTCCGGGCCGGCATCTCGTCCAATAAAGACTGCGTTGTTGACCACGACCAAAGCCGCGCAATTATGCTGGCGCATCCGGCCTATGACATCCAGAACCAGCGCCATCATCGCCGCCGCATGGGCAGGCGCACCCTGTGGCGCCCCGGTACTGGCCGTCACGGCACCGCCCGTGCCATAGGTGTAATAATGCAGGGCATCATCCAGAAACAAACCGTCCGCCCCGGCCGCCATCAGCCGATCTATCCGCGCATACAGCACCTTGCGCCATGCCGGCGTCCAATACAGCGCCAACCACTCGCCCTGTATCGTGCGCCCGCCCGACCAGTCCGGCACCGCAGGCGCGTCCCGCCAATAGTCGCGCCACGGTTCCAGTTCGGCAAGGTTCAGATAGGCCAGCAGCGGGCGGGCAGAATCGCGCTGCAGGTCACGGATTTGCGCGAAATCCAGAAATATCTCGCGGCCATCTGCGGAATCGAGGGCGCCCGTCTGTGCCGCCTCCAGCACCAGCAGGCCGTGCGGCTGCCGGGCCAAACCCTGCGGGTTATAGTCCTGGCCCCAATATTGCACGCCGTAGCCACCGCTCAGCGCCTGAAAAAGCCGGTCCGCGCGCTCGGTCCTGTCCTGTGCCTCACACGCCCCGGCGTGGGCGGCGGAAAGGCCAAGTGCCGTTGCACAAATCAAGGCGAACGCGTTTGCCCCCTTCATGCCGGGGAGGGCCGGTCGCGCGATGATGCAAGGTCCATTGCAGATCCCAGACCCAACAATGCGGCCGGAGTCAGAACTTGCGGAAAGCGCAGGATCATGCCGCCATGGGGTTCGGCCTGCGCCACGCCCTTTTGAAATATCCATTGGTCGCGGCACATTTCCGCCAGACTGTGCCGGGCACGCCAATCCAGCAATTCATTTGCCAAGGTGGCATCGGCCAACGATGCGGCTGCATCGCCGGGCCGGCGCGGCACGATGCGATACGGAATGTCAAAGCCGCAGGCCCGCGAAAAGGCTTTGATGACCTGCAAAACCGTATGACCCTTTCCGGTGCCCAGATTTATCCGGCGATGCCGCACCTGACCCGCGGCAGGTGACAGCAGATGCGCCATCGCCGCAACGTGCCCCTGCGCCAGGTCGACGACATGGATGTAATCCCGCAGCCCGGTGCCATCCTCGGTCGCATAGTCGTCGCCATAGATCTCGACCACGCTGCGCAAGCCCGCAGCCGTCTGTGCGACATAAGGAAACAGGTTGCTTGGCACACCACGCGGATTTTCACCGATCTGGCCCGACGAATGCGCACCAACCGGGTTGAAATACCGCAACGAGATCGCCTTCATCGCGGGATAGGCCGCCACCATGTCGTCGATCATCTCTTCGGTCATCAGCTTGGTGCGGCCATAGGGGTTGCTGATCGAGGTTGGCGCCGTCTCACGGATCGGCAGGTGTTCGGGCGTGCCATAGACCGTCGCCGAGGATGAAAACAGCAGATTGTTCACCTGCACGGCGCGCATGGCCCGAAACAGTGACAAGGCCCCCATCAGATTGTCGTGGAAATATCGCAGCGGATCGCGGACACTTTCGCCAACAGCCTTCTTGCCCGCCAGATGCACCACGGCATCAATGCGGTGACGTCGCAAGATCGTCTCGACAAGATCGGAATTGCGCACGTCCCCTTCGACCAGCGTCACCGGACCATGCGCCAGTTTTGGAATTTTGTTGGCGGCAGCACGGTCAGAGTTTTCGAAATTGTCCAGAATGACGACTTCGTACCCCGCCGTCAAAAGCTCCACCGTCAGATGCGACCCAATGTATCCTGCCCCGCCCGTGGCAAGGATCCTGCCCTTCAGCATAGTTTGCTCCCTGTTATGTAAGTCATGCGAGACTGCCACCGAGGCTCTCGTTCGACCCGTAAAGCTGCGCCAACCCAAAGCCGTTCGGCCCCCCCGGGACATGGATAGTCTGGCTGGCAGCGCACGCTGACGCATTGTCAGGACATTGGGTCCAACACTCGTTCCCACCGGCCGATCCGCACATGCCACAGCACTTTCCGGGACGTCGGCGCCCCTTGCTACCCATGCAACCCTTATTTCTTCTGCGTCACAGGCGCGCAATTATGCGGTAGGTGTAGGCCATAGGGTGGAGCGTACAGAGGTTAACCGGGGTGCAAGTCCGCAGAGCCGCGTTCCAGAAAACCAGCCCGTGCGGCTCTAGTGGTGGGTCACAGATCAGGGGCCGTGGCACGGACCTGCCCAACGTCATATTTCCGGTCCGGTGACAGCATTGCACCCCCGATCTGTGGCGACAATCAATTAGCCCGAATTGATTATCCCGGCCCGGCAATCGCCGGACCTGCGCCGAATGGGTTCATCCGTATGGAGCTTTGCCGGATGCTTGTCTTTCCATTATCACACTCTGAAATCGGCTGATCCTGCGCGCGACATCCGGTGAAACTTTTTCGGACAGGGAATATTTTGATGGCCACTCCCACCTTGGACGGTTCGATTGCTGACTGGTCGTCGGCCACGCGGCTTGATTCCGATTTGACCGGGGCCAGCGGTTATGCGCTGTTCGGGCAGGGTGACGCTGCATTCTTTTACTTTGCCATCTCGGCGCCTGCGGGCACGGCCATCGGGCTGAACACGACGATCTGGATCGACACCGACCTGAACACCCAAACCGGGTTTTCCGTCTTTGGCGTGGCGGGTGCCGAGTACAATATCAACATCGACAGCCTCGGCGGCGTCGGCCTTTACACGGGCGGCGCTGGCGCGGTCAAAGTCGCCGATCTTTCGGCCGTCTACAGTGGTAACAGATCGGTGATCGAGATCGCACTGCCAAAAAGCCTGCTCGCCGGGACGCCTGAGATTGTCCGGGTTTATGCCGACGTGAACGATGCGACCTTTTTGCCGAACTCCTATGCGGGCACGAACTTTATCGTCGACACCCGCGCGCCGGTGACTGTGGGCAGCCTGACCATCGACGGGACCGTCAGCGAGTGGGGTGCAGACACGCGCCTTGATTCCCCGGCAGACTCGCCCGCAGGCGTTGCCGTATTCGGCGATGCGCAGGCGGGCCAGTTTGTCTTTGCGATCACAACGACCGGCACCGAGATCGGGCCGGGCACGACGATCTGGCTGGATACCGACGTGAACAGGTCAACCGGCTTCAATATCTTCGGGGCTGCGGGCACCGGAGCCGAATACAACGTGAACATCACCGCGGATGGCGTGGCCAAACTTTACACCGGGAACGCCGGTCAGAACTTTGTCGCCGATATCATCTACAGAACGAATGAAAGCGGCACAGGTCTTGAACTTGCCATCCCGAGGGAGTTGCTGGCGATGACCGACAGCGCGCCTGCGGCCGTTCGCGCCTATGTCGATGTGAACAACACCATCTTCGCGCCGACCAACTACGCCAGCACCAGCTATGTCGTGGCCGAGGATGCGCCAGCCGATTCGTCCGCTCAGCGTATCGCCATCGTCTATTCCGAAACTTCGGCGATGAACTTTTACGACAAGACGGCCTATGGCCAGTTGTTCATGTCGGCTCAAAGTCAGGCGCGCCAGGCCGGGATACCCTTTGACCTGCTGTCGGAAACCGATCTGACGGACGTGGCCAAGCTGGCGCAGTACAAGGCGATTGTCTTTCCGGGCTTCCAGAACGTGCAGGCCTCTCAGGTTGACGCGATCGAGTCGGCGTTGACCCAGGCCTCCAGCATCTATCACGTCGGTCTGATCGCCGCCGGCAACTTCATGAGCAACAGCGAAACCGGCGCCGCCTTGGCCGGCGATAGCTATGCAAGGATGAAATCCTTGCTGGGCGTCACGCTGGAGCAATCCGGCGCCACCTTGGGCGTGGATGTCGTGGCTGGGTCATCCAGCAACCCGATCCTGACCACCTATGCGCCCGGATCTGTGGTCGGGAACTATACCAACACCGGCTACCAGTCCTTCGTTGACCTGACAGGCAACGGACAGGTCCTGTTCGATCAGCGCATTCATCTGACCCCCGGAACCTCGACCAACGTCAACGGCGTCATCGCCACCACGACCGAGGGGCGCAACGTGCATTTCGCGTCGGACGCGATCATGGGCAACAGCAATATCCTTGGCGAGGCGATCGACTGGGTCGTGAACGGCAACAGTGTCGACGTGTCGCTTGCCATGACGCGCGGGTCCGCGCTGTTCTACTCGCGGACCGATATGGACCAGTCGCAAGAGATATTCGATGTCACAGGGACGACGCCAAGCATCTATGACCTCATGCTGCCCATCGTTCAGGATTGGCATGACCAATACGGTTTCGTCGGGTCGTTCTATGTGAACATCGGGGCCAACCCCCCGGATCAAAGGACGGATTGGAGCGTGTCCAAACCGATCTATGACCAGTTGATGGCCATGGGCAACACCATCGGCAGCCATTCCTGGACCCATCCCGACAACACCAACCTTCTGTCCAACGCCGACCCCGCGCTGGCTGCCTTGCTGGCACTGGTCGATCCACGGTCGCCAACCGCAGTGGACCCGTCCACCCTTACCAATGCGCAAAAGGCCATTCTGTTCAAATCCTTCACCTTCCAGGCCGAGTATTCGAAATACCTTCTCGAAAAGCAGTTGGGCATTCCGATCACCGGATTCGCCGTGCCTGGCGCGCCTGAGAAGATCGAGACGACGCTTCAACTGATGCAGGGATACGACTATCTCACCGGCGGCTACTCCGCGCAGGGCGCAGGTTATCCCGGTGCCTTCGGCTATGTGGACCCGGACCATACAGATACGGTCTATCTTGCACCGAACATGAAGTTCGACTTTTCCCTGATCGGGTTCGAAAGGCTGACACCGGCGCAGGCGGCCGCCGTCTGGATGACCGAATTGGCGCAGATCACGGCCAATGCGACGACGCCGATCATCTCGTTCCCATGGCATGACTATGGGCCGACCAACTGGGATCTGGGTGATCCCGTCAAGCTGAACTACACGCTTGAAATGTTTACATCCGTCTTTGCGGCCGCAGCGGCAAGTGGGGCCGAATTTGTCACCGGCAGCGACCTTGCCAACCGGATCAAGGTCTTTGGCCAAAGCGACCTTTCGATCACGCGCGCAGGCGACGTCGTCACCGCAGTCGTGACCTCGACCGATGCCGGAACGTTCGCGCTGACGGTCGGGGACGGCGCAAAGATCGCGGGCGTTGCCAACTGGTACGCCTATGACGACAGCAAGGTTTTTCTTCCCAAGGCGGGCGGAACCTTCCAGATCACACTCGGCACGGTCGCGCAGGATGTAACCCGTCTTGTCGAATTGCCACAGCGCGCCGATCTGACGTCGGTGGCGGGCAACGGCAAGAATCTCAGCTTCACGTTCGACGGCGTTGGCGCTGCGGGCGTCGTGCTGAAATCTCAGGGGACCGAGGCGGTGATCGTGACCGGCGCCGACACCGGCAAGACCGATCCCTCGCGTGTCACCGTCGGCTTCACGTCCGAGGGCACACATTCGGTCTCGCTGACCTATGTTGCCGGTTCGGCTGCCAACGGAACCGCATCGGACGACATGATCCTGGGCGGGTCGGGCACCGACAACGTCAATGCGGGCGACGGCAAGGACACGATTTATGGTGGCGCAGGGTCAGACATCCTGCTCGGCGGCCTCGGCAACGATTTCTTCAGCGACATCGGCGGTGGCGATCAGGTCGATGGTGGTGACGGCAACGACAGGGCGCGTTTGGCGGGTTTGCGGTCTGGCTACAGCATCGATACGGTAAATGGTGTCACCATCCTGACGGATATCGACGCATCGAACGGCAATATCGGAACGGCGACGCTGCGCTATCTTGAAACGCTGGTCTTTGACGATCAGTCCGTGACGCTTGATACGATCATCCCCACCGTCCTGGTCACGCTGACCAACGCTGCAGACGTCTATGTCGCGCCGAACAATCTGAATTACCGCGTCAACGGACTTGGCGGCAACGATAACATCACCACCGGCAGCGGGAATGACACGATCATTGGCGGGTTCGGCAATGACACCATGCTGGCCGGTGGCGGAAACGACGTATTCCTTGTCGAAGCGATCGGCGGCACTGACATTTTCAACGGCGGCATTGGCTACGACATCGTGCAAGCGAATGCGGCGAACGTGACGATCAACGTATCCGCCACGACCTTTGTCGGGATCGAGGAGATTTCGGCAGGCGGCAATGCCGGGCTGCGCCTTTTGGGAACTTCAGCGGCCGATACGATGAACCTGTCCAATTTGATCCTGTCGGGCGTAACCTCAATTGACGCGGGCCGGGGCAATGACACGGTGACAGGCGCCGCCGGTGCCGATACCATCATCGGCGGGGCCGAGAATGATCTGTTGATGGGCGGGGCCGGGAACGACGTGTTCCTTGTGGGCGCAAGCGCAGGCATCGACAGGTTTGATGGCGGGGCAGATTATGACATCGTGCAGGCGACTGCAGCGAACGTGACGATCACAGTCAATGCGACGACCTTCACCAATGTCGAGGAGGTGTCTGCAGGTGGCTTCACCGGGTTGCAGCTGGCTGGAACCACTGCGTCCGATATCATAAATCTGTCTGGGCTGATCCTGAACGGTGTCACTCAGATTGTCGGTGGCAATGGCAACGATACGATTGTCGGGTCCGCCTTCAACGACAGGATTTTGGGGAATGCCCGCGCGGACAACCTGACAGGCGGCGGCGGACGCGACAGCTTTGTCTTTATCTTCGCGAGTGACAGCCGCACCACGGAAATCGACACGATCACCGACTTTTTGCGTGGCACGGATCTGATCGATCTGTCCGCCATCGACGCGATCAGCGGCACAGCCGGCAACGACGCCTTCACGTTTGTCGGCAGCAGTGTCGCCGCAGGCGCGGCCGGAACGCTCGGCTTTGACACCACCTCGATCGCGGGGATGACGCGGGTGATCGGCTATACCGACACCCGCAAAGGCATCGATTTCGAGATCAGACTGATCGGCACCTATGATTTCAACAGCTCGGACTTCAGTCTTTAGCGACCTTGGCCAGGATTTCAGTCCTGGCGCGCTACGCCGACCAGATTGCCGCCCCCGCCGTGCCGAAATAGGCCGGGTGGGGGCGATGGCTGTCAGATCAACCCATATTGCCGGGCCTTGTTGCGCAGGAATGGCAGGCCCTCACCCATCACCACATCGCGGCTTTCCGCGACAGGCCGCCAGACCGCCAGCCCCCAGGCAAATTCCGGCGGCATGTCGATGAAGCTTTCCATGGCCATGCCGCCCTTGAAGTTCACTGCCTTCAGCGCGCCAAAAATCTCATCCCAACGCACATTGCCGGAACCGGGTGTGCCACGGTCGCTTTCGGACAGGTGGATGTAGCGCAGGTGTTCGGCGGCATCGAGGATGCCCATCGCCAGACCGCGTTCCTCGATATTCATGTGATAGGTGTCCAGATGGACAAAGATGTTGTCCGCCCCGACCCGCTCGATCATCTCGACCGCGTGACGCCCGGTATTCAGGATGTGGTTTTCATAGCGGTTGACCGGCTCGATGCCAAAGGCGACCCCCAACCGTTTGGCATGGGCCGCTGCATCGGTCAGCACGCGGGCGATGTTGTCGCGCTCGGCTTCGGTCGGCGGCACGCCGGTGCGCTCGCCGATGCCGCCATAAGTGACGCCGGTCAGCGCAAGCGCCCCGATGGCCGCTGTCTGGTCCAGGGCCAGCCGCAGAAACGCCTTGGCCCCCTCGGGGTTCGTGGACGCCCGCACCCCGTCGGGCAACCCCAGCGAACAAACCGCCGGCAACCCCGCCTGTTCCAGCTGCCGCCGGCTGTGGGCCGCATCGACCGAGGCGGGTGAGCCCAAGGCGATCTCGATGAAATCCATCTTGTAACCGACTGCCGCCGCGATGGCCTTTTCGGCCCCGGCCTTGTCCCACGCCATCGTCCACATCGACGTATGTACGCCAAAACCCTTCATGTCGTATCCCCTCCCATGCCAAGCAATGCCCGCGCCACACCTTCATCCGCAATCAGCCGGTTGACAATGCCGGACCGCATCAGGGCCAGCGTCGCGCGGGCCTTGCTGGCCCCTGCCGCCAGCAAGGTCACATCCGTGGCGCGCAAATCCTCCAACCCGATCGAGGGCGCACGGCGGTTCAGATCGGTATCGGCCAACTGTCCATCGCCCAGGAAAAACTTGCCCGTGCTGTCCGCCACGGCCCCCTTTTCCACCAGTTCCGCCGCCTCATCCGCTGTCAGGATGCCGCTGGTCGACAGCAAAGCGGCAGGCGAGCAATCGCCCAGCGAGATGATCGACCAAGGTGCCTCACGCGCCGCCTGCAACGTCTCCCGTACCAGTCGTTGGCGCAGCACGACCTGACAATCCGCCTCGCTGTCGGTCAGAAAGGGGGCTGGCAGAAACAGCGCCGACCCGCCGGTCAGCGCGGCCAGCCTTGTGCAGACGTCGAACGGGCT
>JBBQGU010000018.1:0-21610 GCA_038323315.1 Rhodobacterales bacterium | reverse complement strand
AAACGACTGCATCGGCACCGCGTTGAACCCGGTCAGGCATTTGTCCATCGCATGTTGCACGGTCTGGGTCAGCAAGAACACAGCCGGCTGCATCTCGACCAGTTTGGCCTGCAATTCGCGGTAGATCTTGGCCTGTTCCGCCACATCGCCCGTCCCCCGCGCCGCATCGATCATCGCATCCACGTCCGGGTCGTTCACCCATTCCATCGAGGCCCAGGTGCCCGCCGCCTTGGAATGATACTGCGTAAAGAACATCGAATCGGGCGAGGGATAGGTCGGGCCAAAGAAGATCTGGTTGAGGTTCGGCGTCGTCTCGATCTTGCCCGCAATCTCGGTAATCCGGTTCCACGGATCGGCCTGTTGCGTCACCACAAAGCCCAACTGCTCCAGATTGGCCTGCATCAGCAGACCGATCTCCTGTTCAAAATTCGTCGCCGCGACCGAGCCCAGCGTGATCGGGATCGGCTGACCGGCATAGGCCGACAAAGCGATCTCGGCCTTGGCAGCCTCCATATCGAACTTGGGTTCCGGAATGTCGTCATTGTGGAAATCGGCAAAGGCTTTGGGCAGCGGCGTCGACAGCACGCCGCCCGGAAAGATCACCTCGCGGATCGTGGCATAATCGGTCGCCAAAGCGATGGCACGACGGATATGGATGTCATCGGTCGGGGCCAGCTTTGTGTTCAACTTCAGATAGAACGCCGTCCCCGTGTCCTGCGACACAAGCGTAAAGCGGCCCATATCGACCAGCGCCTTGTAGGTCTCGGGCGATTGGAACTGGCTGGTCATCGTCAACTCGCCGCTGGCCGCCAGCGATTTCACCGTTGTTTCATCGGATGTGATGATCCAATGCACCTCATCCACCGGGTTTTCGAGGAAGCCTTTATAATAATCGGGGTTGCGCGTGATGGTCATCTCGGCCCCACGGTCCCACGATTTCAGGCTATAGGCACCGGCGCCCGCCACGTTGGTCGACAGATAGGTCTGGCCGTCATCCGCGCCCTCATTGGCCTTCACCACCTCCTCATTCAGGATAAAGATGGCGGGTACGGTGGTCATGAAGGGGGCAAAGGTCTTGGACAGGACGAATTTCACCGACTTCGCATCCACCGCCGTCACCGACCCCGGGGCCAGCACATCGGCGAACAGGTTGGCCGGGCCCAGGTTGATCCGCAGCAACCGTTCCACCGAATAGATCACGTCCGACGCCTCGACCGGCGAGCCATCGGTGAACTTGGCGTCCGCCCGGATTTTGAACACCACCTCTTTGGCATCCGGCGACACCGTCCAGCTTTCGGCCAGTTCCGGGATCAGATTGCCAGCCGCATCGACGCTGGCCAGATTGTCGTACAGGTTCACCGCCGCCATGTAATCGGTGTAATCGCTGATCTTGGCCGGGTCGATCGTGCCAAAGATCTGCACGGTGTTCATCGTCACCTTGTTCTGCGCCACGGCTGGCGACATCAGCCCAAGCGCCAGCAATGTGCCAAGCGCGGCGGTGGATAGAAGGCTTCTGCGTCTCATCAAATTCTCCCTGTTGCGCAGCAGTCACAGGCCTTTGGCCTGTCTTGCAAATCGATCGGCGGCAGCCCTTGTGGCCGGGCTTTGCAGCCACCATCCCGCCAGATCGGGCTGATCAAGTCAATCCAGACAAGCCGCCACAGGTCGGGGTTTTTGCGCGATTGGGCGAGGTTTTGGGCGCTTGATATGAAATTCAGCACGGTCGCAGCCAGCATGGCATGTTTATCGGTCTGGCGCCCAGTTTACGGCTGTACCTTTGGGTGGCTGCGGCCGGGCTTCACATCAGCCCGAACCGGTCCGATGCGCGGCGGGGTGCCTCAGCCGCTGGTCGGCGATGTCGCATCGACAGTGCCATCTTCTCGCGCTATCCGCAGCACCTACTGGCCGATGGCTTTGGCAAGTCCTGCCGAACTTGCCAGTGGCCGATCCTTTGATCCGCAGAAAGCTGTCAGCCGCCATGCAACCCTTTGGCACAACCGATTCGGGCGACCGGCCAAGACCACAGGCCCCGGCGTCAATCATCCCCACCATTGCCATCATCGGCGGTGGGCTGTCCGGGGCGGCGGTGGCGTTTCACCTCGCCCGGAACAACACGGCGGCGCGCATTGTCGTGATCGAACCGCGCGCCGAACTCGGGCGCGGTCTGGCCTATTCCGCGACCGATCCGGTGCACCGCCTGAACGTGCCCGCGACCAAGATGACCATACGCACCGATCGGCCCAGCGATTTCGCCGATTGGCTGACCACGGCGGCAGCACCTGAATTGACGCCCGACGCGGTTGCCGCGAACGGCGATATCTTCACCCCCCGCGCGGTCTTTGGCCAATATGCCGCCGCGCGTCTGGCCCCTGATCTGGCGCTTGGACGCATCACCCACCTGCGCCAGGTCGCGACCAAGGTTGTGTCAAAGGCCGGTCGCAGCGGGATCGAACTGGGCGACGGGACGAGTCTCACGGCAGATATCATCGTTCTGGCGCTGACTCATCCCAAACCAACCCTGCTGCGGGCATTGCAGCCGCTGGCAGGTACAGACGGTCTGATTGCCGACCCCCTGGCCCCCGGCGCGATGGATCAGGTGGCGGTAAACGACCGGGTGATCATCATCGGCTCGGGCCTGACCTCGGCGGACATTACGGCCACCTTGCGACGGCGCGGGTTTGCGGGCAACGTGCAGGTGATATCCCGCCATGGCTGGCGGTCGATGCCGCATGCGCCAAAGCAGGCTGCGACCTCTGCCGATTTTGCGACCAACCCCGAGGCCACCGCCTTGGGCCTGCTGCGGCGGGTGCGGCGCGCCGTGGCCCGCGACGCGGCAGGGGGCCTGACATGGCACGCGGCCTTTGATCAGCTGCGCCTTCAAGGTCCCGCGATCTGGGCCGCTTTGCCTGAAGCCGAACGTCGGTGCTTTCTGCGCCATCTGCGCAGCCTGTGGGACGTCCACCGCTTTCGCATCGCCCCGCAGACGGCGGCGGCGGCATCAGCCTTGCAGTCCGGCGGCCAGATCACCTACCGCGCGGGCCAAATCCAGACGGTAACCAGTGGCGCCGCTGGCATGGAACTGACCTTGAAGCCGCGTCACAAGACCGAGGTGGTCACCCTGCACGCCGACAAGGTGATCATGGCGACCGGTCCCGACCATGCCGGGGTCATCAACAGCAATCCCGTGTTGCACAGCCTGTGGCGCGCCGGTCTGATCCTGCCCGACCCGCTGCGGCTGGGCATCGCGACCGCCGCAGACGGCAGCGCGGTGTCAAGTGCCGGTCACCCCGGCCGGATATTCGTGGCGGGGCCGCTGGCGCGCGGGACGGTGGGCGAGTTGATGGGCCTGCCCGAAGTCATCTCATGGTCCGAACACGTCGCCCGCAGCGTCACGGCGGCAGTTGCACAGATTGCGTCTGATCCGCCGCCAAAGTGACAGGCTCAAACCGGTGCCATATGGCGAAAACGCCGGTTGAAATACAGGCTGGGGTCCAGCGCCACCTCGCCCAACCGCACAGCCACCACCCGGCAGAACATTACACGGTGGGTCCCGCAGACATGCGAATCATGGGTGACACAGTCAAAATTGACCATGGCCCCGTCCAACAGCGGTGCGCCTTGGCTGCCCGGTGTCCAGCGGGCACTGGCAAACCGGTCCTCGAGCGAGGTTTTGCCCCCCATCAGCATCGCCAACTCATTGAACTCGGACCCGACGGTGTTGATTGCCAATACCTTGTTGGCGGTCAGAACCCGCGCGACCGACGAGGTTTCGTTGACGCAGACCAACAGCGTCGGCGGATCAGCCGTGACCGAGCAGACGGCGGTCGCCGTAAACCCCGCTTTGCCCGCAGGACCATCCGTCGTAACGATATGAACAGCCCCGGCAACGCGGGCCATGGCGTCTTTGAACAGGGCGGCCGGGACGCTGGTCTCGGATAGGACTTGGATATTCATGTCAGATAACCTCGCAGAGATCGTCACAGCTAGGCTGCCGCACCCATTTGAACAGGGCCACAAGGCCGCCCTGGCCGATATCGATCAGGAAATTCGCTTTGCAACCCGTATGCGCCATAAATCCCGCCGCCACCACTTCTACCTTGACCCCCGACAGCAGCCGAAACTGCTTAAAGGGCGAGCAGACAGGACATCATGAACACGGCACCCGCGGCGACTGCGCGGGCTCCCTGACCCGTAGCAGGACGGTTGCCTAAATCGCCTGATCCACCCGCACCCCGTCAATCTCTGCCGTGATGCGCCCCATCTCGCGCCCGACCTTGATCTGCATGACGCGACCCTCACGGCGCAGCGTGGCGGAATAGCCGGGCCAATCGTCGGGCAGGCTGGGCGTCACCGTCACCGCACCCTTCGACAGCACGATGCCCAGAATACCCTCGACCGCAGCACGGTGCATCCAGCCCGCAGCGCCCGTATACCATGTCCAGCCGCCCCGGCCCGCCTTGCTGCCCTCGCCATAGATATCGGCGGCGACGACATAGGGCTCGACCCGGTAGCGGTCCGCACTGGCCCGGTCCAGCGCATGCGAGATCGGGTTCAACGCGTGAAACAGCGCAAAGGCATCGTTGCCCCGCCCGCTTTGCGCCAGCGCATAGATCATCCAGGCCGCCGCGTGGGTATATTGCCCACCGTTTTCACGCACGCCGGGCGGATAGCTTGCCAGATAGCCCGGATCGGGGCCGGTTTTGCCAATTACGAAGGGCGGCGTGAACAGCCGCAAGATGCCCAGATCGTCATCCTTCAACTGCGCCAACGCCTGATCCACCGCCAAAACCGCCCGGTCGGGCTGACCAGCGGCCGATATGCTGGCCCAGGACTGCGCAATCGAGTCGATCCGGCAGGCTGCTGCCCCGTCGCTGCCCAACGGCGTGCCATCGTCGAATGTGCCCCGCCGATACCACCGCCCGTCCCAGAACGTCGCATCCAGCGCCGTCGCCACCGATGCCCGGTGCTCGCGCCACTGCGCCGCGCGCGCCGCATCGCCCCGCGCCTCGGCCAGCCCGGCGAAATCGTCGATGGTCTTGCACAGGAACCAGCCAAGCCAGGTGCTCTCGCCGACCCCGTGGACGCCGACCCGGTTCATCCCGTCATTCCAGTCGCCGCCAAGGATCAGCGGAATGCCGTTCGGCCCGGTCCGTGCGACGGCCAGGTCCAGCGCCCGTGCGCAGTGGTCATACAGGGTCTCGGTCACTTCACTGCGTTCCGGCATGTAAAAGGCGTCGTGCTGCCCCTCGGCCAGCGCGGGCCCCGCCAGATAGGCCACAGGCTCGTCCAGAATGGCGTGGTCCCCCGTCAGCGCCACATAGCGCGCCGCCGAATTGCCCAACCACACCACATCGTCCGAAATCAGCGTCCGCACACCAGCCCCGGTATCGGGCAACCACCAATGCTGCACATCGCCCTCGATGAACTGCCGTCCGGCAGCCGCCAGAATCTGCGCCCGCGCCAGTGCGGGATTGTGCAGGATCATCGCTGCCGTGTCCTGCAACTGATCGCGAAAGCCATAGGCCCCTGACGCCTGATAGAAAGCCGACCGCGCCTTGATCCGGCACGACAGCGCCTGATAAGGCAACCAGGTGTTGACCATGATGTCAAACGCCCGGTCCGGGGTTTCCACCTGCAAGGTGCCCAGAATGGCCTCCCAATCCTCACCCTCCGGTTTGCCGTCACCGACGGCAAACAGCCGCTTTACCAGATCGGGCAACGCGCGCGGCGGTGCCACCGCCAGCGCAAAAGTGACCTGAACCCGCGCTCCCGCGGGCAGCACCAGCGCCGTCTTCACCGCCAGACAAGGATCGCCCCATGTTTCGGTCATGGCGTCGCCCTCAGGCCACTCGACCCAGCGGGCCGAGGCGATGCGGCCGGTATTGGGGTCCACCAATCCCTGACGTGAGGCGCGCAGCCCGGTCAGAGGACGGTCGGCGACCAGCGCGGTCATCTGCCCGGCATAGGCGTCCGACCACAGGTTTTCCGCGCACAGCGCCCTTATTGCGGCATCATACTGCACCCGCGTCTGCGGCCCGGTGGCGGCACGGTTGTTGCCCAGGACCAGATCCACCCACGCGATGGCGTCCAGCTCCAGACTTTGATCGCTGCGATTGTGCAGCGTCAGCCGGGTCAGCTTGGCCGGGCCATGCGGGCTCAGTTCCTGCACCGCCTCGATATCCAGCCAGCGCGACCAGGACCGGAACTGCGATTGGCCGGGACTGTGTCGCGCCTCATAAATCGCCGCCGCATCGTCCGACAGTGCTGCAAAGGGTGTCGCCATCCGCCCGGTCTTGCGGTCACGTATCGCGATCCCCTCACCCGGGCGGTTCTGCACCGGGTCATTCGACCATGGGCTGATCTGATAATCGCGCGAGTTCACCGCCCATGTGTATCCACCGCCCTCGGCCGGCACATGAAACCCGAAACCGTCGCGGGCGATGACATTGATCCACGGATGCGGTGTCGCCTCGCCATGGCGCAGGCGCGTGACATAGGTCCGCCCCTTGTCGGCAAAGCCGCCGTAACCGTTGGCAAATTCCAGCGCCTCCACTGGGAATTCCAACCTTGGCCCCCCGGGCGGCGCGGGCGGCGGCATCAACAACAAGGTGCGCGGGACGGGTCGTTGCATCTGCATGGCGGCACGGGTCGAACGACCCAGTTGTTCCGACCATGTGCCGTTGCGGGCATGCAACACGATCTGCGCCGTCGCCAGCAGGTTCTGCAATGTCGCAGCCGAGACTGTGTCACGGCGCAGCAGATGCACCGACTGGCTGGCCGACACGCTGGCCAGCCGCGAGGCCTGATCGACGATCAAAGCCAGGGCGTTTTGCAGGTCTTGGGTATATCCCGTCATATGTTCGTTCAACAAAACCAGATCGGCGCGGATGCCCTTGCCGCGCAGAAACTCGATCAGCCGCAGGGATTGGCGCGCGATGTTCAGGTCGGTTTCGGTGTCGATCCGCATGACGATGATCGGCAGATCGCCCGATATTCCCAACGGCCAAAGCTCCGATTGCCGCCCCGACAGGCTGCGGCGCTCGCCGTCAGAACCGCCCAGCCGCAGATCTGGGAACAACAGATGGCGCGCCACATCGCGGAACACCGCAATCTCTTGCAGACTGCTGCCTGACCGGCGCAACTCGATCTGCGACCGTGTCCACGACAGCCGCGATTCGTGGTCCCATGTGGCGGGATTGCGATAGTGATCCACCGCGTCCTGCAAGGCGACCTCGTCCGGTGCCACGATGGTCCAGACGGTCAGCACAACCTCTTTGCCGGGCGGAATGCGCAGGCTGCGCCGCAGGGCAAAGCAGGGGTCCATGGTGAAACCGTCCGACCCGGTCAATGTGGCACCGGCGTCAAATGCCCGCGCCTCAGCCAACACACGGCCCCGGCCCAGAAAAGCCCGCCGGTCGGTTTCCGCCTGCATCCCCCGCATCGTCACGGTCGCCGACATCATATGCGCCAGATGCAATTGCGGCTTGTCCAGTTCTCGCTGGTTGCGGGTCGCCGTGATCGTGGTCCGGTCAGGGGATATCCGTGTCTGCACGAACATCTTGGAAAATGCCGGATGCGTGCGGTCCGCCGCTTCGGCATCCAGCACGATCTCGCCATAGGTGGTCACTTCGATGTTGCGGGTATCCTGGCCCTTGTTGCGAATGGTCAGACGTGTGCCCTCGGCATCAGCCTCGGTCGCCACGATCACCTCCATATGCGTCTCGATGGTGCCGACGGTTTTCAGGAATTCCGCCTTGTGTTCGGAAAAGATCGTACAGGCGGTTTCTCCGGGCAACGATTTGGGCGCAGCACTGGCCGACCACCAGCGTCCGTTGACCGTGTCGCGCAGAAAGATGAAGCTGCCGTCAACTTCGCAGGTCGGATCGGGCCGCCAGCGGGTGACCGCAACATCGCCGACATTTGACCAGCCCGCCCCGCTGGCAGTGATCATGCGGCGATAACGCCCGTTGGACAACAGCCCGATGGCGCGCTCGGCATGGGCAGGATTTTCCACCATCGTCTGCGCGTTCTGATCGCTTTGCGCTTCGGCCAGTCCTGCGGTGCCGCTCTTGCGGCCCGTCGTCACCGGTACAATCTCGCGCGGGGTCTTTTCCTGCAACAGCAGTTCCGCCGCCTGCACCACCGGATCGGCGTGGAACCGTTCGCGGTGTATCCCATCCATCACCACATTGGCGACGGCCACGATGCACATGCCCTGATGATGCGCCATGACGGTGCGGACCACGACATGGGTTTCCCCATCGGGCAGCCGGTCCGGCGTCATGTCCACCGCGTCGAAATAGCCATGCTGTCCAAGCGCACCCAAGGCATCCAGCCGTGCAAGGTTGCGCACCGCTGCGCGGGGAAACATCATCGCCGCCAGAAAAGTGGCGTAAGGTGCAATCACGATATCTTTCATGCGCCCGCGTTTCAGCGCCAATCGCGCCGAGCCAAAGGCATAATATTGATAGGTCATCTCGGCGTCGCGGGCGTTCATTGCCGACTCCGACACGCCCCAGGGCCGGGATGTGCCGCGCACGTCGTCCATTTGCGCCAGCACCGCAGCCTCGTCGCTTTGATGCAGCACCGACCCCGCACGTTCCTTCATCACCAACAGCGGCATCAGATATTCGAACATCGACCCGGACCATGACAGCAAGGCCCCGGTATAGCGCACCACCGTCACCGGGCGCCCCAGCCGGAACCAGTGATCGTTCGGCAGGTCGCCCTTGGCGATGGCGAAAAAGCTGACCAGCCTGCATTCCGACGCAAGCAGGTCATAGCAGGACTCGTCCGCCTTGCCCAGATCGACCCGCCAGCCGATGGTCAGCAGCCGCTTTTCCGGCTCCAGCAGGAAGGCGAAATCCATCGCAAAGGCCAGGCTGCGCGCCCGTTCCGCCAAGGCTTTCAGGCCCTGTTGCAAGGCCACAGCCCGCGCAGGCTCGCCCGAAGTATCCTCGACCAGCGCCTGACACGTCGTGGTCAGCGCCACCGCCCAATAGACCAGATCCCGCGCGGCGTCTGTGTCCACCTCGGTCAGCAACGCCCCCGCGAGTTTCTCGATATCGCGGGATATCACCGACAGGCTCATCCCCCGCACCGGCGCGAACTGCGGCTCTTTCATGTAGGACGCATAGCTTTCGGCAAAGCCGATCATCCGTTCTTCCACCCTTCGGCGCAGCGGGCGCAGTTGCCTGCGGTCGTTCGGGATGGCCGCCAATTGCTGGCGCAGCACATCCAGCACATCGCCGATCCCCCGGTCATCCGGCGGCAGATGCACCGCCGAGACCGAGGCCCACTCGTTCAGCGCCGCCGTCATCGTGATCAGATGCCCCGCCAGATTGCCACTGTCCACGGTTGACACGTAATGCGGCTGCAACAGCGCAAGGTCTGCAGTGCTGTACCAGTTGTACAGGTGCCCGCGAAACTTCGGCAGGCGCTCAAGCGTTGTCAGCGTGGCATCGATCCTGTCGCTGGCCGCGCGCAGGCTGATCCAGCCAAAATCCCGCGCCGACACCACTGACAGCAGATACAACCCGATATTGGTGGGCGAGGTCCGCTCGGCCACCTTGCGCAGCGGCAGATCCTGAAAGTTGTCGGGCGGCAGATGGTGCGAGGCTTCGGTCACGAACTCCTCAAAGAACCGCCAGGTCAATCGGGCTGTGCGGCGCAGCACTGCGGCATCGGCGCGCGACACCTCCAGATGGTCGACGCTCTCCTCGGTCTGGCTGATCGCCCAGGCGATCAGCGGGGCCGCAATCCACAGACCCGCAATCGGCACACAGGCCGTCAGCGCGGCCGGGTTCAGCCCTGACGTGACCATGATCGACACCGCTCCAATCGCGACCGACCCCCACATCCGGCGCAAATAGGCCCAAGGCGAGCCATAGTCGCCCGCCGCCACTTGCCCGGCCGTCCGCCATTCCAGCAACAGCTTGTGACTGACCGTGATGCGGTACAGGGTGCGCAAGATCGCATCCGTCATCAACAGCGCCTGATCGGCCAGAAACGCGATGCGAAACAGCGTCAGCACCGCCAGGCCCCGCGCCTCGTTTGCCAGCACCAGAAGGTGCGAGATCAACCGCACCGACGGATCACGCGGCTTCAGCCCGCCACCAAATGCCAGTACCGGCCCGGCAATCAAGGTACTGATCAAGGCGGCCTGCCACAGCAGCGCATCCCAAATCCCCAACCCCAGCCATCCGATGACCGAGGCCAATACCCAGGCAATGGGCACCAGACTGCGCCGCAGATTGTCGATCATCTTCAGACGCGACACGCCATTCAGGCCCGTCCCACGGCCAAATATAAAGGGCAGCAACTGCCAATCGCCCCGCGCCCAACGATGCTGCCGCGCGGCATCGACATGGTATTGCACCGGAAAATCCTCGACGAACTGCACATCTGTCACCAGCGCCGCCCGCGCCAGACTGCCCTCCAGCAGGTCATGCGACAGCACGGCGTTTTCGTCGATCGCCCCATCGGTCGCGCTGCGAAAGGCGTCGATGTCGTAGACCCCCTTGCCGGTGAAACTGCCCTCCCCCGCATGGTCCTGATACAGGTCCGACACCGTGAAAACGTAAGGGTCCAGTCCAAGGTTCGAGGAGAAACTGCGCTGAAAGATCGACGCATCCGCCCCGGTGGTCAGCGACGGCGTGACACGCGGTTGCAAGATGCCATAGCCCTGCACGACCCGGCCGCGCGCATTCAACACCGCCCGGTTGACCGGATGTGCCAGCTTGCCCACCAGTTCCGGCACCACCCCCCGCGTCAGCCGCGTGTCGGCGTCCAGCGTGACGACATAGCGGAAATATGCCTCCGGCTTGACCCCCGTATCCATGAAAGAGGTGTCTTCGTCATTGCGCAGCAGGTTGTTCAACTCGACCAGCTTGCCGCGTTTGCGTTCCCACCCCATCCACACACCCTCGCCGGGGTTATAGATGCGGCGGCGGTGCAGCAAAAAGAACCGCCTGCCGCCGTCATGCAGATAACGGCCCTGCAGCGCCTCGATCTCGGCCTGTGCATGGTCCAGCAGCGCGCCGTCGTCGGGCTTGTGTTCCTTGGCCCAATCCACCCAGTCGCTGAGCAGCGCGAAACTGACCGCCCCCTTGGGGTTGGACAGATAGTGCAGCTCCAGATTGCGCACCAACACGTCGATCTCATCGCGACTGGTCAGCAGACAGGGGATCACCACCAGACTGCGCATCTCGTCAGGGATGCCGGTGCGGTAATCATAGCCGGGCAAGCGGTCCGTCGGCAGAAGCCGGGCAGCCAGCACATGGACCAGGCTCATCCCCACATCACTCGCTGGCAACAACGCCAGCAAGGTCAGCAACAGCAAGGGCTGCCCCGCAGACGGGGCGACCAACTCGATCATCGACCAGACGACGGCCAGAGTAATCACCAAGAATGGAGCAGAAATACCCAGCCATCCCAGCCTGCGATAAAACCGCATCAGCCGTTCGTTGAATGTCGGGCGATAACCACAGGCCACCTCCAACGCCTGTTGCCCACTGCCCAGCAAGGCCAGCGCAGGCGCGTGATCCGGATCCGGCGTCACGACCAGCAACGCCACCTGCTGCTCGCTGCTGTCGGACCGCCGCGCGATGCGTTCAACCTGACTGCGGTACTGGTTGCGCGTCGCTTTATCCAGCTGCGGATAATCCTTGTCGCGCCGCAGGATGCTGTCGACCCGGTTCACCCGCTCGAACCATTCCAGCCAGTCGACATCGTCGATCTTCCGCAGGGCGCGGATGATATTGCCGACCGTGACGTTGCCGGTGGATTGCATCGTCTGCTCTTTGGCGATCACGTGATCCGCCGTCAGGTCCGCCTTGGCCAGCCCCTGTTCCAGCCAGCGCAACACATCCGACTGCGTCCCATCACTTTCCCGCAGCCGGTACAACAACTGGGCCGAGAAACTTTCATCAGCCCTCTCCCCCGCCAGTCGCGCAAGCGTCGCCTCATCAGGATTGGTCGCCCGGATGGCATCGGCAAAGGCGTTGGCCCGTTCCCGTGCCGCCCGCGACGATTCGATCCGGTCGGCCAACCGGCGCAGGTTTTCCAGCAGGACAAAGCGCAGCAGGGCAGGGATCGCCCATACCTCACCAATGGTCAGGTCACGGACGGATTGGAACCCGTCCACACATTCTGTCAACCCTTCCAGCGTCAGGTCCGAATTCGTGACGGCGACAAAGGTCCAGACCAGCGACAGCGTGCGCGGAATGGTCAGGGTGGGCGAAACCGGGATCGCGGGCAGCTTGCGGTAAACCCGGTCCGACATATCCCGCCGCAGGTGGCGAAAGTTTTCATCGACAACATGGTGGTTGTCCAACAGCCATTCCGCCGCCGGGGTCACCATGCCACTCGGTCCGGTTTCCGCCATCAGCCGCAGATAGATGCGGCGCACAGCAGCGCGGTTGCCATCGATCCGCGCGCCCAGCCGGAACGGCAAGAAGGCGATCGGCATCGCAACGGCCTCGCCTGCGACCCGCGCACCCACATCGCGCAATGTGCCGCCATGCCAGAAGTCCTGGCGAATCGGCAGACGAGGATCCTGCGCTGCATCACCTGCGGCAAGGGCTGTCATATCCATCGCGTGACCTGGGCTACGTCGCGGATCATGTTTGTCATCCCTATGCTCGGTGTTTGGTCAGCAACCCCTCTGGCCAAGCAGTGCGCATGGAGGATGCCAAGGTGAACGCCCGACATTCCGTCAGGTTCCGTTGAAATGCGGCGTCGGCAAAGGGCCGCTGATGAACTCGGGTGTGTTCTGGCATTCCGCTGGGATGACCTGCGGCCGTGCTAAACAGCGTGGGGTTGGCGCGACTCATCGGTTGCAACACGGTCAAAAGCCACCCTGATGACAAAGGACCCACAGCCATGACCCCTTCGGACCTCAAACGCAGCTACGGCCCCGTGGCGTTGGTGACAGGTGCCAGCAACGGCATTGGCCGTGCCTTTGCGCAGACCCTGGCCGAACAGGGCCTTGACCTCGTTCTGATCGCCCGCAGCGCCGATGCCCTGACCACCCTGGCCACCGACCTGACCGCCCGCCATGGCGTCGCTGTCACGGTCTTGCCATGCGATCTTGGCCAGCCAGACGCGGTGGCAGACATCCTCTTGCAGACCAAGGGCCACCAGATCGGTCTTCTGGTCGCCGCCGCAGGCTTTGGCTCTGCCGGTCCCTTCCTGTCGCGCAAGGTCGGCGACGAGGTGAACATGGTCGACGTCAACTGCCGCTCGGTCGTGGAACTGACCCATGGCATCGGCCAGCGGCTGGTCGCGCAAAGGCGTGGCGGCATCGTGCTGTTCGGCTCGCTTCTGGGCTTTCAGGGCGCGCCCTATTCGGCAACCTATGCCGCGACCAAGAACTTCGTCCAGGCCTTTGCCGAAGGTTTGGCTGCCGAGGTCAGCAGCCAGGGCGTCAACGTCCTGTCCGTGGCCCCCGGCCCGGTCGAAACCGGCTTCGGTGCCCGCGCCCGGATGCGGCTTGGCCAGGCCGAAACGCCCGAGATGGTGGCCCGCAATGCCCTGGCCGCATTGGGCCACCGCACCACGATCCGCCCCGGCACTTTGGCAAAATTCCTTGGCCTGTCGCTGGGCCTGCTGCCCCGCTGGGCGCGCGTCTCCGTTCTGGGTCGCCTGATGCACGGCATGTCCGACCACTGACCGTGCCAGAGCGTTCCGGCCTTACCGCTCGTGCCCTCATCACAGACCGCCTTTTACCGCCCGTGCGACACCGCGATGATCTCGGCCAACACCGACACGGCCAGCGTCTGCGGGTCGCGTGCGGATGGGATCAGCCCGATCGGCCCCTGCAACCGCTCCACCCCCGCCACCCCCATCTGTCGCAACTTCGCTGTCCGGGTTTCCGCCACCCGCCGACTGCCCTGCGCCCCGACATAAAACGCGGGGCTCGCCAGCGCATGTTTCAAAATGCCCAACTCCTTGTCGTGGTCATGATAAAACGTCACCACCGCCGTCCAGGGGTCGATTGCCGGGTCCGGGCTCAACCTATCCCCCAAGGTAACATTGCACCCCGCCGCCGCCTCCGCCGTCACGTCCGAGGTCGTCATCAGATGGTGGTCATACCCCGCAGACTGGACCAGCCTTGTGAAAACACTCGCCTCCGCCCCCACGCCAAAGATCAGAATGCGCAACCCCGGCCGCTGGTTGACGACAAAGCTGTCCCCCACCCACCCGGTCGCCTGCCCCGGACACAACCCGATCCGCCCATCCGGCCCGATCGTCAGCGCGACGGCGGTGCGGCTTGCCACCAGACAGGCCAGATCGGCCAGCACCTGCCCGTCAGGCGCAGGCACCAGCAGCACATCCAGTCCCCCGCCACAGGGCAACCGAATGTCAAAGAACGGCGAGCCTGTGCCATAGCGCAACCTCCCTGGCTTGCCGCTCGCCAACGCCTCTGCCGCATGCAGCGCCAGATCGCCCTCGATGCAGCCATTGGTCAGACTGCCGGCCCAGGTCCCCCCGGCAAAAAAGCACATCATCGCCCCCGGACTGCGATAAGACGCCCCCACCACCCCCGTGATCACCGCCAGCACGGCCTGCGCCGGGGCAGAAAGCGCCGCCGTCAACGGATTGGCCATCGTCGGATGCACCGCAACCACAGGCCCCACCCCCCGGCCTTCACGCCAAGCCGCCCAATCCTCCGGATTGTCCAGATCCAGCGTTGCCCGCCGACCGGGCAGGGGCACCAGCACAACCCGCCCCGCATTGCCCGCGATCAACGCCCGCGCCCCGCTATCCCCCACCATCCGGGCCAGCTCCGGCACCAGATCACCCGGCAACACCACCGGATGCCCCGCAACCGCCCCCGCCGCGCCGCGCAAAATCGCCTCAGGCATGACCAGATGCGCTGCAATCATCACCGACAGATCCTGCGTCCCGATCTCCGGCATATCCGCCGGCACCACCATCAGCGCACGGCCCTTCGCAACCGCCGCCCCCCCGGCGCGCAAAGACGCTGCCATCCCCTCGCCTGCATCCAAAACCGATACGACCCCAACATCCAACCCAACCAAAGCCGCCCGCCGCGCCGCATCCTCGGCCCGCACGGTCACCAGCACCGGACACCCGGTCATCAACGCCTGCAACACGATCCGCCGCAATTGCGCAATGCCATCCACCGGCATCAGCAACTTGTCCGTCCCGCGCATCCGCCGTGCCGCCCCCGCTGCCGGTATCAGTATGGTAATCCTAGCCAACAACCCGTTCCCTTTGTGCCTGACCCCGATGCTTGCACCAGTTACAGGCGAACATAAACCCAAAGCGCCCAAAGCCCATTTCACTTTGACAGAAATATCCCACGGGGGAGGGCGGCTTTGCCCCCGCGGGCAAAGCCGCCGTGGGGGTGTGAAACCCCCCGCTGCCTCAGGGCTGCACTGCCGCCACGATATCCGTCATCACACGGGCCGACGGCATCGGCACCACCAGCGCAATCGTGTCGGGCAATTTCGCCACCGTAATCAGCGCAGGATCATTGTTCACCCCGATCAACCCGGTCCGAAAGCCGTGTTCGGCCCAGGCCACCTGTTGCAATTCCGGGTCGACCAGCGCCTCGGCCAACCGCTTGCAGCCCGTCGTCAGCGAGATCAGCGGATGCGAGGCAAAGATCGTCGGCTCAGGATAGATCACCTTGATCTTGGCCTTGATCAGATCGGCATAGCGTTGGTTCTCGGTGACGAACTCGACCAGCTGGTTCTCATAGCCCACGATGATCGGCCGTGCCCCCATGCCCTGCTTCAGGAAATTCTCGAACAGATCGCCCGATGACGCCTCCATGAACCCCATCGAGGCGAAATAGCCCTGCAACTGCGGCAGCACAGCGGGCAATGCGGCATCGGTCGGCGTGTTGCCCTGATTGAAACTGGTCGCCAGCAACGCCGCCCAGATCAGTCCCGAATTGGACTTGACCGGATCGGTCGAGGTCACCTTGAAAGCGCCATAGATGTTCAGGCCCAGATCCTCTTTCCACCGTTTCCCCGCCGAAATCTCGGCCCCCAACGCCTGCATGTCGGCCAGCAGCGTCCCATCCGCATCGGTCCGAACCACCCCCGCCTTGGTCAACGCCACCGCCACATCCGCCCAGGCGTACAGCACGATGGGCGAGTTGAAGATGTTCTCCTCGGCCAACACCACCTTGCCCGATGCCCTGGCCATCTCGACCGACACGCCGTTCGAGGGCCAGACACAATCCTTGCCCGCCGTGTCCAGCGTCGTCACCATCTCGACCGACCCGGCGCGCGTGGCATCCAGTGTCACGCCGTAGCGGTCCTTCAGGATGCTCACAACCTTCGGATTGGCCAGCAGCGCCGACTTCTCGCCGCCAAAGAAAATCGACACCGTGACCGGCGCACGTGGTGACGCGCGCTGCAACAGTCCCGCCAGATCGAACTGGGTCGCCGCCACCGCCAGCGCCGCCACCACGGCCAGTATCCCCAAGCCCAGGATCGTCCTGTTCATCGCACCCTCATACCCGTTTCAACTGGAATTGCAGCGCCGAAACCTGCGCCTCCAGTGCCGTAAAGTCGTTCTCGATACAGGCCTGATCGATCTTTTGCACCACCGGCACAAAGCCCCGGATCATCCCGCCCAACTCGGCCAATCTTGCCGCGTTCTCGCCCTGCGCCAGCCGGGCCAATCCGCCATAGGATTCCACAGTCGTCACGATCACCGGCAGAAAGTACCCGATGAACTGGCGCGTCTGCCGGTAATCCGTCGGGTCCGCCTTGATCAGTTCGCGGATGGATGCCAGATGCCGCGACATCGACGCCAGATCCAGATCGTCGCCCGGTGGCAACGCCTTGGCCACCGCGTCCAACCGCTTGATCGCCCCCGTCAGCGCCGCAGCCGCTTGTGCGATGTCCAGCGCCGACACCCGGTCCGACACCATCACCTCGGCCAGCTCTTTCCGGCGCGGGATGATCAGCAACAGCGCAAAATACACCAGCACCGCCAGCCCCAAGGCAACCCACCACACCAAAGCCGCCGGAAAGAACAGCCCCAGAAACACGCCCGATGCCACAAGGGCCGCGATGATCTGGCGCGGACCGTCAGGAATGGTCATCAATTGTAACCCTTGGCCTGCCGCAGCGCGCCCGCAAGGTCGCTGCCCGCCGTGAACAACCGCCCGATGCTGCCCGTGGTCAGCGGCGTCAGTTGCGCCATGTCGGCAGCCCCAAAGGCAATCGCATGGATCGGGATATCCTTGCCAAATCCGCTCTGATCGCGGACCTGTTCAAAGTAGTCAAAGTTCACCATATCCGACGCCCCATCCGTCATCGCCACAATCGCCGGCAGATAATTGAACAGCGTCCCGTCATCCCTGTACGGCTGCAACGCGATGATCGCCGCCCCAAGTGCTGCATACAAATCCGTCCCACCGCCCGATTGCAGGTCATCGACCTGCCGCAACGCCGCCGCAAGGTCGGCATCGGCCGATCCCTTGACCACAAACGGCGCCAGAACCCGGTCGTTGAACGGAATGATGATCGTGATATCCCGGCGCGACGGTTGCAGCAGATTCACCGCCGCCGCCTGCTTGTCCAGCAACAGCCTCATCGCCTCTTTCAGCTTTTCAATCGGCTCACCGCCCATGGACCCCGAGACATCCAGCACCCAGACCGTCAACGAGGGTTTGCGCAGTTCGGTCTGATACAGCGACAACGCCTCGGCGATCACGGCCGCACCGGGCGTCGGCACCGGGGCAATCTCGCGCGTGATGTCCGCGCCCCACGCCTTGTTCCAGACCGCGGCATCGGGGTTCTGCGCCTCCATCCCGATCAGACCCGACCGGCGGCCAAGGTCGGACAGCACCTTTTGCGTGTCCGCCGACAGCAAAAACGCCTGCAACTTCAAAAACGCCGCCTCCTTGTCGGCATCGCCCTTGTCCACATACCCCAAGGGGCTGTCCGCCACCGACAACCCATTGGCCGGATAAACGATGTACAACGGCTCCTGTCCCGCCTTGACCAAAGCCGTATTCGACTCGATCACGGTGGATTCATAGTTGAACACCGCATCATAGGCGGCTGGATTGGCCACCAACGCCTCCATCAACCAGCCCGACGACCCCGACGACCTGTCCACCTGCGCCAGCAGACTGCGCACCCCCTCCAGCACCTTTGGGTCGGTCAGATTGTCCATCGTCAGCACATCCGGACTGCCCGCCAGCGCATACAAAAACCCCAGATAGGCCGACGCGCCCGAATTTGATTGCGTGGCAGAGGTCATCGCCAGCCGGAACTTCCGGTCCGCCGCCGCCTCGCTGATCATCTGGATCGTGATGTCCTGCCGCCCGACCCACCCCAAACGTTCCGCAATCGAGGTCTTCAGCGCCAAGACAACCGGCGACCGCAGCACCGATTCGGCATGTTTGACCACCTTCTGACTGTCGCCCAGCGCGATCCACAACGAGTTTGCCGGCCAGACGGCGTCATATCCACCCGCCGTCCCCTTTTCCAGCTCGCGAGAGATGTCGACCGACCCCAGATAGGTGACGCTCAACGTGACACCGTTTTGCGCCGCCCAATCCTTCATCAACGGTTCCAGCGTCTTGTTCTCCGACCCCGCCACGATCGACAGGGCGACGGGCGGCGGGGCCATCAGGCCGATGCCTGCCAAAACCGCGACCGCAAGGGCCACCAGAACCGCGCCGATCAGGACAATCCGCTTCACACCCGCCTCCCTACTTGTCGTCCGCGTTAACCTAGCACTGCCAACCATGTCATCACAGTTACCGAAATGCCGTAACTGATGAGTATTTTTCGCCATACACCCGAATATGTGAAACTATTCGCCGACCCGCCGCGTTCGTCCACGCAACAAAATGGGGAGGCTTTTATGAAACGCAATACCGCGGCTCTGGCGCTCGTAACCATGCTTGCCACCGCGACCGCCGCTGCGGCCCATACCGGCGGCATCCAAGGCGGGTTCGCCAGCGGCTTTTTCCACCCGGTCCTCGGTTGGGATCATGTCGCGGCCATGGTTGCGGTCGGGATCTGGGGCGCGTTTCTGGGCCGTCCTGCGATCTTTTTGCTGCCCATCCTGTTCCCCATTGTGATGGCTTTTGGGGCCGCTCTCGGCATCGCGGGCGTGCCGATCAGCAATATCGAGACCGGAATTGCCCTGTCCAGCATCGTGCTTGGCCTGCTGGTTCTGTTCGGCATCCGGACACCCCTGTGGGTGGCCGCCCTGGTCGTCGGCATCTTTGCCATCTGCCACGGCTATGCCCACGGCGTCGAATTGCCGGAATCCCTGAACCCCTTCGCCTATGCCATCGGCTTCATCGTCAGCACCGGGCTGTTGCATCTTTGCGGCATCGGCATCGGCTTTCTGCTGGGGGTCAAGGGTGGCAATTACATCGTCCGCGGCTTTGGTGCGCTGATTGCCTCGGTCGGCGCCGCCTTTCTGGTCGGTGCGATGTGATCAGGCCCGTATGGGTCACCAAATCCGCCTGCGCCATGGCCATTCTTTGGCCAGGCGCCCTCTACGCCCATGGTTTTGGCAGCGCAGAAGGCTATGCGCAGACGCTGGAGTCGATGCTTGAGTCGGTTTACGCGCCGGTGATCCTGCTGCTGCTTTCGGCCTTCGCTGTGATGGCCGGAACCAGCGGGAACCAGCGGTCAAAACACCTCCTGATCGCGTTTGCGGTGGGGTCGCTGGCGGGCTTCCCCGCCGCATCGACCCTCGGCCCGCTGGGCGCCACCGCCTGCCTGATCGTGGGGATGCTGTGCGCCCTGTACGCGGCCGCCGGTCTGGACCTGCCAAGGGTCATGCACCTGACCCTCGGCTGTGTCGCCGGGGCCGCCGTCAGCATCCACAATCTTGACGGCCACCCGCTGGCGTCCCTGTCCTTTGCGACCCATATGGGCGTGTTCCTGGGCCCCATGCTGGCGGCGGCTGCCCTGACCGGATGGATCGGCATGATCCTGCAAGCGGCACCCCAGCCGCTGGTCAGGATCATCTTCCGCATCTTTGCTTCCTGGTCTTTTGCCGCCAACGCCATCTTCACGGCCGTTCAGTTCAAATCGGGGCTTTGACCGACCAGAATAACTGCCCAAGCAAACCCAACCAAAATCCCAATGCCAACCACGGTCCAAATGCCAACTCGCCTTTTTGCCGTGTGATCAATGCCCAGCTTAATCCCCCGACCGACGCCACCAGCAAAACCCACGGCAATCCCTGCCACCCCAACCAGGCCCCTGCGGCGGCAAACAACTTCGCATCCCCCAGACCCAATCCTTCGCGTCCGCGCAGGCGGAAATACGCCTGTCCAAATCCAGCCATCGCCAAAAATCCAACCCCCGTGCCAATCAGATGATTTGCGATGGCGGGATATCCGTCCAACCCGGCAAACAGCAAACCAGCCATGACCAAAGACAACGACAAGGAATCGGGAATTCGCAATGATCTCAGGTCGATAACGGCGATCGTACCCAACCATATACCAATGATAACCGAGACCAAAATATCGGCGAACAGTGATCCGTGTAGTTGCCCTGCCAAACTCACCGCGCACCCAATAAATAATTTCACATACGGCCTGATTTTTGAAACTTCTGGAACCAACCAGCCGTATCCGAGTTGAACCATAAGTAAATGGGGTTCCGACTGCAATGATGGCAGATCGAAGCCCTTGGTTCGCCGAACTAAAAGTGGTCATCGTAACAACTAGGAGAATTTCATGAAACTGCGTACCAGTCTGTTCGTCTGTACGGCTTTGGCTGGGGGGGTCGCTTTGGGCGTTCCTGCCGTCTTTGCGTCCAGCCACCGCGAGGCCCCGGCAATTGCCGGCATGCCGCGCGTCGACGGCACTGACTTTTACATGTTCCGCAGCTACGAACCTGACCGGGCGGACTATGTGACCTTCATCGCCAACTACATCCCCATTCAGGCTCCCTATGGCGGCCCGAATTATTTCACTCTCGATCAGGATGCCGCCTATGACATCCGTATCGACAGCGATGGCGACGCCAGGCCCGACCTGACCTACCGCTTCCGCTTCTCCACCACCTTGGCCAATGATGGCAAAGGTATCACGTTGGACATCGGCGATCAGAAAGTTGCGATCCCGCTGCGCCAAGGCGGGCAACTGACCAATCGCCTCAATCAGCCCAACCTGAACGAGGTCGAGAACTACACCCTGACGATGTTCAACGGTGATCCAGACAATACCAGCGGTGTGAGCCTGTCGCCGATGGGTCAGTCCGTCTGGCCCTTCATCAAGCCGATCGACAACATCGGGAGCAAGACCATCCCCGATTATGAAGGCTACGCCAAAACGCGTATGTACGACATCAACATCCCGGGTTGCGGCAAACCCGGCAAGGTTTTTGTCGGTCAGCGGGCCGAGGCTTTTGCGGTCAATCTGGGCGAAATCTTTGACCTGATCAATCTGGTTCCGATCGAGGGCGATTCGACACGTGGCAACGGCGATGGCCGAGGTTTCCCCGGCGGCATCACCCAGTCGCGCAAGAATGACGATCTGGTTGGCAAAGCCAACGTGACGTCAATCGCCTTGGAGCTGCCGATTGCCTGTGTGGTCGGTGACGGCAACGGGGTTATCGGGGGTTGGACCACAGCCAGC
>JBBQGU010000017.1:0-22019 GCA_038323315.1 Rhodobacterales bacterium | reverse complement strand
GAGCAGGTGGTCAGAGACACAAAAATAAACAAGGGCGGCTGAGGTTCCAGCCGCCCTTTCGCATTTACATGGGTTCAGCGACCGAGGCTCCACCAGCCCTTGCGCTTGGGCTTGGCGGGATCGTCGGCCGCAGCCTCTGCTGCGGTATCAGCAACCGGTTCCGGCGTTCCGGCAGGCTCCGCTACGGGAGCCTGCGTCTGTACCTCGACGGGCGCCGTCGATAAAATCTCGACCGCAGGGGCGACCGGGGTTTCAACCGGCATCACGACCGGGGGTTGTGATCCAGCCTCGACGGCAGTTTCCACCGGGGTCGCCATCGGGGTTTCCACTGGTGGCTGGGCCGCCCCCTCAACACCAATTTCGACCGGCTTTGCCGCAGCTTTGGTCCTGCTTGTGGTGCTGCGGGCGCGGGTTGGCTTTGGCTTGGGCGGCGCTTCTGCAGCGGGCGCTTCAACCGGGGCAACAGCCGCTTTGGCGCCGCCGCGCGGGGCGCGGGTGCGTTTTTTCGGCGCCTCGACCGCAGACTCGACCGCAGACTCGACCGAAGACTCGACCGCAGACTCGACTGCAAACTCCGGCACAGCCTCTGGAGCAGCCTCAACCGCCGATTCCGCAATCACGACCGGCGCTTCCTCGACTGCGACGGCATCTGCCGGGCTGGCATCATCCTCGAACTCCTCGTCGCCATCGTCATCGCTGGCCTCGTCATCGCTGCCTTCTGCGCTTTGGCCATCGACAGAACCCGACGTCTGGCCATTGGGGCCCGGCTTCTTCTTGCGGCGACGGCGGCGCTTTTTCTTGCCGGGGGCGTCACCTTCGGCCGCACGAGGGACCGAGGTGGCAGCGACGGGTGCCGCCTCTTCGACCTCTTCGGCCTCTTCGACTTCGTCGAGGTCATCGACGATGTCCATATCTTCGTCTTCGTCCACCGCAGCGCCCATCAGGCTGGCATTGCCCGAGATGACCGAGTTGATCGGCACAACCCGCGTGGCGGTCTTGAACTTTTCAATCGCGTAATCGGGGCTGACCAGTGCAGGATCAGCCTCCAGCCGGACGGCCATGTCATAGCGCGCTTCGATCAGCGCCAGATGTTCGCGCTTTTGGTTGAACAGAAAGTTGATGATGCCGACCGGGGCCTTCAGCAAGACCTCCTTGGACCGCTTGCGCGTGCCTTCCTCTTCCAGCGCGCGCAACACCTGCAACGCGAGGCTGTCATCGGAGCGGATCAGGCCGGTGCCGTGGCAATGGGCGCAGGGCTGGGTCGTCGATTCCAGCATCCCCGGACGCAGGCGTTGACGCGACATCTCCAGCAGGCCAAAGCCCGAGATGCGGCCGACCTGAATCCGGGCGCGGTCGGTTTTCAGCTTGTCCTTGATCTTTTTCTCGACCGAGGCGTTGTTGCGACGCTCCTCCATGTCGATGAAGTCGATCACGATCAGGCCGGCAAGGTCGCGCAGACGCAACTGGCGCGCGATTTCCTCGGCAGCCTCCATGTTGGTTTTAAGCGCGGTATCCTCGATCGAGCCTTCCTTGGTGGCGCGCCCCGAGTTCACGTCGATCGCCACAAGCGCCTCGGTGATGCCGATGACGATATAACCGCCGGATTTCAGCTGAACCGTTGGGTTGAACATGCCGCCCAGATAGGATTCGACCTGAAAACGGGCAAACAGCGGCGTGGTGTCGTTGTACTGCTGCACGACCTTGGCATGGGACGGCATGATCATCCGCATGAAGTCTTTGGCGGTGCGGAAGCCGACATCGCCCTCGACCAGAATCTCGTCGATCTCGCGGCTGTACAGATCGCGGATCGAGCGTTTGATCAGGTCGCCTTCCTCGTAAATCGCGGCAGGCGCGATGGATTTCAGGGTCAGTTCGCGGATCTGTTCCCACAGGCGCATCAGGTATTCATAGTCGCGCTTGATTTCCGGCTTGGTGCGTTTCGCGCCAGCGGTCCGGATGATCAGACCGGCGCCTTCCGGCACCTCGATCTCTTGTGCGATCTCTTTCAGCTTCTTGCGGTCGGTGGCGACGGTGATCTTGCGGCTGATGCCGCCACCGCGCGCGGTGTTGGGCATCAAGACGCAATAGCGACCAGCGAGGCTGAGGTAAGTCGTCAGCGCCGCACCCTTGTTGCCGCGTTCTTCCTTGACCACCTGGATCAGCATGATCTGGCGGACCTTCACGACCTCCTGGATTTTATACCGGCGGGCGCGGGGTTTGCGGGTCTGGCTGATTTCCTCGGCCACGTCCTCTTCGGCAATGCTCTCGATCTCGTCGTCGGTTTCGGCGGCGTGGTCGATGGCGCGGAAGGGAGTGTCGCCCTCGTCCTGATCATGGTCGTGGGTGTGGTCGTTCTCGTGGTGGTCGTCATGCGGTTGGTCGGTGCCCTGGCTGTGGGCGACAGCGTCCGTGGCGGTATCGTCGTCCAGATCAACCACATCCATGCCGCTGATCTGCGGCGCGGCCTGCACCTCATCCTCGGTCTTGACGACTTCGGGGCGGGGACGCGGGGCCGGGCGCGAACGACGGTTGTCCTCGTCATCCTGTGCGCGGTTATAGGCGCGCTCTTCGTCCAGCAGGGCTTTGCGGTCGGCCACCGGGATCTGATAATAATCTGGGTGAATCTCGGCAAAGGCCAGAAATCCGTGGCGGTTGCCGCCGTAATCGACAAAGGCCGCCTGCAAGGATGGCTCCACCCGCGTGACCTTGGCCAGGTAGATGTTGCCGGCCAGTTGGCGTTTGTTCAGGGTTTCAAAGTCGAATTCTTCAACCTTGTTTCCGTCGACCACAACCACGCGCGTTTCCTCGGCATGGGTGGCATCAATGAGCATTTTCTTGGACATGTGCTTTCACTGCGCCGTGCCCGCGACTTTGGACGCCCTGGTGGGGCGCGCAACGAGGTGACAGGGCGGCTTGTTCGGGCGATGGCGCGGCATGGCAACGGCAGGGCGGTGCCCGGTGGGCAGCCCTCGCCTTGAACCAATAAGTCTGCGCGCTTCATCGCGGTTCTCTTTCGAGCGCGTTTCGGCGCCCACATAAAACCCGTAAATCATCGATCTATCGGGCAATTCAACGGCCTTGCGGCCTATCCGGCTGGCCCCGTTTCGACGCGAAATGCGCGCCAGAGCAGAGGCCAGAGAATTCTGTCGCGGAAGATGTCCGCTTGGCGCAACCCTAGCGGCAAAGCGGACAGAATGACAATGGGTGATTTGGGTCAAGCATGGCACAGTCAGGGTCCGCGGCGGCGCTGCCGGTTCAGACTTGGGACTGCAAGGTCTTTAAAACAAAGACTCTTATCGCGGATGCCAGACCCACATCGCCGCGCGTGTCATCAATCCTGACGGCAAGTTCGTTCAACGTAACGCCTTGTTTCAAGGCAATCCGGCGAAACTCCAGCCAGAATTCCGGCTCCAGCGACACCGAGGTGCGGTGGCCCAGCAGGGTCAGCGAGTGTTTTTCAGGACGGATCATCACTGCCCGACGGGCCGGCGCGCAGCTTGCCGTCCAGATCGCGGGCCGCTTTTTCCGCGCGGGCCTTTTCAAGCTGTTGCAACGCTTTGGAGCGTCCGCTTTTCGCAGCGCTTTCGGTCCCCTTGGCACGGGCCGCCGCGCGGTCTTTTTGTTTGCGGACCTGCCGCAGGTTGATGATCTCTGCCACGGCTACCCCTTGGGTCCGATCATATCCTCGGGGCGGACCACGCGGTCAAAGGTTTCGCCGTCGACATAGCCCAGCGCAATCGCCTCCTCGCGCAGCGTGGTGCCGTTTTTGTGCGCAGTTTTGGCGACTTTGGTGGCGGCATCATAGCCGATGGTCGGGGCAAGGGCCGTGACCAGCATCAGGCTTTCTTTCATCAACTGGTTGATGCGGTACAGGTTGGCCTTGGTGCCGACCACCATGTTGTCGGTGAACGACCCCGCGGCGTCGCCCAGCAGCTGCATGGATTGCAACACGTTATAGGACATGACCGGGTTGAAGACGTTCAACTCGAAATGACCCTGCGATCCGGCAAAGCCCACGGCCGCATCGTTGCCCATGACCTGCGCGCAGACCATCGTCAGCGCCTCGGCCTGCGTCGGATTGACCTTGCCGGGCATGATCGAAGAGCCGGGCTCGTTTTCGGGCAAAGACAGTTCGCCAAGCCCCGACCGAGGGCCGGAGCCCAGAAAGCGCATGTCGTTGGCGATCTTGAACAGGGAGACCGCAACGGTCTTCAACGCGCCCGAAAACATCACCATGGCGTCATGGGCGGCGAGCGCCTCGAACTTGTTGGGGGCGGTCACGAAGGGCAGGTTGGTGATCTCGGCGATCTTGGCGGCGACCCTGACATCCCAGCCGACACGGGTGTTCAGGCCGGTGCCGACGGCGGTGCCGCCTTGGGCAAGCTCATAGATTTCGGGCAGAATCTTGTTCACGCGCATCATGCCTTGCGCGACCTGGTGGGCATAGCCGCCGAATTCCTGACCCAGGGTCAAGGGGGTGGCGTCTTGGGTGTGGGTGCGGCCGATCTTGATGATATCCTTGAACTCGAAGGATTTGGCGACCAGAGCCAGATGCAGCTTTTCAAGGCCCGGCAGCAGGGTGTCGCGCGCCATCATGCCGATTGCCACATGCATGGCGGTGGGGAATGTGTCGTTGGAACTTTGCCCCATATTGACATGGTCATTGGGGTGGATCGGCTTTTTGCTGCCCATCACGCCGCCCAGCATTTCGATGCCCCGGTTCGAGATGACCTCGTTCGCGTTCATGTTCGACTGGGTGCCAGAGCCGGTTTGCCAAACAACCAGTGGAAAGTTGTCGTCAAACCGCCCCTCGATCACCTCGGTCGCGGCGGCGGCGATGGTCTGGCCCAGGCCTGCGTCGATGTCGCCCTGGTCGATGTTGACCAGGGCGCAGGCCTTCTTGATGACCCCCAAAGCGCGGATGATCGCAACCGGCTGCTTTTCCCAGCCGATGGCAAAGTTCTGGATCGAACGCTGGGTCTGCGCGCCCCAATACTTGTCAGACGGAACCTGCAACGGACCAAAGCTGTCAGTTTCGGTGCGGGTTTCGGGTGTGGCAAGGTTCATCGCAGCCTCCATCATTCGGTTGCAGGTTCATAGCGCGGGTGGGATGCGGTTTCAATCGTATGCGATGGTATGCCGGGATTTGCGGTAGGATGGTTGGCGTTTCAAAGTGAGTATTTTTGTCGGAATGAAGGGGGGCGATGTCCGCTATGCGCGCCGGAAGACATGAACCCGGGCGGGGGGCAGGTTGAACAGGACATAGGCCGTCTGTTCGACCTTGAGCCCCAGTTTGGCGATTTGCGCGTCCGAAACGGCGGGGCGGGGGCCGTAGGTGAACTGGATATAGATGCCGTCCGGGCCGAGGATCTGGAACGCGGCGCGGACGATGCTTTCGCGAATTTCAAGCGGCATCGACAGCAACGGCACGCCAGACACCACAGCATCGACACCGGGTGCGACATGGTTGGGGGCGGTTTGGGCACCTTCGTTCAGAACTGTCACGCCCGGAAAACTGCTGCGCAGGTGGGCGACGAAATCGCCATTATATTCGAACAGCGTCAGATCCTGCGGTTTGACCCCCGTGGCCAGAATTTCGCGGGTCATGACGCCGGTGCCCGGACCAAACTCGACCACGCGCTGGCCCGGTTTGAGTGGGGCAGCCATGGCGCGCCCCAGATAGCGCGACGAGGGGGCCATCGCGGAAATCTGCAGGGGTCGGCTGATCAATTGGCGAAAGAACAACAGCGTTTCGGTCATGATGCAGCCCTATTGTTTGCGGAATCTATCCAGGCGGACAATCTGGGCGTCTTGGGTGGGCGGCGTCGGATCGTCGTCGGGGTCGTCCTCCTCCTCGTCTTCGTCGTCCGCGTGGGTTTCAAAGCGCAGGCCAAACTCGACCGAGGGGTCGACAAAGGTGCGCACGGCATCAAAGGGGATGTATAGCGGCTCGGGATTGTCGCCAAAACTCAGCGTGATGGTAAAGCCTTCGTCTGTCACCATCAGATTTTCGAACCAGTGCTGGACGACGATGGTCATCTCACCCGGATAGCGTTTGCGCAGCCAGTCGGCCATCTGGACGCCATCCACGGTCGTGTCGAAGGTGATGAAGAAGTGATGCGCCCCCGGCAAACCATCGGCGGCCACGTCCCGCAGCACTGTCTGGATCAGCCCGCGCATCGCACGGTGCATCAGGTTCCCATAATCGATTGACCGCGCCATGCCTGCTCCTGTCTTCCAATGGTGCCACCATAGGCGATTTGGAGGTGAAGGGAAGGGGCGGAGTTACAGCAAACCGAGCGCCGCCGAGGCAATTGCGGCCCCGGCAATCACCCCGATCAGCGGCAGATGCAGCCGTAGCAGGGCATAGGCAGCGGCCACGGCGATCAGGCCCGAGGTCCAGTTGAAGCTGGTCAGGTCAGGCACAATCAGGTGGAACGGGGTTTGGTCGATGCGCGTCACAGTTGAAAAGAACACATGGGCGGCGAACCACAGCGACAGGTTGGCGATGACACCCACGACGGCGGCGGTGATGCCTTGCAGCGCGCCTGCCAGTTTGGGGGCGGCGGTCAGGCGGGCGATCCAGGGGGCCAGGGCAAAGATCCACAGGAAACACGGCGCAAAGGTCATCCACAGCGCGATGCCCGCGCCATAAACGCCGCCCGCCAACCCATGCTGTTTCCATGCGGCAAGGTAGGCTACGAACTCGGTCACCAGGATCAGCGGGCCGGGCGTAGTCTCGGCCAGACCCAGTCCGTCCATCATCTGCGGCAGGGTCAACCATTGCTTTTCAGTCACCACGGTCTGGCTCATCCAGGCCAGCACCGCATAGGCGCCACCAAAGGTCAGGACCGCGAGTTTCGAGAAATACAGCGCGATGTCGGCAAAGATGCCGGGGTCAAAGCTGACGATCAGTGCGAGCGGGATCAACCAGACGGCCCCCCAGATCACCATCGCTTGCAGACTTTCGCGCCAGGGATGCGGGGTGTCCACCGGCACGGCTTTGGCGCTGGTGGTGGTGAAGCCGTACAGGGCCGCGGCGAGGATCACGACCGGGAACGGCACGGCAAACAGGAACAGGGCCAGGAACGACAGGATGGCCACGACCCAATAGGCCCGCGATTTCAAGGCGCGTTTGGCGACGCGCAGCAACGCCTCGATCACCACGGCGACGACGGCGGCCTGAACGCCTGTGAACAGCGCGGCGACCAGGGGGATCTGGCCGTAGGCGGCATAGATCATCGACAGGGCCAGCACCACCACCGCCCCCGGCAGCACGAACAGCAGCCCGGCAATCAGCCCGCCCAGCGTGCCGTGTTTGCGCCAGCCGATCCAGGTGGCCAGTTGCATCGCCTCGGGGCCGGGCAGCAGCATGCAGAACGACAGGGCGGACAGGAAATCCTGTTCGCTGATCCACTTGCGATCCTCGACCAGATCGCGGTGCATCAGGGCGATCTGGGCTGCCGGGCCGCCAAAGGACAAGACGCCGATGCGGGCGAAGGCGCGGGTCAGTTCCGTCAATGTGGTCATTTGGGTGGTCATTTGGGGGGTCATTTGTGTGGTCATTTGGGGGGTCATGCGGGTGGTCCTGCGGGCCAATCATGGGTTTCGTCATGGCCGTCGCGGGCCCAGCGGTACAGCGCGTCGTACAGGTTCAGCCCCATTGCCAACTGGTCCAGATCATCGCGGTATTGCTGCGACATGCCGGCCGAGATCGCCAGCAGTCCGGCCGCCTGCGGTGCCAGGTCGTGGCGGTCGGTATCTGCCGCGCGGATGATTAGGGCGAGGCGTTGCAACGCTTCGGTCTGCAGGCCCCATTCGGTCAGCATGGTGTCAAAGGTGCAGGTGTCGCCGCGATGGCTGTAAGGCACGCCCTCGATGTCGAAGGGGGTGGCGTTGAAACGTTCGGCCACGGCCAGCACCTCGGACGGGGCGACATAAAGGAAACGGGCGTTTGGGTCGATGAAACGGCGGATCAGCCAAGGGCAGGCGATGCGGTCGATCTTGGGGCGAGACCGCGTGACCCAGAGGTTGGTCTTGGGCATAGCCGCCATGGGGACCATGGGCAGACCCGCCTCGGCCCAGGCCACGGCGCCACCCTCCAGCACCTCGGCCGGGATGGACTGGCAGCGCAGCAGGGCCGCGACGCCTTCGGACAGTTTGCGGCCTCGGGCGCAGATCACCACGACGCGTCGTGCCTTTATGGCAAACGGGTCGCATTGGGTGTGGGGCAGGGGAAAGCTGCCGGGGATCAGGCGTGGGTCGCGGGCCAGATCCTCGGGCAGACGGACATCGATCAGGGTCGGGGCGTCGGGCAGGCCGATCAGGCGCGACAGTTGGCTTTGGGTGATCTGGTTGGGGTGGGGCATCGGCGTTCCTTGGGCTTGTGGCCACCCTTTGATGGGCATGGGGGGACGGGGATGCCACGCTTTGGCCTTGGCCTCATGGGGTGTTCGCGGAACCCCATGGCGGATTGGTAGGGGCTGGGACGGTGTTGGTCAAGGGGATGGCGTGCCCGATCCGACCTGCCTGATCCGGCAGAGGGGGCCGTCGCCGGGGGCATCGAGCCCCCGTCGACGGCTTTGGCGAGGGTCTTTTACGGTGGTTCAGGGGGAAAGTCCGACAGTGCCCGCCAGTCCGGAAAGTCCAATTGTTTGGATGCAGCCTTGAGGGACGTTTGCACCATCCGCATCGCGGCGCAAAGCTTGCATCGCTGGCGATGTGCCGCAGGCGGGCGGGACGTATCACGGGATGGCACATTGGCAGCCCTCAGGCAGCATGTGGGATTGGGGGCCACGGCCTCGGCAAAACTGACGATGTTTCGGGATGGGAGTGAGGCAAGGCCATCTCAGCCGGGTCTCTGATCGACTGTGCGACACCTGACGCAAGAATCCCTGTGCTTGACCGGCGTGCTACCTTCTTCACGCCAGACCGAGCAATCCCCTCGTCACCCGAACACCGCCTGCGCCACCTCTTCGCGGAACGGCCCGCTGCACCCCTCGAACAGCGTGTTGGTGCAGACAACGATCGCCGTTCCCGAACCGCAGTCGATCGCCCAGTTGTGCCCCCAGGCCCCGCCCCAATCCACCGCCCCGACCGGCATCGCCGTGCCCGCCGCCACGGAGTCCAGCGTCACCGCCCCCAAAAACCCAAATCCCTTGCCCCCCTCGCGCAACAAGCCCACCTGGTTCGCAAATGCCGCCGTCCGCAGCCCCTCCGACAGAAACCCACCCCGCAGCGCCTCCAACAGCCGCATCACATCCCCAGCCGTCCCGGCCATGCCGGCCCCACCCGACTGCGGCGCCCGCACGTCCAAGATCCGTGGCACCGAAAACGCCGTCACCCCGCCATCCTGACCGACCACCACAACCTCGCCCTCCATCCGGACCGGCGGCGCCCCGTCCTGATACGGCTGCGCCAACCGCCCCACATCACTGACCCCGAACAGCGTGTCCACCATCCCCAACGGCCCCGTCACATACCGCGCCACAACCCCCGCAAGATCGCTGCCGTTGATGGCCGCCAGAACCCCGCCCAACACGTCGATCGACAGGCCGTATTCCCACGCGGTTCCCGGGGTGAACAGCAACGGCTCGGCCCCGATCAACGCCAGGTTCTCCTCAAACCCCAACAGGGGCCCTGACAGCCCCCGCGAATAGACCCCCTCACCGCCATAACTCAGACCCGAGGTATGCGTCAGCAAATGCCGGATCAAAATCACCGCTTCCGGCCCATCCGGGCATGACGGCCTGAAATTTCGCAGAAATTTCGTGACCGGATCGTCCAACCCCAGCAGCCCCAGATCCACCATCCGCAGCGCCGCCGCCGCAACCACCGGCTTGGTGACCGAGGCCAGCCGAAACACCGCATCCAAAGCCATCCCGCGCCCCGCCTCACGGTCCGCCAGCCCGGCCGCGCGGGCATAGACCGCATGCCCGCCCTGCTGCACCAGCACGACACAACCGACGATCCGCCCGCCCAACGTCGCGTCAATCGCCGCGTCCACCCGCCCCTGCAACCCGGTCATCCTGATCCCCCGTTTACCCTGACCCCCGTTATGAACTATGCTGCGCCAAATCCAAGGAGCTTGCCCCATGCCTCAACTCCACCTCGTGTTCGGCGGCGAACTGGTGTCGCCGGAAAAGAACGTGTTCCGCGATGTCTCGAAAATCCACCTCGTCGGCATGTTCCCCGATTACGACACCGCCTATCTGGCGTGGAAGGCCGAGGCGCAGCGCACCGTCGACAACGCCCATATGCGCTATTTCATCGCCAACCTTCACCGCCTGCGCGACGACGGCACCCCAGGCTCCCCAACGGCAGTGCCGGCCGAATTCATGGCCTCGTGACCCACATGTACCTCGCGACGATCACCGCCACCTGAACCTTCCCGACAGGCACATGCCGTATTCTCTGGGGCTTTCCCTCTACAACCTCGCCGGCCGCCATGGCCCGCACCGCCCCCTCTCCCGCCCGCCCCGTCCCGGGGGCGCGCTGCTGTGGTTGCACGCGCCCAACCTCGCGGGTTTGCCGGCCATGCAGGAACTTGCCCGCCACCTGATCGAGGATGACGGACTGCAAGTCCTGCTCACGGCACCCCCACCCGCATCCCCTGACCAAGCCCACCCCCCGCCCGCCGACTATCCCCGCGCAGCCGAGGACTTCCTGAACCACTGGCGCCCCGACCTCGCCGTCTTTGCCGAGGGCGAACTGCGGCCCGCCACCCTGCACGAATGCACCCGGCGCAAAATCCCCCTGCTGATGGTCGGTGCCCGCGCGCCCTGCCTGCCAGTCGGGCGTGACGGATGGTATCCCGGCCTGATCGGCACCTGTCTGCAGGCCTTCACCCAGATCATGGTCCTCGACGATACTGCGGCCCGCGCCTTTCGCCGCGCGGGGGCCGAACCCGGTCAGATCCGCATCGCAGGCCGGATGGAGGAACCCTCCGCCGCCTTGCCCTATGTCGAATCCGACCGCGCCTTCCTGGCGCAGTTGATGGCCACCCGCCCGGTCTGGCTCGCCGCCGACGTCGCCCCCGGAGAGATGCGCGACGTCATCGCTGCCCAGCGCGACGCGTTGCAGCTTGCCCACCGACTGCTCCTGATCCTTGTGCCCCGCAATGCCGCCGCCGCCCCGATGCTGGCTGACGAGTTGGAAGCGATCGAAGGCTGGGGCGTGGCACTGCGCCGCACCGACCAGGATCCGGGTGCCGAAACCCAGGTCTATATCTGCGACGCCAGCGAATACGGGCTGTGGTACCGTCTGGCCCCGGTGACCTTTCTGGGCGGCTCGCTGGCGGGGGAGGGCTGCGCGCGCAACCCGATGGAGCCTGCTGCCCTTGGCTCCGCCATCGTCTACGGTCCCAAACCCGGCCCCTATGGGGCGGCGTTCGGGCGTTTGGGGGCCGGTCGTGCCGCACGCATGGTCGGCACCGGGGCCGAACTGACCATGGCTTTGGGCGATCTTCTGTCGCCCGACCGCGCCGCGCGTCAGGCCCAGGCCGCCTGGACGATTGCCTCCGAAGGGGCCGAGGCAACGGCCCAGGTCCTGCACGCCATTCGCGCCGTGACGGATGGCGCCCCCTGATGCGCCCGCCCGCCTTCTGGTCCAACCCACCGCAAACCCCCGGAGCCGCCGCCCGGGTCTTGGCGCCCTTGGGCTGGCTTTACGCCGCAGCCACCGCGCGCCGGGTGGCGAGGTCCGGTTACCGCGCCCGCGTGCCGGTGATCTGCATCGGCAATCTGAATGTCGGCGGCACCGGCAAAACCCCGACCGCCATCGCGCTGATCGAACGCCTGACCGCCAAGGGCCACCGCGTCGCCGTGGTCAGCCGGGGCTATGGCGGCACGCTGAAAGGCCCGTTACAGGTGCAAGAGGCGACCCATACCGCTGCGCAAGTCGGCGACGAGCCCCTGCTGCTGTCCGCCTTCACCCCCACCTTCATAGGCCGCGACCGCGCCGCCGCCGTGCAACTGGCGCACGCGTCCGGGGCCGGGGTGATCCTGCTGGACGACGGTTTTCAGAACCCTGCGGTCGTCAAAGACCTGTCGTTGCTGGTGGTCGATGCTGCACAGGGCTTTGGCAATGAACGCTGCTTGCCCGCCGGCCCCTTGCGCGAACCTGTGGCCGCAGGCCTGCCCCGCGCCGATCTGGTCCTGACCATCGGCACGGCGGCCGCCCAAACCGCCTTCCGGACCCGCTGGCCCAATCTGCCCAAACCCCATCTGCAAGGCGAACTCCGACCCCTGAAAATGGGCATGGATTGGCAGGGCGCAAAGGTCATCGCCTTTGCCGGCATCGGCAATCCCGCCAAATTCTTTGCCACCCTGCGCAGTGAAGGCGCCACCATCCTGCGCGAAGTGCCGCTTGACGACCACCAACCCCTGTCCGAGGCCCTGATGAAACGCCTCGAACTCGAAGCCGTGGCGCGCGGCGCTCAACTTGTGACCACCGAAAAAGATGCGGTCCGCCTGCCCAGATCCTTCCGCATGCAGGTCCTGACCCTGCCAGTCCGTCTGCACATCGCAGACTGGACCGATCTGGATACGGCTTTGAACAACCTCTGCCTCTGATCGCATCAGATGACCAAAAATCGTCTCCCCCATTCACTTTGACCCAAATATCCTGCGGGGGGGCTTGCCGGGGTCCTTCACCCCGGCAAGCCTAGGGGGTGCAAAACCCCCGGCACTCCGTCAGCTCAAAAAAGTTAATTCTAAAGTATTGATGAAACAATGTCTTAAGGTCAATTCCACGTGTGGGAGGGGGGTCACCCCCAGGCATCCATCGCGGCCAGAGCCTCCTCGGCCGTCTCGACGTACTGAAACAAATCCAGATCGGCCGGATTGATCACTCCGGCGTCGGCCAGCGCCTGCCAATTCAAGATCTTTTCCCAGAACGCCCGGCCGAACAGCAAGAACGGCAGCGGCTTCATCCGGCCGGTCTGAACCAAGGTCAACGCCTCGAACATCTCATCCAGCGTGCCGAACCCGCCCGGAAACACGCAAATCGCCCGCGCCCGCATCAGGAAATGCATCTTCCGGATCGCAAAGTAATGAAAGTTGAACGACAGATCCGGCGTCACGTATTCATTCGGAGCCTGTTCATGCGGCAGCACGATGTTCAACCCGATCGACTGCCCCCCCGCATCATCCGCCCCGCGGTTGCCCGCCTCCATCACCCCCGGTCCGCCGCCGGTACAGATCACCATTTCGCGACCATAAGTCAGCAGGCTGCGCTCGGTCACCGCCCGCGCAAACCGCCGCGCCTCGGTATAATATGGCGTCAGAGCGGCCAATCCCGGCTTCGCCCCCTCGGCCTTGTCGGGGTCCGGGATGCGCGCCCCGCCAAACAGAACCACTGTCGACCGGATGCCCCGCTCGTCCAATATCATTTGCGGCTTCAAGAGTTCCAGTTGCAGCCGAATTGGCCGCAACTCCTCACGCGTCAGAAACTCGGGGTCGGCAAAGGCCAGCCGATAGGCCGAGGCCCGCGTTTGCGGGGTGTCAGGGATGCGGCGCGTCGTGGCCACATCCTGACCAGAGTCGCGAAATGGATGCGGGCGCAGGGTATCGTCCATATCAGGGTCTTTTCAGCAGGTCATACCGCGACAGCCCTATATCTTTGCCGATGCCAAGAGAAGTGGCTTGGTTGCAGGTCGCGACAGCAAACACTCCGCTGCGGACACAGAGCCTCCGGCGGGAGTATTTGGGCCAGAGTGAATGGGATCGGGAGAGGCGATCAACGCTGGGGGGAAGGGCCGGACACCTGCCAATGTTGCCCCGTGACGTTGCTATTGGCCGATGGTGAAGCATTGCTGGCCGCGCGCTTGCAGCCGGCGGCAGGCGAGGTCGGCATTGTCGCGGCTGAGCCCCATGAAGTTGGCATCATAGCCGCCCTTGCGTGCCACAACCTTGCGCAGACCGTCGCCCAGTGTAGCGTTTTCGGCCAGTTGGATGCGCAGCATCAAGCGCTCCGCCTCAGATCTGGTGTTGAAATGCCCCAGATTGACGCCCCAATGTTCCGAACCCGAGGTCGAGACGCGTGTGACCATCTCTGGCTTGGCGGGAACTTCGGCGAACTGGGCGTCGGTGTCGGTAAAGACCGGGGTTTTGCGGGCTGCAGTTGCTTCGGCACCCGTGGCGAGTTCCAAGGGTTGGGTGTCGGACGAAGCCGAAATGGTCACCATGCCTTGCGACGGGGTCGCGGCACTGTTGCCCTGCGCCAAAGACTCGGCCTGACCTTGCAGGCTGTCGGCGGGGGCCACGGTTGCGATCACGTCGGTGATGGTAGACGAAGCACCCGGCCTGCGCTGTGGGCGGGGCGAGGTGTTGAGGGCGAGGTTCAGCCGCAAGGTCTTGCCCGCGCCGTTTTCAACCTCGGGCAGTGATTCGTCGACGCTGCCATCTTCGCTTGACGCCACAACCGCTTGTTCGGGTGTGCCGCGCTCGGGATCGGCGGGTACGGGTTTGACGGTCGCGGCCCCCGGTCTGGCCTTGGCAAAGCCAAGATCCAGAAGTTCACGCATTTTCTGGTTGCGCATCGCAGTCGAAGTGCCGCCAAAGACCGTGGCGATCAGGCGGATGCCGCCACGTTCCGCACTGGCGGTCAGGTTGAATCCGGCCGCATTGGTGTAGCCGGTTTTGATGCCGTCGGCACCTTCATAGCTGTCAAGAAACTTGCGGTTGGTGTTGGCCACGGTGGCCAGCCCTGCATCGGTGGTCCGGCGCGAGAAGATGTTGTAATACTGGGGGAAGTCGTAAAACAGGTGCCGGCCCAGCATCGACATGTCATGGGCGGTCGACAGATGGCCCTTGGCCGGCAGACCATTGGCATTCTTGAAGATCGAATGTTTCATGCCCAGCCGTTTGCCCATGGCCGTCATCTTGGCGCTGAATTTTTCGGGTGAGCCCGAGATGGCGTCACCGATTGCGGCGGCGGCATCGTTGGCGGATTTCACGGCAGCGGCGCGGATCAGGTAACGCAAGGCGACCTTCTGCCCGGCCTTGAGCCCCAGACGCGTCGGCGCCTGATTGGCGGCGTTCTTGGAGACGGTGATCATGGAATCAAGGGACAGACGCCCGGCCTCGATCTCGGTAAAGGTGATGTAGAGGGTCATCATCTTGGTCAGCGACGCAGGGGCGAGGGGGGTGTCGGCGTTCTGCGAGAACATGGTTTCGCCGGTTCTGGCATCCATCAGATGGGCGGCATAGGGCGCCGCACCGGCCACCTGACCGAAAACAACCCACACAAAAACCATGAAATACATGCGGAGGAACCGCGTTGAAACTGCTGTCACGTTGCCCGCCTCGTCAATTTTCGTGTCCCTGTTGGGTCGGGACATCATTCTGCCAAGGTCACGCTAGCACGGGGTGCAGAGTCGGAAAACCCCTTTGTTTCAATGGGTTTCAAGGCGATGCTGATATGAAACAGGTGAGGAAACTGTCCAGATGTTGTGGGGTAGTGCGAACATAGCCACAAAATGTGGTGGTGGTCACAGGTCGCGCAGCAGTTGTGGCAATGCCCCAAGGTCGGATATTGAGCGAAATCGCGCTGCACCTTGGGGCGGTTCGGCATGCTCCAGTGCCCAGGTCAAGTCCTGTGGCACATGGACGCCCCAGGCCCCTGCCTCCAACGCGGGCAGCACGTCGGATTTCAGCGAATTGCCGACCATCATGGACCGCTCCGGCCCGCCACCGTGGCGTTGGAAGATGCGGGCATAGATCTGCGGAGTCTTGTTCGAGACGATCTCGACACCGGCAAAAAGATCGCCAAGGCCGGACTGCGCGACCTTGCGTTCCTGATCCAGGAGGTCGCCCTTGGTGATCAAAAGCAGGGTGAAATCACCGGCCAGCTGTTCGATCACCTGACGGACATGGGGCAACAGCTCGACCGGATGGGCCAGCATTTCGCGTCCGGCCGCCAGAATTTCGGAGATGACGGCGGATTGCACGCGACCCTCTGTCACGTCGATCGCGGTTTCAATCATCGACAGCATGAAGCCCTTGACGCCAAAGCCGTAGTGACCAAGGTTGCGCCGTTCCGCGGCCTCGAGCCGGGTTGCAAGGTTGGTCGGGTCGGTATGGTCGGCCAGAAGCGCTGCGAATCGGGCTTGGGTCAGGTGGAACAGGGTTTCGTTGTGCCAAAGCGTGTCATCGGCATCAAAGCCGATGGTGGTCAAACCGGCGGAGTTCGGTGGCAAATCACGATCCTTTATGTCTAAGGCACGGCATGGTGACACGGCACAAACCATGAAACAGATGTGGCGGGGGTTCCAAGGGTTAGAAAATGCACTATATTGATGTCATCAGCCGCATTGCTACCCCTCTTGCCCTCGGAGTCCGGTCTTGTCCGCATTACCCAACATGGTCGCGCCACTGAAGATGTCTGACGAACCGCGCGGGCCGGGCAATGACACCACGATCCTGACCAAGACCAAGACCAAGACGGAACGCCCGCCTTTGTACAAGGTGATGCTGCTGAACGACGACTACACCCCAATGGAGTTTGTCGTGCATGTGCTGGAGCGGTTCTTTGGCCTTAACCATGCGCAGGCCTTTGACATCATGCTGGCGGTTCACAAAAAGGGTCTGGCAGTGGTGGGCGTGTTTTCGTTCGAAGTGGCCGAGACCAAGGTGGCGCAGGTTATGGACTTTGCCCGCCGTCATCAGCATCCGCTGCAATGCACGATGGAAAAGGAATAGGGTCTAAGGCTGGTCGAACCAGTTGGGAACCTGAGGGATCAATGCGATCATTGCGGATAGAGATGGCGCTGGACAGCGGTGCCTGGGTGTTGCCGGCCGTCGGTGAGGTTGCGGTTTATCGCCCTCGCATCGGTGACGATTTGTCGCCGTTGCCTAAAAGCAGGGTTGTCGTGCTGGCGGGGTTCAAGCCCGACTACGACCATTTTGCGGGTTTGGGGTACAAGATGGCAGGGTTCGGACAATTCGCCACCGCGCTGATCTGCGTGCCCCGCGCCAAGGCCGAGGCGCATGCATTGTTGGCCGAGGCTTGTCTGGCCCTGCGCCCCGGAGCAATGATGGCGGTGGATGGGCAAAAAACCGATGGCGTCGAGGCGGTGCTGAAGGATTGCAAGGTCTTGGGGCTGGAACTGGGCGAGCCTGTGACCAAGGGTCATGGCCGGTTGGCGACGGTGCCTGCTGATGGCCGCTTGCTGGATTGGGCCGCGCAGGACCATTTGGTGGAAGGGTTCGTTACCCGGCCCGGCGTCTTCTCGTCGGACGGGCCGGATCATGGATCGGTCATGCTGGCGCAGGCTTTGCCGCAGGATTTACGGGGCAGAGTGGGCGATCTGGGGGCTGGTTGGGGGTATTTGAGCCGTACCATTCTGGCACGGTCGCGCGTGACGCATGTGGATGTGGTCGAGGCCGAAGCCACGGCTCTGGATTGTGCCCGCCGCAATCTGCCAGATCCGCGGGCGCAATTTCACTGGGCCGATGCGCGCAGTTTTCGCCCGGAAAAGCTGTGGTCTGCGGTGGTGATGAACCCGCCCTTCCACAACGGCCGCGAGGCGGACCCGGCGCTGGGCATCGGCTTTATCCGCGCGGCGCACAGAGGGTTGGCACCAGATGGGGTGCTGTGGATGGTGGCCAACCGGCATCTGCCGTACGAACCGGTGCTGCGCGACCTGTTTCGCGTGATTGAAGTGGTGCAATCGGATGGCAGCTTTGCCGTAACCCGCGCCGCCTTTCCGGTCCGCTCCAAGCGGTAGGGAAGATGGGCGCATCGCCCATCCTACACCACGCGTTGTCATGGTAGGGAAAGTGACCTGATGGGTTGCGAGGCCACCAGAATCGTTTTTATCCGCGCTGTATTGACAGAAGTAGAGCGGTGTAACCCGACTCGCGGGCCTTAGCGTCAGATCGGGTCGCGGCGGAGCGGGGTGGTCGAACAGTGGACGCCGCCACCGTTCTTGTGCATTGCAGCAAAGGGAATCGTCGCCCAGGTCACGCCGTGCTTTGCCAATGTGTCCAATGTGCGGTTGCCGGCACCCGGCGGCATCAGCAAGTGGCCCGGCGACAAAGCAAGCGAGTTGTTGATCCAAGGGTCGTCGGAAGGGTCGATTTCCACGATCTGGATGCCTCGGGTCCGCAGGTCGTCGAGGAAGGAATAGGGCAGGCCGTTCGGGTTCACCAAAGCCAGATCGGGGGCGACCATCAGGAAGGAGATGTCCAGATGAATGTCATAGCCGGTCAGTTCGACGACCAGCAGGTCGACGCCTTGACGCCGCAGAACCTCGGCAACCTGTTCCGCACCTTCGCGGTTGACGCGGACGCCGACGCCGATGGCGCAGGTCTTGGCGTCGATCCAGGCGAAGGAGCCGCCCTCCATCACGCCGGCGCCAGAGATCGTGCGCAGGATCGGGACGCCGATCTTGGCCAGTGTGCGGGTGGTGGCCAATTCCTCACCCCGGCGGATGCGGGCGCCCATGCGGCAGATGATGGCGCCGCCCTTGACCATGATGAGCGGGTCGCGGGTGTAGCAGGACTTCAGCCGGGTATCATCGACACCCTCCATGAAATGGACCTCGATGCCTTGTGCGCGCAAGGCCGCGACCATGCCGTCGTGCTGGGTTTGCATGGCAGGCACGTCGGGCGGGGTGTCGGATTGAAAGTACCAGCCCTTTTCCGGGTCACCGAACGAGCCGATTTCCGGGATGCGTTTGGTAGGGTCGACGATGGCCATCTCTGGCCCAGGTCGGTGAACGAGGATCGAGCGGATGCGGCCCACATCGTTATCAAGGCCCCAGACCTGGCCCCAGTGGCGGGTCAGTTCCTCCTCATCCTCGAACCGCGAGCCTGCATCGGCGGCGAACATCTTGACGGTTTGGGTGTAGACCCAATGGGGGTTGGTGTCGGCGGGCATGGGGACTCCAGGCTGGTGATTCAAGCCGAGTTTGCGGCGGGGGCGGGTTGGGTGCAAGGGGCCCTGCGCAAGCAGTGACACGGCCGTTCGATCTGGCCCGTTTGATGGATATTTGGGTCAAAGTGAATGAGGGCAGCTGTGACTTTAGGTATCTTGGCCGGGACAAGCTAACAACGTTATAATGACGTCTTCACTTTGGTGCTGATGGCTGGGTATTTGTCATTCGGGTGGGGTTTGCTCGAGGGATGAACCGCGCAGCTTGAAAAGCCAGAATCCGGGAATCGATGCGGCCGGTCATGGTCAGCCGCCCCCAAGACTGGGCGAATTGGCGCACCATGTGGGACAGAGCCAACTTTTGTTGTGAGGCCCTAGCGGGAAGAAACCCCGGCTTGGTGTCACCCGAGGCGTAGGCAAGGTCAGTCCAGGCCCGCATCGTGGAGAAGTTGACGGGCGGCATCCTGGGCGAGGCGGTCGCGGGCGTGGCCGTGGATCGGGACTTTGCTGGGTTCAAGAAACAAGGGGGCGGCGAGGGGGGTGACGTGGGGCAGTCGGATCAGGTCGATGCGGGGGCCGATGCGGGTGAGCAGTTCCTCAACACGGGCGAAATCGACCAGTCCGCGCATCGCCTCTTCATGGGTGATTTGCAAAAGAAGGTGATCGGAGTCGTAACGGCGCAGGGTGTCATAGAGGATGTCGGAGGAGAAGGTGGCCTGACGACCGGACTTGCGGCGGCCCTGGTTGGCGCGTTCGATCAGGCCCGCGATGATGGCCACGTTGCGGAAGCTGCGTTTCATGACGGCGTTGCCGGAGAGCCAGGTTTCGACGCCTTGGCGCAGGGTGGTCAGGTCGAACAGGGGCGCGGCGTCGGTGACGGGATCAAGGCCCCATATCATCGTGGCATAATCGGTGGCGACGAAACCCAAGGGGGCCAGGCCCTGCTCCTCCATCGCTTTTGTGATCAGCAGGCCCAAGGTCTGCTGGGCGTTGCGACCGGCGAAACCGTAGATGACGAGGTGTTCGTGGCCATCGCGGGGGAAGGATTCCAAAAGCAGCCGGTCGGGCTGGGGCAGGCGGGACAGGTCGCGTTGCAGATGCAGCCATTGGCGGGTGTGGGAGGGCAGTTCGGGCCAGTCGTCACGCTGAAAATCGCGCAGGATGCGGTGAGACAGTTGGGTGGAAGTGGCGAATTTGGTGCCGTTGAAAACGGCAACTCTAGGGGGGCGGCCCGGAGAGCGGGAAACCTCGACCGTCATTTCTTTCAGGCCGTCGAAGCGGACGATCTCTCCGCCGATCAGGAACGTGTCGCCTGGGGTGAGGGAGGCGGCGAAGGATTCCTCGATCTCGCCCAAGGGCACATTGCGGCCCCGCAGGCGGACTTTCAAGGTTTCGATGTCGATGATCGTGCCAAGGTTCTGGCGGATCACGGCGGCCGTGCGGGGGTCCCGGAGGGTCCATTTGTCGTCGCGGATCATCAGGCGTTGCCAGCGGTCATAGGCTTTCAGCGCATACCCGCCGGTGGCCGTGAAATCGAGGCAGGCGTCAAAGTCGGGGCGGGTCAGGGTCGCGTAGGGGCCGGCCGTGGTGATTTCGGTGTAAAGCCGGGTTGCGTCGAAGGGGCCCGAGCAGGCAGTGGCGAGGATGTGTTGGCAAAGCACGTCGCGGGGGCCGGGGCCGCGGGGGTCGCCGTCGAGGTCATGGTCGCGGACGGCCTCCAACGCCGCTTGGCATTCGACGACTTCGAAGCGGTTGGCGGGGACGAGCAGGGCCTTGGAGGGGGCGTTGTAGCGGTGGTTCGCGCGGCCGATCCTCTGGACGAGGCGTTTGACGTTTTTTGGCGCGCCGACCTGAATGACGAGGTCGACATCGCCCCAGTCGATGCCGAGGTCGAGGCTTCCGGTACAGACAACGGCGCGAAGCTGGCCTGCGACCATGGCTTGTTCGACCCTTTCCCGCTGCTCTCGGCTTAGGGAGCCGTGGTGGATGCCGATGGGGAGGCTTTCGTCGTTGGCGAGCCAGAGGTTGTGGAAGAAGATCTCGGCCTGGGCGCGGGTGTTGTGGAAGATCAGGGTGATGTTGTGCTGTTTGACCTGGTCGAGGATGGCGGGGATGGCGTAGGTGCCGCCGCCGCCGCTCCACGGTGGGGGTTCGGCGGTTTGCAGCATGGTGATGTCGGGGTCGGGGCCGGGGTCGGCCTGGAGGATCTGGGTGACGGGGGAGAGGAAGCGGGCGAGGGCGGGGGGGTCCTCGACGGTGGCGGACAGGCCGATCCGGCGCAGGCCGGGGGCGAGGGTGGACAGGCGGGCGATTTGCAGCATCAGCTGATCGCCGCGTTTGCTTTCGGCAAGGGCATGGATTTCGTCGATGATGACGCGTTGCAGGCCTGCGAACATGCGGGGGGCGTCTTCGTAGGTCAGGAGGAGGGCGAGGCTTTCGGGGGTTGTCAGCAGGATGTGAGGCGGGTCGGCGCGTTGGCGGCGTCGTTGGGTATAGGTGGTGTCGCCGGTGCGGTCCTCGATCCGGATCGGCAGGCCGGCGCCTTCGACCGGACGGCGGAGGTTGCGGCGGATGTCGGCGGTCAGGGCCTTGAGGGGGGAGATATAGAGGGTGTGGAGGCCGGTGTGGGGGGTGGCAAGCTCGGCGAGGGTGGGGAGGAAGCCGGCCAAGGTTTTGCCGCCGCCGGTGGGGGCGATCAGAAGGGTGGCGGAGTTTTCGGCGAGTGTCAGCATCTGGGTCTGGTGGGGATGCAGGGTCCAGCCTTGGGTGTCGAACCAGTCTTGCAGGGAAGGGGGGAGGATCATGTGTCGCAAGATAGGGTTTTTTGGTGCAGGGGGAAGGGGGTGCCCACGCGTGGTAGGGGGGCTAAGTGGTTGATAGGATATGGGTATCAAAATTGAGGGTATTTGTTAGGGTTTTGGCAATAAGGTTTGAGGGAATGGGGAGTGGCGGGCCGGTCGGTCTGGGGTCGGTCTGGGGTCGGCCGGTTGCGGATTGGGTGGTTGCGGATTGGGTGGTTGCGGGCCGGTCGGACTGGGGTTGGCCGGACTGGGGTTGGTCGGACTGGGGTTGGTCGGACTGGGGTTGGTCGGACTGGGGTTGGACGGACTGGGGTTGGTCGGACTGGGGTTGGCCGATCTGGG
>JBBQGU010000016.1:0-22028 GCA_038323315.1 Rhodobacterales bacterium | reverse complement strand
GTCAGCGGGTCCGGTGAATTCCTTCTGGCGCGCGCATCGCGACAGCCGTATCCTTTTTAATGGGGCATATCCTTTTCTATGCGAGAACTGCGGCGCGTCAACAACGCCTTTATAAGCACCCAATCCCCCGGACCCAACTTCAGCGATAGCGCAAAGCTTCATCTGCAACTGCTCGAAGGTCTCCGACGACGCCCCGAACCGGTGCGCACGGTGCCCGGCCAACTGGTGCCGGAGCTTCTCCCCTCTCGTCGAGTGCTGCGCAATCAACTGCCGGGCAACGGATCAGGATCGCCTGCGCCTTCACCTCGGCCACAAGCTGCGGTGACGCTGCGCGGCTCCTCGGGGTCTTCCGGCAAAGTGATGGTCCGATCCAGCATGCAGGAAGTTTATCCCACTGTAGTCCTTGTGGGAATCCTTCTCTTGCAAGATCGGCAGATTATCCCGTTGAGAAGGGCCGCCGCGTCCGCTGCCAAGGCCCGCCACTTGCCTCGGGAATTTGATCCGCTGGATCAAATCCTGATCCTCCTCACCCTTCCGGCACCATGGACAGTTGCGCAGCCGTCAGCGCAACCTTGCCCTCCTTGGCATAGGGCCAGACAAACCGCCCCCGCTCCAGGCGCTTCATGACCATGCACGCCCCTTGACCGTCCCACCAGATCACCTCGATCAGGTCGCCCCGGCGGGCCGCGCAAGACGAACAGATGCCCGGCGAACGGGTCCTGCTTCAGCACCGCCTCGGCCTGCAATGCCAGCGCCGCAAAACCCTTGCGCATGTCGGTGACACCAGCCGCCAGCCAGACCCGCGTGTTGGCCGGAACCGGGATCACGCCGTCAGTCGACGGATCAGCCGCGCCAATGCCCCGGGGTCAGGGCTGCCGCTGATGCGCATCCGATGCCCACCCGACAACTCGATCTCGATGTGGCTCGCTGCGGCAGGTATCGGTCGAACCTCCGAGGCTTCCTTGACAACCTCCACCGGCAGCAAGCGCAAACCTGCGTCCTGCGATCCCGTTCCGGGCTTGGGCCGATACGGAGGATCGCGCAGCCATTTGAAAATCAGGTTCGCGTTCACCGTGTGGCGCAGCGCAACTTGCGCCACGGATACGCCGGGCGCAGTCGTCTGCAAGCAGATCGACCGCTTCTCCTCATCCGTCCAAAGCCGTCGTGTCCGCCGCGTCACGCCCGCACCCTAGTGTCCACTATCGTTGGTGGACACTATCCCGCACTCTCAGCCTGCGGCAGAGCGGTCAGCCCGGACGGTTACCCATGGGTGCCCCTTGACGATGCGCAGACGGACACAGCCCAAAGCCCCAAGTCTTGCGGGCATCAGTCAGCCCGGTCAGCAGATCGGCGATCTCTTCGTTCTCGGCACGCAACTTCGGGCCATAACGATCGCAGGTCTCGCTGACGCCAAATGCCCGGCAAGCGAGAGCGATGCTTGCCCCATGTCGTGCTACCGCATTCTCGGCCATCTTGCGGCGTTGAGATGGCCCGACTAATTTTTCCAAGGGCTTCCTTCAATAAATTCGACTGCATGCTCAGATCGGCATACATCCGCTTCAGCCTGCGGTTCTCTTTTTCGATGGTCTTCATCTGGCTGACCATTGACGCATCCATGCCGCCATGCTTCGCCCGCCACTTGTAAGACGACGCGTTGCTCATGCCATGTTCCCGGCAAAGCTCGGCCACCGGCACACAACCTTCAGCCTATCGCAGGATAGCGATGATCTGCGCCTCAGTGTATCTGCTGGTCTTCATCCAAAATCTCCTCATGCATATTGCCGAGAAAATTCTACTTTCGCCGCCCTTTGCTTTCGGGGGGGATTACCCTCGCACTACTTGCTATTATCCATTGCTAAAGCCGATAGACCCGCTTTGCGGTTTGTGATGCGATGTCGGCCTGCTCGACTTCGGTCAGCCCCTTCAACAAAGTGCGGCTGATTGCGATCCATGCCGGCAACCCGATGCCCAGATTGACCACGGGCCAGTCGCCACCCCAGACGATGCGTTTCGGGCCAAAGGACTGGATGACGTGATCGACCCATGGGCGCAACAGGTCTGGTGTTGCGGTGCCGGGCGCGCAATAGGCCGAGATGCCCGACAATTTGCAGTGAACATGCGGCAGGGCGGCGAGGGCGGTGATCTGGGTTGCCCAGTCTGCGAAGGCACCGCCTGCGATATCGGGCACGCCGCAATGGTCCAGCACCAGCACCTGATCCGGGCAGGCGCGGGCCAGCTCAATTGCGAGAGGTAATTGACGCGCAAGGAAGCACATGTCGAACGCCCAGCCTTTGGCCCCGATGGACCGCAGGTTGCGGCGGAATGTGGCAGTTTGGGACAATTCGTCAGGCATCACATGCAGGATACGGCGAAAGCCCCGGACGTTCAGATGCTGGCACTCCTCCAGCCATGCGGCAAAGCCCTGGTCTTCCTCGGGACGGCATGAGGCGATCTGGCCCATAAGTCCGTGTTGACCGATCAGGCCAGAGACAAACCGCGCCTCGGCCTGATAATCGGCATCATCGACGCCAACCTCCATGAAAACCGCGCCGGCGATGCCCTGGTTAACGGTCAGGGCAGCGTAGTCATCAAGGCTGAAATCGCCGCTGGCCAAAGCGGGAATGCCCGCTGTCCAGCCATAGCCAAGACGGTCGCGGTAGATCAGATGCAGATGCGTGTCGATGAAGTCCATGGCGGTCGGTTCCTTTAGATGGGCAGGCAGGATGGCCCGATGGGTTCAAATGTCTTGTAGGTCAGGATGAACTCCTGATGGCCCAAGCCCTCGGATTTGGTTTGCTGACCGCTGGCGGCGGCGATCACGAGGTCGAAGATTTGTTGGCCAACCTGTTCCAGCGTGGCGCTGCCTTCCAGAACGGAACCGGCGTTGATATCCATATCCTCGGACAGTCGTGCATACATGTGCGGGTTGGCCGCGATCTTGATGACCGGGGAAATCGCCGATCCCACGACCGAGCCCCGCCCAGTGACGAACAGGGTGCAGTGCGCGCCAGAGGCCATCATCTCGACAATCTCGGCATTGTCGCTGATGTTGGGGAAGCCAAAACGCACCTCGCCATCGGGGACCACGTCCATCAGGTAGAGGCCGCCTTTGGGGGGGATATCACCCGGTTTGATCAGGCCGGAAATCGGACTCTGGCCGGATTTCATATAGGCACCCAGGGATTTCTCCTCGATGGTGGTCAGGCCGCCATCGGCATTGCCCGAGGCAAAAGAGCCATAACCCAGGGTCGCGTAGTAGCGGGCGGCTTTGGCGACGCTGGCGCGCAGTTCAATCGCAAGTTCGGGCGTAACGGCGCGGTCGGCCATGATGGATTCGCAGCCGATCAACTCGCCGGTTTCCTCAAAGATGCAGGCGGCACCGGCGGCCACCAGTTTGTCAAACGCAATGCCTGCCGCCGGGTTTCCGGTGATGCCCGAGGTGCCGTCCGATCCGCCGCAGACCGTGCCGACGATCAGGTCGGACACCGCCATGGGAACGGTGGGCGCGGCGGACAAAGCGGCGATTTGCATGGCCACCCAATCGCGCCCAGCGTTGATGCTGCTACGGGTGCCGCCTGCATTCTGGATGACCAGCGTCTGCACCGGACGACCCGTTGCTGCCACCACCTGATCCAGTTGATACCGGTTGAAACTTTCGCAGCCCAAAGACACGATCAGTACCGCGCCGACATTGGGATGGGTGCACAGCCGCTCCATCATCTTTTGCGCGTATTCGTTGGGAAAACAGCCCGGAAAGCCGATGACATGGGCCGCAGACCCGTCCACCTCGGCGATTTTGCGCGCGACGTGATGGGCGCATTCCACCAGGTAGGCCACCGCCACCACATTGCGGATGCCCTTGCGGCCGTCGGATCTGAGCCAGCCTCTCATGCCTTGCCCCCCAGCGCATAGGTGGGGGTGTAGTCGGACCGCAGATTGTGCAGATGCACATGGTCGCCTGGGGCGATGGCTTGGGTGGCGCGGCCGATGGGGGCGCCGTATTTGATGACCTGCCCGCCTTCGGGCACGGCCAGACGGGCGATCTTGTGACCCAGACCAAGGTGGCCTGCAAAGGCCACGGCCACGCCATCGACCCAGACCGTCTCGCCGGGCTCGATCTGACCGCGCAGCACATAGACGGTGTCGCCGGGTGAAAGCAGCAGCAGGCGCGCGTCGGTTACCATCAAAACACCCCAATCGTGGCGGCATCGATGGCCGCGTGATCCATTTCCATGCCCAGACCCGGGCCCTCAGGCAGAATGGCGATGCCGTCGGTGATCGGCAGTTGGCCCGCCAACCCAAAGGCAAATTTGTCCATTGGCCACAGAACCTCGAACCAGCTTGAATTGCGGATGGCAGCGCAGACATGCAGGTTTGCCATTTCCAACGGGTGAAAGATGGTCGAGTGCAGTTCGCAGGGCATATGAAACGCCTCGGCCAGATGGGCGGTTTTCAGGGTGCCGGTGACGCCGCCTGTCCAACTGACATCGGCGCGCAGGCCGTCCACAACGCGGCGGGCTGCGTAGTCGGCCAGAGCATAGGGATGCTTGGCCAGCACCTCGCCGCCGATGACCGGGATGTCGAGGGTGCGGGTCAGTTCGGCCAGGGCACCTGCGGCCTCGTCCGGCAGGGGCTCTTCCAGCCACAGGTAGTCTAGGCGTTCCAGAACCCGGCCAAGGCGCAATGCCTCGTCAAAGGTGTAGGGCTGTACAGGGTCCGACATCAGGGCGAAATCGGGGCCGACGGCTTCGCGGACCATGGTGTGGATCGCGATATCTTCGGACAGGCTGCGACCCGGGGGGTGGATTTTATAGCCGCGCAGACCGGCGGCTTTGACCACAAGTGCTTCGTCGGCGTAGGCCGTGGCATGGGGCAGGATCAGGGACGAGGCATAGACCTTCACCCGGTCACGCGCACCGCCGATCTGACGCCACAGGGGTTGGCCTGCCGATTGGGCGGCCAGCAGCCACAGGCAGACATCCAATGGCCCATAGGCATAGATCGGCAAATGGTGCCACCAGCGATCCGACCGCCGCCAGTCATGCCAGGCAGCCTCGCGGTCCAGCGCGTTGCGGCCGACGAAAAACGGGCGCAGCGAGGCGGCGGCGGTTTCGGCGGCACCGCGTGCGGATCGCCCGGCAAAACCCAGCATCGTGGCGCTAAGGCCGTTATCGGTGTGCATGGTGTAGGACAGGCATTCGACCGCGCCCATCCCGCCGTGCAGGCTGGTCTTGTCCGGCAAGGGCTCGGGCAAGCGGCAGGCCCTGATGTCCAGCCCGGCGATCTGCATCAGAACTTCCCGTGTTTCAGATAGGCCTGCTGCGGGTCCATGCCGTCCAGAATGGCGCGGCGGACGAGGCTTTCGGTGTTCATCGCGTCGACCGACCTTGTGGCCACCTCGTCCACGATATCGACCGGAATGCAGACCATGCCGTCGCGGTCGCCGTGCAGCCAGTCGCCGGGGCGGATCAGCACGTCGTCGATCAGGATGGGCACCCCGGTCGCGGTTGGCACCCAGCAGCCCACCACATCGCGAGGGGTATGAAACGCGCCCCAGCACGGGAAACCCAGCCGCAGGATAAAGTTGGTGTCGCGCAAACCGCCGTCGGTCACACAGCCCAGTACGCCCTTGCGATGCAGGGTTTCGGCGGACAATTCGCCCATCTGTGCGACGCGATGATTGTGCGGCTGGCTGACCCAGACATGGCCCGCCTTGGCCTGCGACAACAGACCAGTCCAGGCCAGCAGGGTCTGGTGCGGGTCGGCCGTCTCGTCAATGCGGCCCTCGATGGTAAAGGCGGGGCCGGTCAGCACGCCTTCGGGGTTCAGCGGGCGCAAGCGGGGCGGCAGGGTGAAATTGCGCCGCCCCATGGCGCGCAGCACGTCATGCACGACCGAGGTGTAGCAGGTCGCCAACTGCCCGCGCGGTTCAGTCATGATGAAACACCTCGCGCATGTCAGCCCACCATTCGCCGTCTTTGCGGGTGTCGAGCGGGGCCTGACAGGGCATGCAGACCGCCCACCATTCCTGCGTCTTGGGATCGGCGGCCATCTTGGCCATGTCAGCCGCATAATCGCTGCCGTGATACTCGAAATACGCGAACATCAGGTTCTCGGGTTCTTTCAGAAAGATCGAGTAATTGCGGATGTTGCAGGTCGAAATCATCGTCAGGATTTCGGGCCAGACCGCAGCGTGCAGCCGGATGTATTCCGCCTTTTTGGCCTCGTTCAGACCGATCACCGCCCCATATCTTTGCATCACGTTCCCCCATGTGTTGAATGACTGCCTGCGACGGTTTGCGCCGCGATGGCCTGCAGGTCCCAGTCTATGCCCAGCCCAGCCGCCTCGGGAGGGTGGGCGTGGCCTGTGCGGATGTCCAGCCGCGATGTGGTGATCGCGTCAAGTTGCGGAATGTATTCCAGCATCCAGCTGTTGGGCACGGCGCAGGTCAGGCTGACGTGCAATTCCATCAGGAAATGCGGGCAGATGGCGATGTTCATCGCCTCGGCCATATGGGCGACCTTCAGCCAGGGGGTGATGCCGCCGACGCGGGCAGCATCCACCTGCACGATGGAACAGGCCCCGGCGCGCAGGTAATCGGCGAACTGGCCGGGGGAATACAGGCTTTCACCCACCGCTATCGGCACGCGGCTGGCGGCGGCAAGGCGGGCGTGGCCGGTAAGGTCGTCGGCGGGCATCGGCTCTTCGAACCATGTCACGCCGACATCGGCCAGCATGTGGGCGCGCAGCAGCGCCTCGTGATAGGCAAAGGCCTGGTTTGCGTCGACCATCAGGCGGAAGTCGTCGCCGACGGCTGCCCGGACGGCCGAAAGGCGGGCGGCATCCTGGGCCAGATGGGGTTTTCCGACCTTGACCTTGGCCCCGGAAAACCCCTGCGCCTTGACCGCCAACGCATCCTCGACCAGCGCCTGAGGTTCGATGTGCAGCCAGCCCCCTTCGGTGGAATAGAGCGGGATCGACGGCTTGGCCCCGCCTGCCATGCGCCACAGCGGCAGGTTTGCCCGTTTGCACCGCAAATCCCACAACGCTGTATCGATCGCCGCCAGCGCCAGCGAGGTGATCGCCCCGACCGACGTCGCATGGGTGACAAACAGCAGATCGCGCCAGATCCGCTCGATCTCTTCGGCTTCGCGGCCGATCAGGCGGGGGACCAGGGTGTCGCGCAGAAGGCTGATCACGGCGGGGCCGCCGGTGCCGATCGTATAGCTGTAGCCGATGCCCTGCGCGCCGTCGGCGTCGGTGATCGTGACGAAGGGGGTTTCTTGGGATACAAAGGACTGGATGGCGTCGGTGCGTTTGACCTGTGGGATCAGGTCAACCATTCGAATTTCGACATGCGTGATCTTGGCCATCAATCGATCCTTACAGATTTGCCGGTGGCGGCATCGAACAGATGCGCGCGGTCCAGCGCCAGCCGGAATGTCAGCTTTTCACCCGGTGCCACGATGCGCGGGCCATAAAGTTTGGCCTGAACCTCTTGCCCTGCGATCCGGGTGTAGATCAGGCTTTCCATGCCCAATGGTTCGGCCAGTTCAACGGTCAGATCCAGTTCTGCCCCCGGTCCATCCTGGCTGAGGCCGTGACCCAGCGGGCTGATGTCATCGGGGCGAATGCCCAGTTGCACCGCCATGCCATCGTGGACAAGACCGCGCATCCGGTCGGGCACCGGCACCGTTGCCCCATCGGTCAGCCGGACTGTATCGCGGACGATGCTGGCCGCCAGCAGGTTCATGGGCGGCGAGCCGATGAAGGTGGCGACAAAGGTTGTCTTGGGGTGGTTGAACACCTCCATCGGCGTTCCGACCTGTTCGATATGGCCATCGCGCATGACGACGATGCGGTCGGCCAGCGTCATCGCCTCGACCTGATCATGGGTCACATAGACGATGGTGGTGCGAACCTTCTGGTGCAGTTTCTTGATTTCGGCCCGCATCTGGCCGCGCAACTTGGCATCCAGATTGGACAAGGGTTCGTCAAACAAAAAGACCTGCGGGTTGCGGACAATGGCGCGGCCCATCGCCACCCGCTGTCGCTGCCCGCCCGACAGCTCGGCCGGGGTCCGCAGCAACAAGGGGGTCAGGCCCAGAATCTCGGCAGCCTCATCCACGCGTCTGGTGATTTCGGCGGCGGGTTGACCCGCGATCTTCAGCCCGAAACCCAGATTGTCCCGCACATTCATATGCGGATACAGCGCGTAATTCTGAAACACCATCGAGATGTTGCGCGACCGGGGCGGCAGGTCGTTGACGACCTTGCCGCCGATGCGGACCAGCCCGCCTGTAATATCCTCCAGCCCCGCGATCATGCGCAGGGTGGTGGATTTGCCGCAGCCCGACGGCCCGACCAGCACGACAAACTCCTCATCCGCAATGGTCAGGTCGATGCCATGAACCGCGCCGACCGCGCCATATTTCTTGACCACCTTTTCCAGCGTGATTTCTGCCATGTGTTATCCTTTCACGCCGCCGAAGGTCAGCCCGGCAATCAAGTGCTTTTGCACGATGAAGGTCAGGATCAGTGCCGGGATGATGATGATCACCGCCAGCGCACACATGCCCGCCCAGTCGATGGTGAATTGCGCGGTGAAATCCATCAGGCCAACCGGCAGGGTCTTGCTGTCGGTTGACCGGGTCAGTTGGCTGGCCAGGGCAAACTCGTTCCACGAGGTCAGAAAGGCAAACACCCCGGCAGAAGCGATGCCGGACCGCGCCAGCGGAAATTCGATCTTCCAGAACGCCTGCCAAGGGGTGCAGCCATCGACCTGTGCCGCCTCGGACAGTGACAGCGGGATCTGGCGAAAAAACCCGTCGATCAGCCAGATGGTAAAGGGCACGTTCAGCGAGACATAGATGATGATCAGCCCCAACTTTGTGTCGATCAGGCCCAGACGGCTCCACATCATGAACACCGGCAGCGACAGGGCGATGCCCGGCACGGCGCGAAACAGCATCAGGCCCAGAAACAGCCCCGCCTTGCCTGCAAAGCGGTACCGGGCAAAGGCATAGCCCCCGGCCATGCCGATGGCCAGCGCGATGAAGGTCGAAGTCAGCGCGATGATGAGGGAATTGGCGAAATACGATCCGACCGGAATGCCGATATGGTCGGCACCCCAGCCGAACACCTTGGCAAAATTGTCTAACGAGATTTCCTGAGGCACCCAGATCGCCGGCTTGGCAAGGATTTCACGGTTGGGACGAAACGCCGCCAGCATGACCCACAGGCCCGGCAGGCACATGATGGCCATCAAAAGGAATGTCGTCAGCCACAAGGCCACCGCCTTGACACGTTTGGAGGCGCGGCTTTCTACCAGCGCAGTCATTGCACGCCCCCCATGAACCGGCGGGCACTCATCAGTTTGCGATAGAAATAATAGGTGAACAGGATCGACAACAAGGTCGAGACATAGGCCATGGCATTGGCCATCCCCATCTTGGAATTGTCATAACCCGTGCGGGCGATCAGGGTCCACAACAACTCGGTTCGGCCCGCCGGTCCCCCACCGGTCATCACCTTGACGATGTCATAGGCACGCGCCACGTCAAGGCTGCGGATGGTCATGGCAATATAGGCAAAGGGCATCAGAAACGGCAGCGTGATATGGCGGAACACCTGAAAGGCGTTGCAACCATCAACCTTGGCGGCCTCCAGCGGGTCGCGCGGCATGGCGAACAGTCCCGCCAGCAGCAGGATCGCAAAGACCGAGGTGGACATCCATATTTCGGCAAACAGCAGCGAAAACATCGCCAACTTGGCATCCACCAACCACGGAATCGCCTGATCGGTTATGCCAAGACTCTGCAATGCGTTGTTCAGGACGCCGATATTGTCGTTGAAGATGAACTTGAACTGAAACCCTACAAGGATCGGCGAAAACATCATCGGGAACATCATGATGGTGCGCAGACCGCGCTGGCCCCAGGTGATCTTGTTGATCAGCAGGGCAATGCCAAGGCCCAGTGCAAATTCCATGTTCAGCGCAATGGTCAGAAACAGCACGGTCCGGCCAAAGGGGATCCAGAACGCCGGGTCCGTCAGAATGCGGATATAATTGCGCAGACCGACAAAGGTGTAGATCGTCTGTGGCTTGGTCAACTGATAGGGCGTCAGGCTGGTCCAGAGTGAAAACATCAGCGGCAGAGCCACCACAAAAAGCATCGTGATAACCGCCGGCGTCAGCAAGAGGAACGGCGCCATTTCGCTGCGGCGTGTGGTCAAGGCTCGGATCATCGGGATTCCTGCAAAAAAGGCCCGGCGCGGGGAGGGAGCGGCCCCGCGCCGGTTTGGGCTTAGTTGTAGCCCGCGTCTTTCATGATGACCGCCGCTTCGGCCTGTGCCGCGTCAAGCGCCTCTTTGGAGGTCATGTCACCGAGGATGGCCGCTTGCAGCTTGGGCCACATCGCGTTGGACACCTCGATCCATTCCGGGATCAGCGGCGGGGTAAAGGCGTCTTCGGCCATCGACGCCTTGAAGGTGCTCATCACCTCGACGTTGAAATCCTTGCCCGCCGTCTCGAACTCGGCCAGGGCATCATCCCAGACCTTGCTGCGGGTCGGCAACAGGCCGGTCCGGGCTTCGACCATCTGGCTGTCATAGCTGGTCAGGAAAGTCACAAAGGACGACGCTGCCGGTTTGTTGTCGCAACCCTCGGTGATCGAGAAACTGTGCGAGCCTGCCCAGCCGGTCCGAATGCCAGCCGAGCCTTTGGGTGCGCGGATGATCCCGACATTCCCGGCCACCTTGGAATTGGCCGGATCGTTGAAGAAAGACGACCAGCCGCCCCAGTCCAGGTCCATCGCGATCGAGCCAGAGGCAAAACCAAGACCCGTGTCGTCCCAAGTATAGTTCGGAACCCCTACCGGAACTGCTTTGGCCTTGTACAGATCGACAAAGAAATTCAGCGCCTCGACACCGGCCTCCGAATTGAAGGTCGGGACCCAGTTTTCGTCGAACATCTTGCCGCCATTGGCCACCAGCATCTCATAGAAACGGCCATTGACGGCCTCGTCCTTGCCGACGAACTGAAAGCCATAGAAATCCGGCGGATTGGTAAAGAAGATCGCCTGATCGGACACCTGGCTCCAGGTTTCCGGCGGGGCCAGGTCGTAGCCGTATTTCTCCTTGAACTTGGTCTTGTTGTCGGCATCTTCGTAAAGTGACTTCTGATAGAACAGGTTCGACACGTCCGAATGGCGCGGCAGTTGCACCAGCCGATCATTCACGGTCGATTGTGTGATCGCCAAAGGCACGAATTCGGCGATGACCTCGGGCGCGATCACTCCGTTCAGATCGACATAGATGTCGCCATATTGCGGCGCGAAAGAGGTATGGTTCGACCCCACGCACCAATCCAGCGTGCCTGCGGCGATGTCTTGCTTGATCTCTCTGTCCAGTTCGAAATGGTTCTTGCTGGAGACGATCTCGACCTTCGCGCCGGTGGCCGCCTCCCATTTCGGGATCTGCGCGTAGAGCGGCTCATATTGCGCGCCGCCGATCAGCTTGACCCGCAGGGTATAACCGGGGAAGCTGCCGTAATCCTGTGCAAATGCCGGAAGTGCCAGCGCCGCAAGGGTGCCGCCCAGCAAAAGGGATGTTACCGTCCGTCTTTTCATGTCTTCCTCCCAGAAGTGTTGCGCCGATTTCAGCCTGCGCGGTGCTGTCTTCAGGATGCGGTGTGCTGCGTCCTGTCTATAAGATGGCGTGGGCCCGCAGGCTCCAGTCCGAATTCCGATATGATCTTGTCACGGTCGGCACCCAGTGCGGGGGCGGCCCGCGCACTGGTCAGGGTATGACCGTCGATGCGCAGCGGCCCGCGCAAGGTGTCCAGGCTGATGCCGTTGCCTGCGATATGCTGAACCATCTGCAGGCTCTGAAATGACGCCGAGCCCAGCAATCCCGGCCAGTCTTGAACCTCGGCGCACCAGATGTCCGCCGGTTGCAGCAGGCCCAGCCAGTGCTGGGTGGTCCGGGTCAGAACACGCGTTGCGATGATGGATTTGATGGCATCGCGGTCGCGCATGGCGGCAGCGGCATCGCCATACCAAGGGTCCAGCCCGCCAAGGTCCAACAGCCCCGCCAGCCGTTCCAGCGAGGGCGTCATCGCCAGTGCCAGCCAGCCATCCGCCGTCTGATAAACTCCGTAAGGCGCGCCCAGATAGGCATGGGCACCGTTGACAGCCGAGCGTTGTGGCAGGCGGTGGCCGTCGTTCAGGTGGGTGGTCAGCACCTCGAACTGAAAATCCAGAAGCGCCTCCAGCAAGCTGGTCTGCACCAGCCCACCCTGGCCGGTGCGCCCCTTGCGGACCAGCGCCGCCAGAACCCCCTGTGCCAGCGCATTGCCCGCCATCATGTCGGCCACGGCCAGACCCATGGGCATCGGCGGATCACCGGCGGACCCGGTCAGCCACATCAGGCCCGAACGGGCCTGCGCCAACAAATCCTGCCCTGGCAGATCGACCCATGGCCCCGCCTCACCATAACCCGAGATCGACCCATAAACCACGCCGGGGTTCAGGGCCCTGACGTCGTCATAGCCAAAGCCCTGCCGTTCCATCACGCCGGGCCGAAAGTTTTGCATCACCACATCGGCGCGGGTGACCAAGGCGCGCAGCATGGCGCGGTCAACGTCGTTGCGCAGATCGGCGGTAAAGCTTTCCTTGTTGCGGTTGATCGCATGAAACAGCGAATTGGTGCCGCCGACATCGGTGTCGGACAGATACAAGGTCCGGCACAGATCGCCGGTGCCCGGACGTTCGATCTTGATCACCCGCGCGCCCAGATCGGCCAGCCGCAGCGCGCAGAGCGGGCCCGACAGGAACTGGCTGAAATCGACGATCAGGAAACCGTCAAGGGGGAGCGTCATGCGCGGCTCCCTCGGTAGGCGAGGTCAAGTGCGGCGATGGTGGCCGCTTCGCCGACCTCGCCGCGCAGGCAGGCATGGACGATGTCGCCTGCCCGGTCCTGCAACCCCATGTAGCCGTCATAGCGGGGCCGCAGCCAGGCTGTGTCCAAGGTGGCGCGGGTGTTGCGGAAAAAATCGGCCGTCATTTTGTTGCAGGCATGATCTTCCCAGGCGGCGGCATGGGCGGGCTGGCCACCGCTGGCGGTGAACAGACCCTTTTGACAATCGGCCCCGGCAATCCAGAAGGCATAGTCGACAGCGACATCGCGGTGTTTGGTAAAGGCCGAAACCGCAATGCCGGTGCCGCCCAGAACCGTACCGCGCGGGCTGGTTTCCGTCACGCCCGGCGCATCGTGAAACGCCAGCGGAAAGCGGCAGAACCCTGCGCGGGAATAGTTGGTATAGCCATAGCCAAAGGGCGAATAGGCGGGTGCCTGATTTTGCCGCCCCATCCATTCATAGATGCCGATGGGGTCCAGTTTCAGGCAGCGCGGGTCCATCAGCGCCACGATTTCGCGCAACAACCCCAACACGTGCTGCGCCTCGGCTCTGTCCATCAGGTGGTCTGGCTGATCTGCGATGCCATAGCCCAGATTTCGGGCCATGCCGAAAAACGACATCAGCGCGTTGATCGGGATCAGGGCAAAACCGACCCGCCCCGCTTTGGCCAGGTCCAACACTTCGCTCCAGATCCGCGGCACTTGATCCAGCAGGTCGGGCCGCAGACAGGCCACCGGGGTGGCGGTGTCGATGGCCAGCGCCCATTGATGGCCGTCAATCTCATACGACGGATGCGACAACCCGACTGAACCCTTGGCCAACGCCGCCATCTGAGCCTCGCGCAGACCGTCCAGCGCCAGCAGATTGCCCTGTTTGGCCACCTCGCCGACATGGGGATGGTCGATGACCATCAGGTCATAGGTTTGCGCCATCTCCGAAATCGGCCGGTCGGCAAAGGCCTGCAGCGACCGCTTTTCCCAGGTGATCGACACGCCGGCATGGGCTGCGGCATAGGCGGTCGAGGTTGCAACCATGGGGTCAAAACCGCGCGGGTGGTCCCAGGTCATGCCACGCAGATCAACCACGGTTGGCCTCCTTGGCGGCCATGATGGCGGCAGCCTCGGCGGCGAAGGGTTCAGGGCTGCGGTACAGGGCGGTCAGCAGATGTTCGGCATACAGCACCAACTCCCCTTCGCCCTTATAGACCGAATAGCTGACCCGCAGTTTGCCCATTGTGGCGTTATGGACCACTTTCGACAGATTCTCGCGGATCGTATAGATCGTGTCGCCGATAAATACCGGCTTGATGAATCGCAGCCGATCATAGCCATAAGAAAATGAATTCAGACAGTTGGTCGCAGCCAACCCCAGGCCCAGCGAGAACACGAACGCCCCCGCCACCAGACGCCGCCCAAATAACCCCGCCTCGACCGCGAAACGTTCGTCCGAGACATAGGGGTGGTGATCCATCACCAAACTGTTGAACAGCATCGACTCGCCCTCGGCGATGGTGCGCCGGATCGAGCGGATCTTGTCACCGACGGTGAAATCCTCGAAATACCAGTCCTCGGAATTCCAGACAGGAATCGCCGCGTGGTCAGCGGGCAGGCCGGGCAAAACGCGTGAATGTATGCCGATCTCGGCCAATCCTGCCCCCTGAATCCCGTGCACGATATGCCATGCTTCCGTGATTTCATTTCGCTTGTCAAATTTAATTTCATATGCGAAATTTCTTGAAACAGGGGATCTTGCGTCAATGGAGCTTGAACAGTTCTTCGAAGACTATGTGATCGGCAATGCGCGTCAGACCTTCGGACGCACCATCACCGAGGCTGACATCGTGATTCATGCCGGTCACAGCGGCGACTTCTTCCCGCACCACATGGACGCCGAATTCTGCAAGGGCCAGGTCTTTGGCCAAAGGATTGCGCATGGCACGATGACCTTTGCCATCGGCATCGGGCTGACGGCGACCCAGATCAACCCCCGGGCGATGACCTATGGCTACGAACGCCTGCGCTTTCCCAAGCCGGTCTTTGCGGGCGACACGATCCGCACCACGGTGACCATCGGGCGCAAGAGCGACGACGCCAAACGCCCTGCACATGGCCAGGTGGTCGAGATCTGCGAGACAAGGAACCAACGTGGCGAAACGGTGATGTATTGCGAGCACATTCTGCTGGTGGAAAAGCGAGGTGCCGTATGAAACTTGATTTTCCGCAACATTGGCCGGCCCCTGCCGCGCCCAAACCCATCGTCATCATCGGGGCAGGCGGCATCGTGCGCGACGCGCATTTGCCGGCCTATGCCAGGGCTGCGCTGACGGTTTGCGGCGTGACCGATCTTGATGAGGGTCGCCGCACCGCGCTTGCGGCCGATTTCAAGATTCCCCATGTGTTCACCTCGGTGGCTGCGGCCGTCGCGTCTCTGGGAACAGCCGCCGTCTACGACATCGCGGTGCCGCCTGCAGCAATTTCCGCCATCCTGCCTGCCTTGCCCGAAGGTGCAGCAGTCCTGATCCAGAAGCCGATGGGCGGAAATCTGGCGGACGCCCGCGCAATCCGGACGATCTGCCGCGACAGGCGTCTGAAGGCCGCCGTCAACTTTCAACTGCGATTTTCACCGATGATGATGGTCGCGCGTCAGGCCATCGAGGCCGGTCTGATCGGCGACCCGCTGGAGATCGAGGTGCATCTGAACATCTTCACGCCCTGGTCGCTGTTTCCCTTTCTGCTGCCGATGAAACGGGTCGAAATCCTGGTGCATTCGGTCCATTATCTTGATTGCATCCGCGCGCTGTTCGGAACCCCCAAAGGGGTCTTTGCCCGGTCCATGGGCGACCCGCGAACGCCGGGGCTGGCACAGACCCGCACCTCGGTCATCCTGGACTGGGGCGATCAGCGCCGGGGCTTGATGAGCATCAACCACAACCACCAAGGTGGGCGCAAATTTCAATCGGCATGGTTCCGTATCGAGGGCACAGCGGGTGCGATGATGGTCAAACTCGGCGTCTGTTTTGACTATCCGCGCGGCGAGGCGGATGAGTTGTGGTTCTGCCCCAGTGGCGGCGACTGGCAACAGGTGCCCCTGACGGGCAGTTGGTTCATCGACAGCTTCATGGGGCCGATGCGCAACGTGCAGCGGTTCGACGCGGGCGAGGATGACCGGCTGTTTTCCGGCATCGAAGGGTCTTTCAAGACGATGGCGCTGGTCGAGGCGTGCTTTGCCGCCATGGAACGCCCGGCCGAACCCCTGGACCTGAGCTAAACGCGCGCGAAGGTTTCGGGTTGCTGGCGGACAACAGTGGCGCCACCCAGAATGCGGCTCAACTGGTTCGCGGCTTCAATCGTGCTTTTGCAACATTCAGAAAAGCTGACCGGGTCGCCATAGCGCTCGATATGAGGAACCGTCAAAGCGGCGATGGCCTGACCAGTATGGTCGATGATTGGAGCCGAGATGTTCACGATTCCACGGATCATGAAACTGTCCACGATTTCGCAACCGCGGGCCCGGATGGCCGCCAGTTCCACACGCAACCGTGCCTCGGTCGTCCCTGCTGGCAACGGCGCTCGGCGCAGCATGTCGGCGAGATCGAATTCATTCACGAACGACATCATGACCCGCCCTGACGAAGCCCGCCAGACGTCCACCCGTGTCCCAAGCCGCACCGACATGACGTGTCGCGCCGGCGGATCAACCTGACCCGCGATCAGGACAGAGTCGTCTGACAGCACCGCCAGATGCACCGACTGGTTGATGGCATGCGCCAGATCGCGCATCAGAGGCGCGGCGGTGGTGGTCAGACGTCGGATGATCGGTGTCCGGTTGGCAATTTCGAACAGCAGCGTGGTCAACACGTAACGGTCGGTCGCCGCGTCAAGTGCAACATAACCGCGCTCTTGCAAGACGACGAGCATCCGGAAGATTTCAGATACCGATCGTCCCAGCGCGCGTGCAATCTCCGACTGCGCCAGACCCGTGTCGGAACGCGACAGATGCTCCAGTATATCCAACCCCTTTTCGAGCGCTGGGGCAGCGTATTTCGAGACTGGTTCTTGCACGGTTTTTGCCTGACCTTTCATATATGAAACAGTGTTTGTATGAATCCTCAAGAGGCACAATGCAAGACCGCACGACATGAGATCTGCGAAGCAAAAGTCAGCCAGCGCAGCGATGCGATGGTGAATGTCCGAAATGTCAGGAGGCGGCTTGTGCGAACCTGTTGGAACAGAGGGACCCGGACCGTGACGCAGCCCGACCGGCCCTTGCGACAGCTTTTCGGTGTCGCGGCTGACGACCGAGCCCCAAACCGGGAAGCCAGAGACCGCGAAACAATTTCAGCTGACCAGCTGTTCAGCCTGATAGCTGAACCCGGAGGGTCGTTGCGCCCCGACCTGTGGCGCCATGATGCACCCCAAATCGACCTGATCTGACTTGTCTTAGACTTCAACCACTTCGGTCGACGACTGTCCCCACCTGACTGCTTACTCTGCAATTGCTGTCATGGTGTCACACAAAGAACCACCAGAGACACAATGACTTATACCAACCTCATCGATCTTCACCCATGCGCCAATTTGCGCAGGCCGACAGAGGTGATGCGCTGTGGTTGCTCGATCAGTTTGTTCCAGGCGGCAGCAGTGGTCGACGATGTTGTCGTGAGACGTGAAGATGATGTCTGAGAGCTGGTTGTCACGCAGGAACTGCCAGACGTTTTCGACCCATTGGCCGTCAGGCGGGTTCAACCCGGGGCATTTGGGCGGCAGCGGCAGGCGTGTGATGTTGGCGGGGCGACAAGCGCTGCCGAGGCATGCCCGCCGGCTTGATCCAGGATCGGCAGGGCCTGTGCTCCGCTTGCGACATGGCGCGATATTTCGGCCAGATGCGCCGCCATGGCTTCGGTGGGGCCAGGCGGCATGACGAGGCCCGCGGCTTTGCCCGCCACATGGTCGCACCGGGCAAATGGCACCAATGATTTAGGCCGACGCAGTCCGCTGATCTTTGAGCGCAGAGGGTCGCGTGCCCCGTTTGGCCCAACGCCTTGTTATTCCGGTCTTTTGACCAACCGGCACCTCATCTTGCCACCATAGGTCTACAGGCGTTCCTGGCGAGAGGCTTTGCCGGACCTCTGCCAGCGCGGCCGGGAAGGTTTTCAAACTCGGCAATCGCCCCCTCCGCCCGGGCATGGTGCCGGGGCCGCGCCCTTGCAGCGCCCAGGCGCACGCAACTCGCGGCTCGGTGTCTGCGGGCTGACCGTGACCGCGAATGTGCGCTGCAGCCATGCCACAAGATCGACGATCCGCCAGCGCACCACACCGTGCAAAGCCAACTCCGGACCGGCGTGCAAGGGTCCCGGCCAGCGCCTCGCGTTGCGCTGCGTTCAACAGGGGCTGCTTGCCCGGAGCCTTGCCGCCGATCAGCCCTTCGGGGCCCTGCGCGTTGAACCGCAACACCCGTTCGGCGGGACAACCATCCCCCGGATGGTTTTCTTGCCCGCCTTACCCCACCGTCACCACCCCCACGCCGCCCGAAAGCGCCGCGTCCTGCCGCGGGCCCCCTGCGCAGGGCTGCAGCACGCCGCGCTCGGCTTCGATGCGTTTGCGGTTGTGGGCATTGCGCCGACCGCAGAACTCATCGAGGAACCGGCGGTAGGCGGCAAGATCGCCGAAGTCGGATGTGCCGCGCAGCAAAAGCGCGTCCGCGATGGCCCGCTTCTGGTGCCCATGCGGCCCCTCGGTGGAACCGTTCTCATGCGCGACCCCGCGATTGTTGCGACTTGGCGCCATAGCGTAATGCGTGCACACGGCTTCTTAGCGCAGCGTCCAGTCAGTGGCTGCGTCGCGTTCCAAGTTGTGCAAAGCGGCCGACAGACTGTCACTGCGTTGTTCGTGCGGCGCCCCGCCCAGTGCCCACAGGGCATTCTGCAATCCTTCGGCCAATGCCACAAAGCTTTCACCGCCCAGCACGACATGGACATGTTCGAAGCCGCTATACGCCTGCCGGAAGTGATAAAGCCGGTGGATCAAGGGCTGGCCCGCGACGGTGACGCCCAGATCAGCCATGTCGGAGAACCGAAGGTCCGCGCAGCGAAATCCGACAGACCCATGCGGCCGGGCTCCTGAACCTGGCGGAAAATGACCCCCCGCTCCGCACCGTGCAGGGCCCGCCAATGGCTGATGCGGCGTTCCAGGGTCCGCCGGCGCAAAGATCGGCATTAAAGCCGTTCGCCGTTCTTTGTGCGATCAGGCAGCCATTCCGATATGGCGGCATCCGTTGGTGTCATTCGGGCGAAAATCCGCGCCATCACAAAGGCCCAAGCCCCCAGCGCTGTATCTGGACACACCATTTGGCGCAGCAGTTCGGACCTTTGCCGTGCGGGTTGTGGCGGGCCAAGGCCAAGCCGGGCCAGTTCGGCTTCTCCCTTCAGCCAGCGCGCCCGCATTCTGACCCAGCCGGCAAAGCTTTTCGGCATGCTGGTCGTCGCCAATGCCTCGGCAACAATCTGTTTGCGGTGGACGGGCACGGTGGCCGAAACGAAGATATCATCGCCCGTGATCTCAGGCCAGCGGTCCCATAGGGCCCGGGCGGCAGCGGACAGGCCGATGGCAGTCGAGAAGGCCGTCGTCCTGCCATGGGGCAGAGACAGCCAGCAGGCCCCGATCCGGACTGACAGGGGTGATGCACCAAAGGTATCGAAGCGCAACCTTGGCGCCACCAGATCGGTCACACCGGACTGCAGGGGTTTCATCAGACGGGCGGGATCGCCCGGACGCAGCCAGGTGTCGGCATCCAGATAGAGACGCGGAAACAGACTGCCCAAAGCATCGTCTCCCGCCTGCAATGCGATGATCTTGCCAGGTTTGACAAGCTCGATCACCTCGGCCGATGGCCCGGCATGACGGCGGATCACGGTGGCACTGTCATCGCTGCATCCATTGCACACCCAGATGATCCGGACCAGGTCGCCTTTGGTGGCGGCCAGCAGTCTTGGCACCGTTACCTGAAGCACCGAGGATTCGTTGCGCACGGGAACAATGATGCCATAGTCCGGTTGCACGACAAACGCCCCTATTCCTTGGGATTGGTCAGCAGAAAACCGGCGCTGGCCAGCAGCAGGACCGCGGTGCAAAATCCGAAAAAGCCGTCAAACGCTGGCGACACCTGCACAGCCAGCCCGATCATCGCCACCTGCAAGCCAAGGAACACGCCTTTGGTCGAGATCATCCAGCGCGAGCCAAGCAAAGTCCGGGGCCGGTTCAAGGGAAGCCAGCGTTCCCAGCCCCCATTTGCCCCGTCATTGTCGATCAACAGCATGTATTCCTTGATCTGCTTGATACGGATGCCGTGGTGGCACCATTGCAGTGCCGCGCCAAAGCTGACCGCTGCTTGCGCAGCCGCGGCCGTCCAGGCGGTTTCGGGCAGCGCCAGCGCAAGGATGGCAAATGCTGTGAACAGCGCCAGTGCAACCATCAGCAACAAGTTCTGCAACACGATGCGCAGCGCCAGCTCTCGCCGCAACGTCACGCTATCACCAGCGGCAACTGAAAAGGGCGCATTCACCACGGCATCCGCTTCCACAACTTCCAGCGCCGGGTCAGGCGATCACCCCACATCGCAGCCCGCGACCGATACCGGTCGCCGTACCACGGCATCAAGCGCAGGCCGTCGCCGCCACGGTCGCGGTAAAAGTTCGGCACAGGATGGAAATTGCGCATCCGAAGATGAAAAACCTCGCAGGCAGACCCGGCCTGTGGCGGTACGATCCAGCGCCAATCGGCCGCCACCCGGCGGCCCTGTGCCTGTTCGCGGGCGTGAAATGTCATGAATTGGTCTGAGGCAGTGTGATGATCTACCATCGTCACTCCAGCGGCCTTGAACGAATGCAGGACGGCCCGGTTCAACTCGGTCAGCGCGGCATCGCGCCACAAACCCATGGCTGACGCGTCTACCCGCAGGTCCAGCGCGCGGGCCACGTCTGCCAGCAGATCATATCGCCGCGTGTCACTGAAATTGCGCGAAGCAATTTCGGTGCCCATATAGAACCCGTTGAAGGGCGCACATGGGTATTCTATGCCGCCGATGGTCAGGATCATGTTGCTGACCAAAGGAACGGCATGCCACTTCAACCCCAGCCTCGCCAGACTGTCATTGTCGGGGTGGTGGATGCCGACCTGCTGCACAGCACCTGTCGGCAAAGAACACAGATGGCGGCGGTCGGCGGCATCGCGCAGCAGATAAGGCAGCACGTCAAAACGGCCCGGAACCTCTGGTGGCGTCCAACCCATCGACAGCGCAATTCGTGTGGCTTCATCATTCTGTCTATCACCCAACAGCGTCCCATCCGATTGGCGATGGCACGCATATTGCACGATTTGCGGGCTTTCGATCCAAGCGGGCAGCGTCGCACCACCGGCCGGCGCGAAGATCGAGATGACCGACCGGACACGTCCCCCGCAATAGGCGTCGTCAAGATGCCTGAGTATCTGCGCCTGCATCGCACCAGGATCGACGATATGGCGGCAATCAACGACGTCAAGGCTCTCCCAGAACAGTCGCCCGATACAGCGTCCGGTATTGCGCCAAGCCGTTCTGGCGCCCCAGGCCAGTTCGTCGGGCGTGTGAGTATAGGTGCCGCTGCGGGATATCTCGCGGCGCGCTTCGGCCCAGCGGGATTGTTGCTGGGCTGATCCTGCGCCACTGGCTTCACCAAAGGCATCCAGAAAAACGCGCGCCTCTTCTCTGCGCTCTGAAGCTGACAGGCGGCGCAAACGGCGGGCCAGCGGGCTGCCCGTCGTGGCATCGCCATAGCGCGCCCGGGACAGCAAACGGCGCATTACATCAGCCCGTCAAACTGCCGGGCGGTATCGCGCAGTTGGCGGCGGTTGATCCGGTAAACCAGATCCAGCGCCTGCGCCTTCGCCTTGCGGTAAGCAGCCGTGCGGCTTTCTGCGTGGCGATATTCGACCCGTGCGCGGCGCGAGTCCAACCGCATCACGTTCACCTGCTGATCGGCCTTGGCCTTTTGCGTTACCGCCGACCAGATCGGCGTGCCGGTGTGTATGGTGAAATCGTTGAACCGCACGCGGTCCAGCAAAAGGGCGTGCTCTT
>JBBQGU010000015.1:0-22182 GCA_038323315.1 Rhodobacterales bacterium | reverse complement strand
CATCAGTGATCTATATGACAAACAAAATCCATCCCGCCCTGCTGTGTGGCGGCAGCGGCACCCGGCTTTGGCCTTTGTCCCGCAAAAGCTTTCCCAAGCAGTTTTCCAACCTGTCGGGCGATGAGAGCCTGTTCCAGGCCTCGGCCCGCCGGTTTGTGGCGCCGGGTTTTGCCACGCCGGTCGTGGTGTCGGGGTCGGATTTCCGGTTTATCGTCTCGGACCAACTCGCCGCCGTTGGCGTCAAACCGCAGGCGATCCTGATCGAGCCGGAGGGGCGCAATACGGCTGCGGCTGTCCTTGCGGCGGCCTTGGCCGTCGATGCGCACGACCCCGGTGCGCTGATCCTTGTCGCCCCGTCGGACCATGTCATTCCTGACGACAAACGCTTTCGTGCCGCCGTCGCTGCCGCCGTTCCAACCGCGCTGTCGGGGCAGTTGGTGACGTTTGGCATCAAACCTGACCGCGCCGAAACCGGCTATGGCTGGCTGGAACTGACCCATAACACCGTGGATTTTGCGCCCGTCCCACAGCCCCTGAAACGCTTTGTCGAAAAGCCCGACATGGCCAATGCCGAAGCGATGCTGGCGGATGGCAAACACTTGTGGAATGCCGGTATCTTTCTGTTCACCACCACAGACCTGATCGCCGCCTTTGCGCAGCATGCTCCTGCCAGTCTTGCCGCCACCCGTGCGGCCCTTGAAACGGCGCAGATCGACCTTGGCTTTACGCGGCTCGCGCCCGCGCCTTGGGCCACGCTGCCCGACATCTCGATCGACTATGCGGTGATGGAGAAGGCGGTCAACCTGTCCGTCGTGCCTTTTGGTGGCGTCTGGTCCGATCTGGGCGGGTGGGAGGCTGTCTGGCGCGACGGTGCGCCCGATGATCAGGGCGTCGTGACCCATGGGACCGCAATGGCCATCGACTGCACCGATACGCTGCTGCGGTCCGAGGCGGGCAGCCTGCGCCTTGTCGGCATCGGTCTGGACAATATCGTGGCCATCGCCATGCCCGACGCCGTGCTGATCGCAGACAAAAGCCGCGCGCAGGATGTCAAGATCGCGGTCAACCGGTTGAAGGCCGACAAGGTTCCGCAGGCCGAAACCTTTCCGAAAGATCACCGGCCCTGGGGCTGGTATGAAAGTCTGGTCATCGGCAACCGCTTTCAGGTCAAGCGCATCGTGGTGCATCCCGGCGCCGCCCTGTCGCTGCAAAGCCACCACCACCGGGCCGAGCATTGGATCGTCGTCGAGGGCACCGCCAAGGTCACCGTCGACAAGGAGGTGCGTTTGCTGACCGAAAACCAGTCCGTGTATATCCCGCTGGGCGCTGTCCACCGCATGGAAAACCCGGGCAAGGTCAACATGGTGCTGATCGAGGTGCAGACCGGGTCCTATCTGGGCGAAGACGACATTGTGCGGTATGAGGATGTCTATGCCCGCAGTCAGGGTGCCAAGGGCTGATCCCCTCGTTTTCCCGTGCCGGCAGTGCTAGAACCGGGCGCAGGGTGTTGAAAAAGTGGTGGGGCTGATGGACAGCAGGGATCAATGGACAACGCGGCTGGCAGCGGTTCTGGCGGGCGATGTTCCGGCCGAGGGTCGTGCCGCAGCTCTGTCGGACCTTGCCGCGACCCACAGCACCGGTCTGGTCCATGTCGACCAGACCCGCCAACGCATTCTGCAACTGCTGGGCCAGCGTGACGCGCCGACGCCAGATGAGACCCAGCCACATGCAACCAACGCACTGGACCCGTTGCAGCCCGAGGGCATGGCCGGGATCAGTCTGGTGGCGGTCGATCTGGGGCATCTGGCGGTCGCGGCGGTGCGCAACTGGCTGTCCTGCAAGGTCGAGGAGGTGGTGCTGGTCGATGGCCATACCACCCCGCCGTTGGCCGAACGTCTGACCAGCGCCGGGATCAAGGACCCGAGATTGACCGTGATCCGGATCGACGACGATGCGGTGACCTGGACCCAAGGCTTCAACATCGGGTTGCGGGCGGCGCGTCATGCGCGGTTGTGGGTGATCGCTGGCAGCACAAGGTTGGATCCCTTGGCGCAGGTCCCGGCCTTGCAAAGCGGCAGTTACGCCGCGGAAAACGGCCAAAGCGATGCGACCGGGTTTCTTTTGGACCTGAACCGCCATGATCTGGCGGCGGTCGGCGGTTTCAACGAATATCTGGAAACCCCTGATTGGGCGGTCGAGGATCTGGCAGGCCGCCTTTCCGTGTTGGGCCTGCAACGCCGGACTTTGCCGCCCGGATTGTTGACCCAAGGCCCGAAGACAGCAGCCGCCACGGCCCCGCCACCCACCGGCACCCTGCGCGACGCCTTGCGCCAATCGCCGAACTTTGCGGCACTGCAAAACCGTTTCATCTCGGCCGCCATGCCCGATTGGATCGGGTCGGCGCAATTGCCGTGTGTTTTCATGGGATCGGACGATCTTGGCCAACATGTTCAGGCCCAGGCCGCCAGCGTCGCCAAGGTGCCGTTGCATATCAAGACCACGGCTGCGACCCATGCCCTGGTCGATCTGATGCGGGACCGTCTGGGGGGCCAGCCCGAACGGCTGAGCCCGCGCAGGCTGGACATCGTGCTGGCGCGCCCGGTCAACGATGTGTCCGCCGTCGACATCGCCGTTGCCGCCAGCAATGCACCCGAGATGGTCAAGACCCGCAAAGCCTGGCTGATCATCGACCTTGCGGCGGACAGCCTGCCCTTGCCCGGCAGCCCGCAGGCCCGCGCGATGAAGGCGTTGTTGCAGATGGCCGAACAGCACGGCCAAACCCCGGTCCTGCGCGTCGACAGTGCCGAAACCGCGACCGCCCTGACCGGCCTGACCCCCTGCCCGGTCGTGACCGGCCCCTTGTCCGCGCCCGGTTTCTGGCCAACCGAATTGCGCGAACTGGCCCGGCCCCTGGGCGACCGCGCGCCGCGCCATGCGACGTTGCCCTTCAACAGCCAAAGCCTGATCGATCAGGACAGCCTGATGCAATCTCCGACCCTGCTGTTGCGACGCCCCAAGGTGTTCATCGACGCGCAGCACGGGCTTGGCAACCGGATGCGCGCCATCGCCTCGGCCGGGGCCATCGCGGCTGGGACCGACCGGGAGTTGGTGATCATCTGGCATCCGGACGACCACTGCGCCTGCGCCTATGAGGATCTGTTCTTCCCCCATGGCGCGGTTTTGAACGAAAGCTTTGTGACCGAGGCCCGCGACCTGGGCCTTCAAGTCTTCAATTATATGGAGATCGAGCCCGATGCCGCCAAAGACGCTCCGATTGCGATGGGGGCGTTTCAGGATGTCTATATCCGATCGGCTTTCCCCCTGATCAGCCCGTGTTCCAACTGGCACACCGAAAACCAGTCGATCCGCAACATGCAGCCCAACGAGGTGGTGCGCGCCCTTGTCACATCGGTCCGCAATCCGAACGATCTGTCTGTCCATGTCCGGATGGAGGGTGGTGCCGAAGCCGAGCATCTGCCCTACGAATCGCCCCGCAACTGGTCTGCCGCCGCCCATCAGGACATCGGGCATTGGCGTAAACGCAGCCATTTCAAGAACTTTCTGCCCCGCCTTGACCAGTTGGTCGCGCAAGGCCTGGCCAACAAGGTGTTTCTGGCCAGCGACACGCCGAGCGTCTATGCCGAGTTCGAGAGCCGCTATGGCAACCGCATCACATGGCTGCCGCGGCCAAGTTCGGACCGTTCGGCCCAAAGCATCGTCTATGCGCTGGCCGACGCCATCCTGCTGGGCCGGGCGCCCCGCCTGTTGGGCAGCACCTGGTCCTCGTTCAGCGAGCTTGCGGCCCGCCTGTCCGCAGCCCCCATGACCGTCGAATTGACCGGCCGCGATTTCTGACGTCATCGGAAGATGGGCGGATCGCCCATCCTACCTTTGGCAATCGTCCCGAGGGGGTCTGGCGTCGCGCCGCAGACGGCGTGCAGCCTTGACCGTTTTGCAAAACGTTCGTGATCAGGCCTTGGATCATTGCCAGTCCAAGGCTGTCCCTTGGTCAGATCACGATCAAGCGAAAGTCGCGCAGCCTGATCTCGGCCGATTCGCGCGGAAAGAACATCACGATCTCACGCCAAGGGGCCTTGACGCGGATATCGGGATTGGCGTCGATCTCCATCACATCCAGATGGAGGGACGTCTTGGGATAGGCCACGACCGTCTTGGGAAAGAACGCGTCCTTGTGCCCCCGGTCGTCGCCGCAGCGCAGGCAGACGCGGAACGTCGTGGTGACAGGCGCGTCGAGTTTGCAGGCAAAGCCGACAATCTTGCAGGCTGAAAAGTCGGCCGAACCTGCCGTCATGTTCAGCGTCAGCCAGCGGCCCGGCCTGTCGACGCCCATGCGCATCATCATCAACTCGCCAGGGACGCTGGCCACCTCCACCGTGTTGGACGATTCGGGGTCCAGCGAAAAGAAGATGCCCGGCACCAGATGCTGGCCGTTGACCGCAGGCCCCGCATAATCCAGCCCACGCAGCGCATTCAACGAGGCAGCCAACTGGCCATCGGGGGAAAGGTTCAGGTTGTTCGCCATGGGTCTGCTCCATTCGGGTCACGGGTCTTGATCCATCGGGGTGGTCTTTGGCGAGATCGGGCCAAAAACCGGGCCTCGATGACCGGGGACGTAATCTTATCTAATGCAGGCGTGCGACCATCTGCAAGCAAGTCGGGGCCTTGCCGGATGTGCACCCCCAACCATCGCCCCTTCAACGAAAGCATCGCATCCTGAAATCGGTGGCGCTTGGGTGGGGCATGCTTATAGTGTCTGGAACCTCAAAGCAGTTGCCCGTGATGAAATCTGACGCAAGACCGCCCTCGCCTGCCAATCTGATCATGGCGCTGGGCACCGATCCGCAGGCTGCGGCGGCGTTGGCCACGGCCTGCGGTCTGCCCTTACTGGCTTATGATTCGGCGGAACTGATCCGCGCTTTGGGCAGAGGGCAGTTTTGCGTCGTCGTCTGGCCCGACCCGCACGCCGCCGTTCTGGATGCGCTGCGCACCCGCACCGCCCCTTCGGTCGAGGCTGTGGCATGGCGACAATCCAGCCATGAACTGCTTGACCTGTTCGCCCGCAACCGCCGCAAGTTGTTGCTGGTCGCCGCCAGTCTGATCCTCCAAGGCCAGCCTGACGACCTGCGCCGTCTTAACGCGCGTCTGGTGCTGGCGGCCCCCGTCATCCCGCCGCCGCTCGCCACGCCGGATCTGCCCGCCCTGATTGCCCGGTTCATGGGGGCCCATCTGGCCGACCTGCGGCCGGTGTGGCAGGAATTGCAGGCCAGCAGCCTTTCACCACTGGAAGACGGCCCGCAGTCCATCGATCTCGACCCCTTGGCGCATCTTTTGGCGGCAGAACACGCCGCGGCGGACCGCGCCACCAGCGAAACCGCCTTGCAGCGCACCGCGATGGCGGATCTGATCGGCAATCTGACCGAGGCTTCCGAGGCCCTCGCCGCCGCGCGCGCCCAGTCGGTTGCGGATGACGAACGGCTGACCCGCCTTGACCAGGAACTGCACCTGACGCGCGACCAGGTGGCCAGTCTGACCGCCCGGCTGACCGACGAAACCACAGCCCATCAAACCAGCCTGCAGCGCGCCGAACAAACCCTGCAGTCCGAACGCACCGCGCATCAGCAGGGCCAGACCCGGACCCAGACCGAGTTGGACCTGAGCCGCGACCAACTGCGCGCCCTGTCTGGGCAGTTGGTGGCAGAGCAAGCCACAACCGCGCGTCACGTTACGGAAACCACCTTGCAACGTGCCGCGATGGAGGAGTTGCTGGGCAATCTGACCGAGGCCTCACAGGCCCTGACCGCCGCCCGCGTTCAAACCGTTGCCGATGAAGAACGTCTGACCTGCCTTGACCAGTCACTGCACCTGTCGCGCGACCAGTTGGCCGATCTGGACGCCCTGTTGACCGACGAAACCACCGCCCATCAACAGGCCCGGACCGAATTGGACCTTGTGCGCGACCAACTGCGCGCCCTGTCCGGGCAGTTGGCGGCGGCGCACATCATACCTGACGCGACGACCGAGGTCGGGCTGCTGCGCGCGCAGTTGGTCAACGTTACGGCCCTGTTGCAGGACGGCTCGGCCAATCCCGCAGGCCCTGGCCCGGCGCATATCCTGATCGAGACCGCCTTTGCGGCCCTGCTGGCCGATCTGGCGACCGAAACCGACCTGCGGCGCAAGGCCCAGCGGCACACGATCACAACCGCCGAAGCCCTGCACGACAAACCAAATCGGCGGCAGTCCGTCCCCAACCGATCTGGCAGCTAAGGACCCCTGCATGACTCTGACCTGTTTCAAAGCCTATGACATCCGGGGCCGCCTGGGCGTTGATCTGGACAGCAACATTGCCCATCGCATCGGTCGTGCCTTTGGTCAGGCGCTGCCTGCGCGACGTGTCGTCGTCGGTCATGATTGCCGCGCCTCCTCGGTCGAGCTGACCGAGGCCGTAGTCGAGGCGCTGCTGCTGGAGGGGGTCGAGGTGCTGGATCTGGGGCTGGCCGGGACCGAGGAGATGTACCACGCCACGACCCAGTTCGCCGCCGATGGCGGGATCGAGATCACAGCATCGCATAATCCCATTGATTACAACGGCATGAAGATGGTCCGCAAAGGCTCGGCCCCCCTGGACAGTGCCACGGGTCTGGCCGCGATCAAAGCCAGCGCCGAAGCTGACAGCTTCGGCCCCGCCAAGCCCGGCGGCACCCGCCGCGATGTGTCGGCCGAGGCGCGGGTGGCCTATGTTGAAACCGTGCTGTCCTTTGTCGATGTGGCCGCGCTGAAACCGCTGAAAATATTGGTCAATGCCGGCAACGGCACCGCCGGCCCGACCTTTGACGCCATTGCGGCGGGTCTGAATCGTGCAGGCGCGCCGCTGACCTTTACCCGGATGTATCACGACCCCGATGGCAGCTTTCCCCACGGCATCCCCAACCCTCTGCTGGTCGAAAACCGCCCTGCCACCGCCGACGCCGTGCTGGCCGTTGGTGCCGATATGGGGGTCGCCTGGGATGGCGATTTCGACCGCTGTTTCTTTTTCGACCATACCGGGGCTTTTATCGACGGCGAGTATATCGTGGGACTGCTGGCCGAGATTTTCCTGGCCAAGGAGCCGGGCGCCAGCATCGTGCATGACCCCCGTGTCGTCTGGAACACCCGCGATCTGGTGGCCGCGGCCGGGGGCGTCGCCATTCAGGGCCGCACTGGCCACGCGTTTGTCAAACAGTCCATGCGCGACGCCGGGGCTGTTTATGGCGGCGAGATGTCGGCCCACCACTATTTCCGTGATTTTGTTTACTGCGACAGTGGTATGATTCCGTGGCTGCTGATCGCCGAACTGATCTGCCGGTCGGGGCAAAGCCTGTCCGACCTTGTGGCCGGTCGCAAAGCCGCCTTCCCGTCATCGGGCGAGATCAATTTTCACCTGACCGACCCTGCCGCCGCCATCGCCCGCGTCCGCGCCGCCTATGAGCCGCAGGCCACGGCCAAGGATGAAACCGACGGCGTCAGCCTGGAAATCGGCGATTGGCGCTTTAACCTGCGGTCGTCCAACACCGAACCCGTGGTGCGGTTGAACGTCGAATCCCGTGGCAACCCCGACCTGCTGCCGGGCCGGGTCGCAGCCATTCAGGCGCTGCTGCTGCACGACTGACCCTGGTCGAAGCCTCGATTGACCACTTTCCCTCAAGGAAAAAAAGTTGACACAAAGTTGATCCTTTCACTAGGGTCCGGCCAAGGGCTGTACAACTGGCCCGGCATGAAAATCTGTAGGAGACGTCAATGAACAAGCGCGTGGCAGTTATCGGGGCTGGTCCGTCCGGCCTTGCCGTGTTGCGGGCCTTTCACTCGGCTGAGAGCAAGGGCGCCGATATTCCGCAGGTCGTATGCTTTGAAAAGCAGAGCAACTGGGGCGGGTTGTGGAATTACACCTGGCGCACGGGTCTGGATGAATATGGCGAGCCGGTGCATGGCTCGATGTACCGCTATCTGTGGTCGAACGGGCCGAAGGAAGGCCTTGAATTCGCCGACTATTCGTTCGAGGAACATTTCGGCAAGCAGATTGCCAGTTATCCGCCGCGCGCGGTGCTGTTCGACTATATCCAAGGCCGCGTCATCAAGGCCGGTGTCCGCGACTGGATCCGGTTTCGCACGCCTGTCCGTATGGTGACCTATGACGACGCCACGGGCCTGTTCACGGTCACCGTTCACGATCTGATCAAAGACAGCATGTATTCCGAGGTGTTCGACAATGTCATCGTCGCGTCGGGCCATTTCTCGACCCCCAACGTGCCCGAATTTCCGGGCTTTGACACTTTTAACGGTCGCGTCATGCACGCTCATGACTTCCGCGACGCGATGGAGTTTCACGGCAAGGATATCCTGATCGTCGGCACGAGCTATTCGGCCGAGGATATCGGCAGTCAGTGCTGGAAATATGGCTGCAAATCGGTGACGGTCGTGCATCGGACGGCCCCTATGGGCTATGACTGGCCGTCAAACTGGCAAGAGGTGCCCCTGCTGTCGTATGTCGACACCGACACGGCCTATTTCAAAGACGGAACCAGCAAGAAGGTCGACGCGATCATCCTTTGCACCGGCTATCAGCACCATTTCCCCTATTTGCCCGACGATCTGCGCCTGAAAACCCGCAACCGCCTGGCTGCGGCTGATCTGTACAAGGGGGTGGCCTATGTTCATAATCCCAAGCTGTTTTATATCGGCATGCAGGACCAGTGGTTTACCTTCAACATGTTCGACGCCCAGGCGTGGTGGGCGCGCGACGTGATCCTGGGCCGCCTGTCCACCCCCGACAAGGTGGCGATGCTTGAAGACGTCGCTGACCGCGTGGTGGCCGAGGATGCAGGGCGGGACGGCCATGACGCAATCGACTATCAGGGCCGCTATGTGCAGGAGTTGATCGACGAGACCGACTATCCGACCTTTGACGTCAAGGCCGCGTGTCAGGCTTTTCACGACTGGAAACACCACAAGGGCGACGGAATCATGACGTTCCGCGACAACGCTTATCGCTCGGTCATGACCGGCAGCATGGCACCGTTGCATCATACACCGTGGAAAGACGCGCTGGAGGATTCGATGGAAAGCTATCTGCAAAACTGAAGCTGTGGCCCCGGACCACAACCGGGGCCACTATTTTCGGCCAAGAACTGTAACAAAACCGCCCGCCACGCGACTTTTTAGGAAACAATTTTCATCCCCATTAAGAAAACTGTCGCCAGATGGGGTTTCCCGTGTTTACGTGTAGCACGCAGGGCCAAGTTCAGCAGCCCTCGGCATCTGCAGAAAGCGGCGGGCCAGGGCCCAGGCATCGGACCCAAGACATTGCCGCACTGCCAACAGGGAGTTTTGGACATATGACAATAACATCCACATCCGCACCCAGCGGCACGGCCACCGGCCAAGGCCAGATGGTGCGGGCGCTTGACTGGAAGGGGGCCTTCTGGGTCGCCGCAGGAGTGCCGCCCCTTGTGCTGTTCTCGATCGGCGGCATTGCGGGCACGACGGGGAAACTGGCCTTTGTGGTCTGGATCATCTCGATGGTCATGGGGTTCTTGCAAAGCTTCACCTATGCCGAAATGGCCGGCATGTTCGGCAACAAATCGGGCGGCACCAGCGTCTATGGCGCGACCGCCTGGCTGCGCTATTCCAAGCTGATCGCCCCCCTGTCGGTGTGGTGCAACTGGTTCGCCTGGTCGCCGGTGCTGTCGTTGGGCTGTGCCATCGCGGCAGGCTATATCCTGAATGCGTTGTTCCCGATCCCCGCCGCTGACAGTGCTGCCGTGCTGGACTGGGTGACGGCGAACCTTGCGAGTTATACCGCGACGACCGGGTCCGTCGTGGACTACATCGCCGCCAATGCCGGAACCCTGCCTGCCGACGCGATCACCGCCGTCGCCACCGCAGACGGCGTGTCCGCGCTGACCCCGGCCTTCCGTGTGTGGGAGGCGTTTGCCCTGACCATCCCAGGCCTTGGCACCCTGCATTTCAACTCGACCTTTGTCGTCGGTGTTCTGCTGATGCTGGTGATCTTGATGATCCAGCACCGTGGCATCGCCAGCACGGCCAGCGCACAACGGGTGCTTGCCATCATCGTTCTGGTGCCCTTGCTGCTGGTCGGCCTGGTGCCGATCTTTACCGGCGCGATCGACAGCATGAACGTGACCGGCCTGGTCCCGCCCACCGCCGCCTATTCCGGCGTGGACGGCACGTGGAATATCGGCGGCTGGACACTGTTTCTGGGCGGGTTGTACATTGCCGCCTGGTCGACCTATGGCTTTGAAACCGCCGTCTGTTATACGTCGGAACTGAAGAACCCCAAGACCGACACCTTTCGCGCCATCTTTTATTCCGGCCTGCTGTGCTGCGTGTTCTTCTTTCTGATCCCCTTTGCGTTCCAGGGCGTTCTGGGCCAATCGGGTCTGCTCGCCTCCGGGATCGTCGACGGCACCGGCGTGGGCGAGGCTTTGGGCAACATGATGGGCGGCGGTAAGGTCATCAGCCAGATCTTCGTGATCTTGATGATCATGGCCTTGTTTCTGGCGATCATGACCGCCATGGCCGGGTCGTCACGCACGCTGTACCAAGGTTCAAAAGACGGTTGGCTGCCGAAATATCTGGGGCAGGTCAACGAAAAGGGCGTGCCGTCGCGCGCGATGTGGACCGACTTTGCCTTCAACTTTGTGCTGTTGGCGCTGGCTTCGGATGTTGGCGGGTATTTTTATGTGCTGGCCATCTCGAATGTCGGTTACATCCTGTTCAACTTCATGAACTTGAACGCCGGCTGGATTCACCGCATTGACAGCGCCCATATGGAGCGTCCGTGGAAGGCCCCGACCTGGCTGATCGGCCTGAATACGGTGCTGGCCTTTGTGAACGCGCTGTTCCTGGGGGCCGGGGCCAAAGTCTGGGGGTATTCCAACGCGCTGTGGGCGGGACTGATCTTTGCCGCCCTGATCATCCCGGTGTTCTGGTATCGCCACTATGTGCAGGATGGCGGCAAATTCCCCAAGCAGGCCTATATCGACCTGGGCCTGAAAGAGGGCGATCTGGGCGAGCGCAAGGCCGGGATGCTGCCCTATCTGACCTTGGTGGCAGGGGCGGTTGTGGTGCTTTGGGCGAACTGGTTCTTTGTCCTGCCCGTCTGATATGGGGGGTTTCCCACCCCCCGGCCACTTTGCCAAACGGCAAGGTGGCCTCCCCCCGCGGGATATTTGAACTGATCAGAATGGGGGCGCGAAAGTGCCTCCTTTTTTGTCGTGTTTTCTGGCAAGAAATAATATTGCATTTCAGTGTTGCTTTTCGGTGCGAACGATCTAATGATTGGCTAAAATCAAGCCATATCGGGGGAACCGAAGATGACCAATTCCTGGCGTTTTTCTGCGCTGATCGACCGGCACCGCGCCTTGGGGTCAAACCTTGAGGACTGGAGCGGGATGGGCACGGCCTGGTCGTATGACGGCGATCCCAATGCCGAATATGAGGCGATCCGCACCAAGGCCGGGTTGATGGATGTGTCGGGACTGAAGAAACTGCATATCACCGGACCTGCCGCAAGCCATGTGATCGAGCGCGCCACGACGCGCAACATGGAAAAGCTGATGCCGGGACGGTCCGTCTATGCCACGATGCTGAACGATGCGGGCAAGTTCGTCGATGATTGCGTGATTTACCGTACCAGCCCGAATGCGTTCATGGTGGTGCACGGCTCGGGTCTTGCGCATGAGCAACTGACCATGGCCGCGACAGGCCGTGACGTGGCGATCAAGTTCGACGACAACCTGCACAACCTGTCGTTGCAGGGGCCCGTGGCGGTGGATTATCTGGAGCGCCATGTCCCCGGCCTGCGCGCCCTGCCCTATTTCGCCCATATGCAGACCAGCCTGTTCGGCAAGCCCGCGATGATCTCGCGCACCGGTTATACCGGCGAGCGTGGCTATGAGTTGTTCATCCGTGGTCAGGACGCGCCGATGATCTGGGACCGTATTCTGCAGGAAGGTGCCGCAATGGGCATTATCCCCTGTCGTTTCACCACGCTGGACCTGTTGCGCACCGAAAGCTATCTGCTGTTCTTCCCGTTCGACAATTCCGACATGTATCCCTTTGAAAACGAAGGCCCCGGCGACACCTTGTGGGAACTGGGCCTGGATTTCACCGTCTCGCCCGGCAAGACCGGTTTTCGCGGGGCCGAGGAACACTATCGTCTGAAAGGCCGCGAAAGGTTCAAGATCTGGGGGCTGAAGCTGGAGGGGGACAACGCCCCCGGCAACGGGGCGCCGGTCTTCCGCGACGGCCAGCAGATCGGCCTGGTGACCCAAGCCATGCATTCCGACGTGAACCATCACACCGTCGCCATTGCCCGCCTGCCGGTCGATTGCGCCAACAACGGCACCAAGCTGGAGGTGCGCTGCAGCACGCACGGCCCTATCGCCGCCACCACCCACGCGATGCCTTTTTATGACATCGACAAAAAGCGCCGCACGGCCATAGGCTGACCGACGCATGACCCCCTTCCCCCCCGCCATCAAAAGCCGCCCGGTTTACGGGCAGTTGCATCCGCGCCCCGGCAGCCTGCATCTGGTGGTGGCCGACGGCGAGGGGGCCGATTCTGTCACCGACATGCTGACGCTGGCAACCGACCCCGCCGTGATGTTGGCCACCATGCACATCCTGTATACTCCCGGCCCCACCGGCACCGACCGCTGGCCCAGCCTGCAAACGCTGGGGGCCGCCCAAGCCTTCCGCGCGCCCACCATCCCGACCCTTTTGCCCCGCCTGCAACGCGTTCTGGCAGACGCCCATATGGGTACCCAGATCTACCTGACTGGCACCGAAGGTCTGATCGGTCAGGCGGAACGCGAGGTCATGGCCCTGGGCTTTCCGTACCGCGACATCCAGAAAGAGCATCGCGGATCGACCCTGCGCCGCGTCCAGTGCGTGCACTGCAAGGGCATCACCGAAAACGTCGCGACCGACCCCTTTCAATGCAGCCATTGCGGCCTGCACCTTTATGTCCGCGACCACTATTCCCGCCGTCTGGCCGCCTTTCAGGGCGTCAACATCGACGCCGAAGACCCAGGGCTTGTGCCCGCCCCCGTGGTCCGGTTCGCATGAGCGGCGGTGCCAAACTCGCCGTCCGTGTGGCTGACGTGGTTCAGGTCAACCCCCTGATCAAGCGCTTTCGCTTTGCCAGTCGCGATGGCAGCCTTTTGCCCGCCTTTTCCGGCGGCGCGCATACCGTCGTGGAAATGGACGATCACGGCACCCGCCGCCTCAACCCCTATTCCCTGATGAGCGACCCTCACGACACCTCGGCCTACGAAATCTCGGTCCGCCGCGATGATCAGGGCCGGGGCGGCTCGCTGTACCTGCACAACCATGTCACCCCCGGCATGGACATGGTCATTTCCAACCCGATCAACCTGTTCCCCCTCGATGTCCGCGCCCGCAAGGTCCTGATGATCGCAGGCGGCATCGGCATCACGCCTTTCCTGGCCCAGATCGCACAGCTCGCCCGCCAAAATCGGCCCTTTGAACTGCACTATTCTGCCCGCTCGCCCGCCCTCGGCGCCTATATGGACAGCCTGACAGCCGCGCATCCCGGTCGGATCAACTGCTATTTCGACGACCAGAACCAGCAGATCAACCTTGCTGACCTGCTCAAGACCCAACCCATCGGCACCCACCTTTATGTCTGCGGACCCAAGGGGATGATCGCTTGGGTTCTGCGAACCGCCGAAAACATGGGCTGGCCCAAGGGTGCGCTGCATTCCGAAGAATTCCTCGCGCCGGGCACTGGCCAGGCCTTTCAGGTCCATCTTGCCGCGTCGAACAAGACCATTACCGTCGGCACCGCCCAGTCCCTGCTGGAGGCGATCGAGGCCGCTGGCATCGACGCCCCCTATATGTGCCGTGGCGGGGCCTGCGGCCAATGCGAAACCACCGTCCTGACCTGCAGCGGCCACATCCTGCACCGCGACCACTGGCTTACGCCAGAAGACACCGCATCCGGCCAAAAGATCATGCCCTGCGTCTCGCGCTTCGAAGGCGAGTCACTTGTGATCGACCGATAGGAGCCACCCATGAGCCTTGACTTCAAACCCGATTTCGCCCCGGACCCATCGAAAATCGTGTTCCGCGACGAAACCTTTCGCGACGATTTCACCTATCGGAACTCGCCCGAAGGTATCGTGCGCTTTCCTTTCCCCTTCGACCGCGACGACTACATGTATGCCGTCAATATGGAGCCGCACACCAAGGGGCGGGTGGGCTCGGTCTTTGAACATGAATTTGACGTCGACGAACATTACGTCGCTGAAATGCTCGACCGCGCCCAGGTGCTGGCGATGGACCCTTTGCGCTGCCAATCCTTGCCGCATATGGAAATGGCCGGCTGGGACCTGCTGGAACTGATCATGCAGTCCAAGGCCCGCGACTATCCGCACTGGTTCACCCTGACCCGCGATGGCGACCGCTGGCACTGGATCAACCGGCCCCTTGGCATCGACCAGCACTTCACCTTCATGGATGCCTCTACCCTGCCGCACGGCCCGTTCGAATACATCACGCGCCAGACCCAAGGCGATTTCTCCCTGCAGGACGAGCGGGATAACGACCTGTGGATGGATGCCGGGATGATCACCTCGCAGGCCGATTGGTCGCTCGATTTCGACATCGGGATGAGCTTTATGGAATGGCACGCACCAGTCCCTTTGGCGCACGAAAAGGGTATCTTCGACCGCGCGTTGAAATTCCTGCTGAAACTGCAGGTCGGCTCCCCGGTCCGCCGCTTTAATTGGACGATGACCGTCAACCCCCTGCTGGACACCTCGCCCGAGACTTACCCGGTTTGGGGCCCGACCCGCACCTCGCTGACGCAAGGCAATATGGGCGACAAGATGCACCTTCGTGTGGAATTGCAGGCCCTGTTTCGCCTGCCCCGGTCCAACGCCATCGCCTTTTCGATCCGCTGCTATCTGGGCAAGTTCGAGGAGTTGGTGACCCAACCCAAATGGGCGCGCCGCCTGCACCGCGTGGTGCGCGACATTCACCCCGATGTCGCCGCCTACAAAGGCTTCCTGCGCAACCGCGACGCCATGACCCAGTGGCTGGCCAAGTATGACGACGGCGCGCCCACCTCGCCGGGTTGGTGGCCGCAAGACTGACCCTGTGCGACACGGCGCGCCTTGTACGGATCGGTAGAATGCGTTATTACTGCCAAGCAAGAACTTTAACCCCTATGAAACCAATGCAAAGGGATAGCCATGCTCGACAGCCCCTATCCCAGCGTGACGCCCGGCCCGCCACGCCCCAGCCGCATCCTGACCCCCCGCGACCTTGACCGCCATTCCGGGCGTGAACGGCACACCATCGCCGGGGCCAGCGCCGGCCTGATCCGCTTGGGCGCGGGCGACCGTCTGACCGTGATCAACGACGAAGGCGGCCAGGTCGCCGAACTGGTCGCAACTGATGCCAATGGCCGCCCCGACTCCGCCATTCTGAACCACCCCACCAACGCCACCCCCGATGGCCTTAAGGCACTGCTTTCCTTGGGTGATCTCGCCTACCCCGGCCTGACCCGCCTGCGCAAGTCCATCGCCGCCCAAGGCATCGACCTGACCCGAGCCATTCGCCTGTTCGACGCCGCCACCCGCCCGGGCACAAGTGAAACCTTTACTGCCCAATCCGACGGCTGGCTGATCCTCGCCGCCCCCGGCCTGCCCATGTCGCCCGAGGCGCAAGACACCGCCACCCCGATCTCCCTCGAAATCCACCGCGCAACGCCGCGCCAGACCGGCCGCTTTGACCTGCCCGACCCTCTCGCCGATCCGCTGCAAGACATTCGCGTGAACAAAGCAACCGCCCGCGCCTTTACCGTCAAGGCCGGCGAATATATTCAGATCATCGATGTCGATGGTCGCCAGATGACGGATTTCCAATGCTTTTCCGCCCGCAAGCTGGAACGCGGTATCCAGCACCCGCTGGATGTCACGACGTCCCGTACCTTCATGGGGCACGCTTATTCCATGCCCGGCCTGCACTCGAAATACTTCGATCAAGACTGGGAGCCACTGGTCGAGGTTTATCAAGACACAGTGGGCCGCCACGACGCCTTCGCCATGGCATGTGCCGCCAAATATTATGACGACATCGGCTATCCGGGCCACATCAACTGCTCTGACAATTTCAACCGCGCATTGTCCGCATACAACATCGCCCCCCGCCCCGGCTGGATGGCCGTCAACTTTTTCTACAACACCAGCATCGATGCCCATGGCGTCCTGACCAGCGACGAGGCGTGGAGCCGCCCCGGCGACTTTGTCCTGATGCGCGCCCTGACCGACCTTGTCTGCGTCTCCTCCGCCTGTCCCGATGACACCAGCTCCGGCAATGGCTGGAACCCGACCGACATCCACGTCCGGACCTATTCCGCCACCGAAACCTTCTCGCGCGCTGTCGCCTGGCGCACGACCCCCGATGCGGAGCCCAAGATGAGCAAAGAGACCGCCTTCCATCCGCGCACCGCCGCCCTGACCCGTAACATGACAGAATATAAGGGGTATTGGCTGCCCCAAGCCTACCGTGAAGGCCCGATTGCCGAATACTGGGCCTGCCGTGAACGTGCCGTCGTGATCGACCTGTCCCCCCTGCGCAAGGTCGAGGTGACCGGCCCGGACGCCGAGGCGCTGCTGCAATACTGCCTGACCCGCGACGTCAAAAAGCTGAGCCAAGGCCAGGTCGTCTACTCTGCCATGTGCTACGATCACGGCGGCATGATCGACGACGGCACCCTGTTCCGACTGTCGCAAGACAACTTCCGCTGGATCGGCGGCGACGATTTCGGCGGCGTCTGGTTGCGCGAACAGGCCGAGAAGGCGGGGCTTAAGGTGTTGGTCCGCTCGTCGACCGACCAGTTGCACAACATTGCGGTGCAGGGTCCGAAGTCGCGCGAAATCCTGAAAAAGATCATTTGGACCTCGGCTTTGCAGCCGTCCATCGACGAAATGGGCTGGTTCCGCTTTGCTATCGCCCGGCTTGGCTCGGCGGCCGGCATACCACTGGTTGTGTCGCGCACCGGCTATACGGGCGAATTGGGCTATGAAATCTTCTGCCACCCCAAAGACGCCGTCGAGCTTTACGACGCCGTAACCGAGGCTGGAGCCGACTTTGGAATGCTGCCCATGGGCCTTGCTGCCCTGGATATGGTGCGTATCGAGGCCGGTCTGATCTTTGCGGGCTACGATTTCAGTGACCAGACCGACCCGTTCGAGGCTGGCATCGGCTTTACCGTCCCCCTGAAATCCAAGACCGACGACTTCATCGGCCGCGCCGCCCTGATCCGTCGCAAGGAAAACCCCAGCCGCAAATTCGTCGGACTCGAGATCGCATCCGCCGTTGATGTCGGCCACGGCGACCCGCTTTGCATCGGTCGCGCACAGGTTGGCGTGGTCTGCTCGTCCACCCGCTCGCCCTTGCTTGGCAAAAACATCGCGCTGGCCCGCGTCGACCTCGTCCATGCCGATCTGGGCACTATGTTGGAGGTCGGCAAACTCGACGGCCACCAGAAACGTTTGCCTGCCGTGATCACACCCCTTTCTGCCTACGACCCCAAAAAGACCAAGCCCCAAAGCTGAACCCTGGACCCCAACATGCGCTATTCCGGATTTCGAGTGATCGCCGAGGCCCTGACCGGCCATAAGGGCTGGAAACCGCTTTGGCGTGACCCGGACCCTCAGCCAACCTATGATTATGTGATTGTGGGTGGTGGTGGTCATGGGTTGGCAACAGCCTATTATTTGGCCAAAGAGTTCAAGCAAGCCCGCATCGCGGTGCTGGAAAAGGGCTATCTGGGCGGTGGCAATGTGGGGCGCAACACCACGATCATCCGCTCGAACTATATGCTGGACGGCAACGAACCGTTCTACGAATTCAGCTTGAAATTGTGGGAGGGATTGGAACAGGATTTCAACTATAACGCCATGGTCAGCCAGCGCGGCATCATAAACCTGATCCACACCGACGCCCAGCGCGACGCCTTTACCCGCCGCGCCAATGCGATGTTTCTGCATGGCGCAGATGCCGAGATGTTGAGCCGCGATCAGGTCAAGTCGCTGTATCCGTTCCTGAATTTCGACAACGCCCGCTTTCCGATCAAGGGGGCCATCGCGCAGAAACGCGGCGGCACGGTGCGGCATGATGCCGTTGCCTGGGGCTATGCCCGAGGGGCCGATCAGCGCGGCGTCGACCTGATCCAGAACTGCGAAGTCACCGGTATGCGGTTCGAGAACGGCCGGATTTTGGGAGTGGAAACCTCGCGCGGATATATCGCCGCCAAGAAAGTCGGCGTGGCGGTGGCAGGCTCATCGTCGCGGGTGATGGACCATGCCGGGATGCGGTTGCCGATCGAAAGCCATGTGTTGCAGGCCTTTGTGTCCGAAGGGCTGAAGCCGCTGATCGACGGCGTGATGACCTTTGGCGCGGGGCATTTCTACGTCAGCCAATCCGACAAGGGCGGGCTGGTGTTTGGCGGCGATATCGACGGCTACAACTCCTACGCCCAACGCGGCAATCTGCCGGTGATCGAGGATGTGGCCGAGGGTGGCATGGCCCTGATGCCGATGCTGGGCCGCGCGCGGTTGCTGCGGGCCTGGGGTGGGATCATGGATATGTCGATGGATGGCAGCCCGATCATCGACCGCACCGATATACAGGGCCTCTATTTCAACGGCGGCTGGTGTTATGGCGGCTTCAAGGCGACCCCGGCGTCAGGCTGGTGCTTTGCCCATCTGCTGGCGCGCGATGAACCGCACGCCACGGCCACCGCCTACCGCTTTGACCGCTTTGCCAAGGGTCTGATGATCGACGAAAAGGGTCAGGGCGCGACCCCGAATTTGCACTAGGAACCCCCTATGATCATCAACCACCCCATTCTGGGCCCCCGCGATGCACAAGAATTCATCTATCTCGGCGATGCCAGCCTGATCCACCGGCCCGATGGCCTGACCGCCACCCCACAGGCCATGCATGATTACACGTATCTGCGCAGCAACCCCGCCGGACTGCACCGGGAACTGTGGTATCACGAACAGGGCGACCGGTCCTGGCTGGTGGTCACCCGCAACACTGTCACGCATGACATCACATCGGTAGAACTGGCCCGCGACGTTGCCCGGCGTGAAGGGCGCACGACATGACCCAGTCCAATCGTATCGCAGGCGGCCAGATCGACCGCAGCAAGACCTTGCGCTTCAGCTTTGACGGTCAAGCCCTGACCGGCCATCCCGGCGACACCCTGGCCTCGGCGCTGCTTGCCAACAACGTCCGCCTGATGGGTCGCAGCTTCAAATACCACCGCCCGCGTGGCGTGCTTGGCGCAGGGTCCGAAGAGCCGAACGCCCTGGTGGAACTGCGCACAGGCGCACGGCAGGAACCTAACACCCGCGCGACCGTCGCCGAACTGTTTGACGGCCTGCAGGCCGCCAGCCAGAACCGCTGGCCCAACCTGCGCTTTGACGCGCTGGCGATCAATGACCGGCTGAACGCGTTCTTCACAGCGGGATTTTATTACAAGACCTTCATGTGGCCCAAGTCGTTCTGGGAAAAGGTCTATGAACCGATCATCCGCCGTGCCGCTGGCCTTGGCGCGCTGTCGCGGCTGGAGGATCCGGACACCTATGACAAGGGTTTCGTGCACTGCGATCTGCTGGTTATCGGTGCCGGTCCCGCAGGGTTGATGGCGGCGCTGACGGCCGGCCGCGCCGGTGCAAGGGTCATTCTGGCGGATGAGGATTTCCGCATGGGTGGGCGGCTGAATGCCGAAACCCATGCCATCGGTCAGCAGACGGGGGCCGATTGGGCCGCCTTGATCGTGGCCGAACTGGCGACCATGCCCAATGTCCGGCTGATGGCCCGCACAACCGTGATCGGTGCGTTTGACCATGGCATCTATTCGGCGGTCGAGCGCGTCTCGGACCACCTGGCAGAACCATTGACCGGCAAACCCCGCCAGACCCTGTGGCGCATCTATACCCAACGCAGCATCAACGCCGGTGGCGCGACCGAACGCCCGATTGCCTTTGAAAACAACGACCGGCCCGGGATCATGCTGGCGGGCGCACTGCGCGCTTATGCCAACCGCTGGGGCGTGGCCGTGGGTGACCGTGTGGCGGTCTTTACCAACAATGACGACGGGTTGCGGACTGCGCTGGACCTTCGGGCCAAGGGCGTCGAAGTGGTCGCGGTAATCGACCCGCGTGACAGCGGAGCCATGTTGCCCGGCATCCGCCATCTGCGCGGGACAGTCGTCGACACCGCTGGACGTCTGGGCCTGACCTCGATCACCGTGCGCCATACAGACGGCAGAACTGAAACCATCGCGGTCAATGCCCTTGGCGTCTCGGGCGGGTGGAACCCCAACGTCAACATCACCTCGCATCACCGCTCTCGTCCGGTCTGGAATCCTGACATCGCGGCCTTTGTCCCCGGCGAGGGCGGTCCCCCCGGCCTGACCTCGGCTGGGGCTGCGGGGGGGGGGATGTCCACCCATGCCGCCTTGATGACCGGGCAGTCGCAGGCCCAGTCGGCGCTGAAAGACCTGGGCCTTGCCGCCAAGACCGAGCCCCTGCCACTGGCCGAGGATGCGCCGCTGCACATCCTGCCCCTGTGGTACGTGCCCGCAGGCAAGGGCCGCGCCTGGATCGACCAGCAGAACGACGTGACCGTCAAAGACATCAAACTCGCCCATCAGGAAAACATGACCTCGGTCGAGCATATGAAGCGTTATACCACCCTTGGCATGGCCACCGATCAGGGCAAGACCGGCAATGTCATAGGGTTGGCCATCATGGCCGAACTGACCGGTCGGTCGATCCCCGACACCGGCACCACCATCTACCGCCCACCCTATACGCCCGTCGCCCTGGGCGCACTGGCAGGCCGGGCGCGGGGGACCGAATTCAAACCCCACCGCCTGACCCCCAGCCATCATTGGGCCAAGGAACAGGGCGCGGTGTTCGTCGAGGTCGGCTATTGGCTGCGCACCCAATGGCTGCCCCGCGCGGGCGAGACCGCGTGGCGGCAATCGGTCGACCGCGAGGTTCTGGCCACGCGCAAATCTGTCGGCATCTGCGATGTGACCACCTTGGGCAAGATCGACGTTCAGGGCACCGATGCCGGGGCATTTCTGGACCGGGTCTATGCCAACACGTTCAGCACCCTGCCCGTCGGCAAATGCCGTTATGGCCTGATGCTGCGCGAAGACGGCATGGTGTTTGATGACGGCACCACCGCCCGCATGGGTCCGCACGAATACGTCATGACCACCACCACCGCCAACGCCGTGACCGTGTTCCGCCATCTGGAGTTCTGCCGTCAGGTGCTGTGGCCCGACATGGACGTGCAACTGATCTCGACCACCGAAGCCTGGGCGCAGTATTCAGTGGCTGGCCCAAACGCGCGCAAACTTCTGGAAAAGATCGTCGATCAGGATATTTCGGATGCAGCCTTTCCCTTTATGGGCTGCGGGGCGATCACCATCGGGGGGGTGCGGGCAAGGCTGTTCCGCATCTCGTTCTCGGGCGAGTTGGCCTATGAAATCGCCGTCCCGACCCGCTATGGCGACGCGCTGATCCGACGGCTGGTCGCAGAAGGCGCTGCCTTTGACGCTGTGGTGTATGGCACCGAAGCCTTGGGCGTCATGCGCGTCGAAAAGGGCCATGTTGCGGGCAACGAACTGAACGGCCAGTCCAGCGCGTTGAACATGGGGCTGGGCAAGATGGTGTCGAAAAAGAAAGACAGCATCGGCATGCCCCTGTCGCAACGCGCGGGGATGGTGACCGAGGGTGGCTACCGGCTGGTGGGGGTCGTTCCGGTAGACAAGACCGCCGCCCTGAGCGCGGGCAGCCATTTCCTCGATGTGGGGGCGGCCCCGGTGGCGGCCAATGACGGCGGCTGGCTGACCTCGGTGGTCTGGTCGCCGCATCTGGGGCATCAGATCGCGCTGGGCTATCTGAAGGCAGGCGATGCACGGTTGGGAACCCAGATGCGGGCGGTCAACTTCATGACCGGACAGGATACCTTGGTGCAAATCGTCAGTCCGCATTTCATTGACCCACAGGGGGAGCGTCTGCGTGGATAATCTCATGACATCAA
>JBBQGU010000014.1:0-23255 GCA_038323315.1 Rhodobacterales bacterium | reverse complement strand
ACCCATCACGAAGGACAGCCAGATGCCGTAAAAGCGCGGTAGTCCGATCAGCATCAGCGGCAAGAACGAGATCATCCAAAGGGCAGCGCCCCAGGATGTGGCGTGAATGGCCAGATGGATCCGCGCCGTCAGAACGGCTTGGGCGCGGGCGCTTTCCGGCACATAAGTCGCCTCTTTCTTTGACAGCTTCCCGAACGCCAGACGGATCATCGTGGCGTAATTGCGGGGGGCTGCCAGAAGGCCGAAGGCGTTGGCCGCAATCATCATCAGCTCTGGCGGCCGCATTGCCGGAATTTCTGGGTCATGGCCCACGATGATCGTATCGGTGTGGTGGCGCATGTGGCTCCACCAGGTCACGACCGGGTTCGATATCAGCAGAAAGTTCGCAATCTGAAAGACGGCGGCATTCAGCCCCAGCGTCTTGAAAGCGGTGCCGTGGCCGCATTCATGCCACCGCGAATCCGCCGCCGTTGCATAGAGCAACCCATAGATGATGAAGACCGGAACCGCCCACCAACTGCCCCAGGTCAACACCCCCAGCGCGCCAAATCCGACCAGCAGGCCCAGCCACAGCGCGGTATCCCGCAGCGCGCGCGCATCGCTGCGTTTCATCAGATCCTTCATGACCTTGCGATCAATCGGGGTCTGGTACCATTCGGCGTTGACCAACCCACGCGCGATGGCGCGGGCAGCTTCAGGGCCACCGAGGGTGTAGTCGCGGGTATCGCCGCGGGGTCTGTGGGGCAGGTCGGTGTCGAGGACGGACATTTGGTGATCCTGATGAAAAGGTCAGTGGCCCATGATCTGGCCAAGGAAGGCGCGCGTCCGGTCGTGCCGTGGCGCGATGAAGAAAGTTGCGGGCGGCGCTTCCTCGATGATGTGACCTTGATCCATGAAGATGATGCGGTCGGCGACGTGGCGGGCAAAACCCATCTCGTGGGTGACGCAGACCATCGTCATGCCGTCGGCGGCAAGATCGGTCATGACATCCAGCACCTCCGAGATCATCTCGGGGTCGAGCGCCGAGGTCGGCTCGTCAAACAGCATCAGCTTGGGTTCCATGCACAAGGACCGGGCGATTGCGACGCGCTGCTGCTGGCCGCCGGACAACTGGCCGGGATATTTGCCGGACTGTTCGGGAATGCGGACACGTTCCAGATAGCGGATCGCCCGCGCCTCGGCGTCGCGGCGGGACAGGTTACGGACGGACATCGGGGCCAGAACGCAGTTTTCCAACACGCTCAGATGGGGGAACAGGTTGAATTGCTGGAACACCATGCCGACCTCACGCCGGACGCGGTCGGCGGCTTTGGGGTCGGCGGTCAATTCGGTGCCATCCACGACAACACGGCCCTGCTGGTGTTCCTCGAGCCGGTTGATGCAGCGGATCAGTGTTGATTTCCCGCTGCCGGAGGGGCCGCAAATCACCACCTTTTCACCCGGTGCGATCACCAGATTGATGTCGTGCAAGGCTTGAAAGTGGCCGAACCACTTGTTCATGTTCTCGATCAGGACGGCAGGCTGGGTCATCAACGGTATCTTTCAGTCTGTGGCGGGGTGCGGCAGCGTCATGTGCGCTCGCGCGCCAATTTTACCGGGTCGAGGCGGCGAGGCGGTGTTCCATCCACTCGGCGAACCGGGCGACGGGGAAGATGATGACGAAATAGATCAGGGCAATTGCCGTCAGAAATTCCATGTACCGAAAGGTTTGCGCCCCCAGCACATAGGCTTGCAGCGCGAGGTCCGCGACGCCGATGGTGGCAAGCAGGGTCGTCCCCTTCAGCAATTCGGTCAGAAAGTTGATGAAGGGCGGGGTGGACAGCCGTGCGGCCTGCGGGATCACGACCCGCAGCCACAAGGTGCGGCGCGGCAGGGCCAGCGCCTTTGCGGCCTCCCACTGGCCGGACGGAACCGACTGGATGCCCGCGCGAAAGATCTCGGCCAGGTAGGCCGCCGACACCAGCGCCAAAGCCAGCGACCCCGACCACAACCCATCGATGGTGTATCCCGTCAGGGGCGGCAGGCAGTAAAACATCCAGAAGATCAGAACGGCCTCGGGGATCACCCGAAATACCGTCACATATCCCCCCGCCAAGGCCGCCAGAAAACCATGCCTGCGCATGCGACCGGCGCAGACCAGCGCCGCGAGCGGTGCGCCCAAGCCCAACGCAAGCGCAAAGGCGATCACACTGATCCGCGCGCCGTCCAGAAGCTTTGGCAGGTTGCGAATGACGATGTCGGGATCAAATTCCACGCTGTCCTCCCACCAGAACCGGGACGGTCAATGCACCTGCGGGGGCCACCCGCCCCTGCCGCGCCGCGCCATAGCGCCGTTCGATTCGCCATGCGATCCAGGCCAGCACCAGACCGATCGCCAGATAGACCAGCGCGACGACGGTGAACACTTCAAGCGGGCGGAAGATGAAGGTGTTGGCGCGGCTGGCCGCCTTGGTCAGGTCGGTGACGGCAATGATGCCCAGGATCGCCGTCAGCTTGAAGGTGGCGACCGACACATTGGCCAGCGGTGGCATGACCAGCGGCCAGACCTGCGGCAGGATCACTTTCGCGAAGGTTTGACGCTGACGCAGCCCAAGGGCGCGTGCGGCCTCCCACTGGCCTTTGGGGATGGCGACGATACCGGCCCGCAGAATCTCGCAGATATAGGCCGAGACATGCAGCGACAGTGCGATCAGCCCGGACTGGTTGGCGGTCAGGCTGTGACCCGTCAGCGCGGGCAGGGCGAAATGGATCCAGACGGCCTGCACCAGAAGCGGCGTGAACCGCACCACATCGACAAAGGCAAGGATCGGCAGCCGCAGGTACCAGCCGCCATAGAGCCGCCCCAACGCCAGCGCCAGACCCGAGGGCAGCGCGATCGCGAACCCAACGACGCCCAGCCAGATCGTCGTCCAAAGTCCCCAAAGCAACGGCACGCTGAACTTTATCAGCCACGAAAAATCAAGGTTCGCAAAGTCGATCATGCCACCTCTCCCGGTTTGGGCATCGCCTCAACCCGGACACGCGCAGACGGCGAGTTCGACGCGTCGCCCATCAGGCCAAGCAGTGCGACAGTTTCGCTTCGGCCGCCATGGGACATGCTTTGACGCAGTGCCAGCACCATCGCCAGACTGGCCGCCGCCCCCCGTGGTCCTACCGCAGGTCTGGCATGGGGTCGCCCGCCCGCGCGGATTGCCGCGACCAGATCGACAAGGACGGCCGCAAGACCTTCGGGGCCAGGAATGGGCGCAGGCATGCGTTCAGGATGTGTGTCTGCCCGTGCAAAGCCGGACCCTTCACAAACCGCCATGCCCCCTTCAAGGTGCAACTGCCAGGATTGAACGCCGTGGCCGGGCGCCAGTTCGAATGTCGCACTTACTGCCATGTCGAACCGCGCGACCATGGGCGCGCCTGAACATCGAACGGCAACCGCTTCGCATCCCAGAATGGCGCGGGCGGCATCACAGGCCTCGATCGCCGGAAATCGCATCTGGTTTGGCTGCAAGGCGGGGTCACCTTCAGCAATTGTGCACCGTAACCTCAGCGGACGGCCCATCACACCCGATGCGACCAATGCCTGCAACTGTCGCAACCCTGCGCGATGTCTGGTCTGGTATGCGACGGACAACAAGCCCAGCGCGCGACCGGCCGCGCCGACCAACGCGGTCGCGGTGGCTTCGTCCAACGCAAGGGGTGGATCGCAAATAACGTGAACCCCGGCGCGCATCGCCACGCGGGTGGCGGAAAACCTGGCCAGGGGCGAGGTCGCGTCTACCACGATATCGGGTGACAGCGTCAGCAAAGCGGGTAGGTCGTTGCAGTCTGCCGTCTCGGATCTGGCCAAGCCGCTTGCGGTCTGAACCGCCCTGACAGCATCGGGATCACATATCCCGCACAGCATGACCCCGAGGTCCGCTGCATCGTGACGGGTCAGTACCGTCAGCCAGTCCGCACCTCGCGCACCCGCACCCAGCAGCGCAACACGCAGCAGTCGGGGGGGGGATGTCTGAGGTGCGGACTGAACCATTGCCTTACTTCGCAGCCATGTTGTCGAACCACTTGTTGCGCAGAGGAACCAGAGCGTCATTGGCACGGCGGTCCTGGATAAAGACGTTCAGAAAGCCCAGCAGATCCTGATCGTCATATTGCACCGCATAAGACAGCGACACCGGCTTCAGCAGCGCATCCTCGCCGTTCAGCAGCCGCAGTTGCGCCGCCATATCGGGATTCTGCGCCTTTAGAATACGCATATAGCCAGGATCGACAAAGGATGCGGTCGATTGCCCCGAAATGACGGCGGTAAAGCCGACGCCGGCCTGATCGGTGACCATTTCGTTGACAACAGCGTTGGGATAAAGTTCTTTCGGGTACTGCGCCTCGACCGTGCCAGCGACACCGGCAAAGGACACCGAAGGATCGTTCAGCTGGTCCAGCGAGGTGATCGCGCTGTCCGACTTGACCATCACATGAAAGCCATAGGTGTCATAGGGCTGCGTAAAGGCGACCGACACCGCACGTTCCGGGGTGGCAAACAGGTTGGCAAAGATGACATCGTACTGACCGACTTCCAGTCCCGTCACCAGCGTCGCCCATGTGGCGGGCACAATCTCCAGCTTGACGCCCATGATCTTGGCGGCTTCGTTGGCCAGATCGATGTTCATGCCGACCCATTCGCCACTGACCGGATCGGGAAACTGGTAAGGAGGGCCTTCGGCGACCCCGATGCGAAGCGCGCCGCGCTCCTTGATTTCCTTGATGACGTCCGCCGACACCTGCCCGGCTGTTATGGCGACAATGGCCGCCAGCATCGCGCGCGACACCCAAACCTTCAGACCACTCATTTGCACGTACCTTTCCCTGTGGGGGCGCATGGCCCCGCTGTTGAAATCTCCGCCCCCGTCGTCAGGGCCGGTTCGTAATCCCGCACATCATTCTGCGGCGACGTCTTCGGGCCTGATCAGCGTGAACGACGACCAGACTTCAGGTGCAGTGGCACCTTCGCTGCCAATGCAAAGTATGCGCGATTGTGCGGTCAGACCCAGTGCCGCGCGCAGGGCCGGGTGATCCGCCAAGGCGAGCACCGCCGCAACCGAAGCACAACCAGACTCGCCCGATACCAGAGGCGCGTCGCCCCAGCGCCCCTGCGCGAGGCCGATCATCGTGTCGATGGCCGACCCGTCCGAAATGGCAACTGCGTCATCTGCCACAGCCTTCAGGATCGGCCAGGCGGCGGGCGATACCTCGCCGGCGGACAGGCACGCCATGAAGCTGTTGACGTCACCGTCCAGCGCCTTGGGCACGCCGTCGCGCAGCGCACGGAACACGCAATCGGCCACTTGCGGCTCGACCACCACCATGCGCGGCCGCGCGGCACCTGCGACGACCGCCCAGCGCCCGGCAATCGCCGCCGCCAGCCCGCCGACGCCTGCCGGGATGAACACATGGGTCGGGGTCAGGTCCATTTGGCCGATCAACTCGTCCACGATCAGGGTATAGCCTTGCATCACCAGACGCGGCATCGCATCCGACCCGCCGCCCGCATTGGTGTCGGCCACCAGATGCCAGCCATTGGTCACGGCATCCTGGGCAACAGCGCGAACCGAGGCATCATAATCGCCGTCCAGCCGCACCATCACCGCGCCGAATGCCGCAATCGCGGCCTCGCGGTCGGCCGAGACATTGGCGTGGATATAGATACGGCAGGCACAGCCGAACATCTGCGCGCCCCAGGCTACGGACCGACCGTGATTGCCGTCGGTTGCGCAGCAAACCGTCACACCTGCGACCTTGTCCCGGTGCTTGCCCGCGATCAGGGAAGCAGCATCCGCAGTGATGCCGTCTTGTGCCAGCACATCCTGCAAGATCCGCAAGACCGCATAGGCACCCCCCAGCGCCTTGAAGCTGGCAAGCGCAAAGCGGTGCGCTTCATCCTTGTAGTCCAACGTTGCCACGTGCGCCGCGCGAGCCACGCCAGACAGAGCAACGACTGGCGTCGCGGCATATCCCGGCCAGGACGTAATCTCGCGACGGGCCGCCTGATGTTCGGCTTCTGTCAGCAAAGCGGCGGCATCTGGCGTCAAAAGCGGCGTTGCGGCAGCGTTGTGGACAACGCGCGGCGGGATGGAACCAATGGAGGCGTAGGCGGTCATGTCGTCCTCATGTCTCGGGCTCATGTGTGGGCTCATCGGCCGGGAAAACGCGGGTGCCACAGCAGCACTTGCGCGTCCGCTTCATAGGCCTTGCCGCCCGGATAGCTGACCAGTTCCATCTGCAGACCCCAAGGCGTCTTGAAATAGACCCAGTGGGACCCGGCAGCCGGGCCCTGCGTGATGAACTGCGGTTCGTCCAGGTCGACGCCATGCGCCCGCAGATGCGCCACGGCGGGGCCGATGTCGTCGACGTAAATGGCGATGTGGTGGCCGCCTGACTGATGGTTGCCGGGATGCCTGCCGCGGTCGTCGGTGGTGTACTCGAACACTTCGAGGTTAAGGCCGGTGCCCAGCCGGAAGAAGGCATAGACCGCCTTGTCGCCCGGTTGCGCGCCCAGAATGCCGACGACGGTTTCCGGATCGCTGATCTCGCCGCCGTCGAAAACGCGCTCGGCCCCCAGCACATCGACCAGAAACTCAGCCGCCTGTGCAAGGTTCGGCACCGTAAGCCCGATATGTTCAGCGCCCCGCAGGCCCGGAAGTCCGGTCATGATGCGCCCCCGATATGCCGCGCGATCCATTGCGTTACGGTCGCGGCGGCTTCCATGTGCGGGATATGACCCGCATCCGCGATCAATGTGGCACCGCTGGCTGGCGGCAGGATGATGCGATCCTGTGCGCCCCACAGGATCAGCACAGGCACAGTCACTGCCGCACGGTCGCCGCCCGCGTCATCGGTCGCATCCGGCCCCAGACACCCAGCAGCAATCGCGGCCAGCGCGTCCGAAGCACCATCCATCCGCTTGGTCGCCAAGGCCCGCTCGACCATGTCCGAGGTCACGGCACCGGGGTCGGCGACCAGCATCTGCAACGTCTCTTTCATCGGGCGGCGGCTGTTTGCGGCCAGAAAAGATTGCACGAATTGCGGGTTCACCGCGCTGCCCAGACCGGCGGGCGCCAGCAGGACCACACTAAGAACGCGCGTTCCCAACCGCGATGCCAGCCGCAATGCCAGTCGACCGCCGAGCGAGTGGCCCGCCAGATAGAACGTGCCGGGTGCCAGCTTGTCGATCACTGCCTGCACACGATCCGCCAGCGCATCCAGCGTCGCCACATCGGCGTCCACGTCCGAGGCGCCGTGCGACGGCAGATCAATGGCATGAACCTTGCGCCCATCCGCCAGCGGTTCTTGCACGAACATCCAACTCGCCGCGTCCGAACCGAACCCGTGCAGCAAGATCAGGGGGGCGGCATCACCATTGCCCGCGCTGATGACGTTCAGGCCGAATCCCGCAGCCTCGATCCGGTTCGCCGTCATGCCGCCTTCCGGCGCCGATTCCACCGGCGCGCTGGCGGCAATCGCGTCGATTTCGGCCTCGGAAACATCAGGCTCGGCCAGAATGGCGATGATGCTGCCACAGGGGCCGCTTTGTCCGGGCTGCACCAGAATGCGGCGCAACAGGCCGGACACCTGAGCCTCGACCACATTGGTGATCTTTTCGGTTTCGATCTCGACGAACTCGTCGCCGGGTTCGATCCGGTCGCCAGGCGCTTTCAGCCATTCGGCAACCTTGCCTTCGGTCATGGTCATGCCCCATTTGGGCATCGTGATCGTCTGGATGCGGTCGGTCATCAGTGGGCCACCACGCGGCGCACGGCGGCGGCGATGCGTTCGGCGTTGGGCAGATAGGCATCCTCCAGCGCCGGTGCATAGGGGACGGGCGTATGCGGCGGCGTTACCTTGATGATCGGCGCTTTCAGGGCGTCGAACGCCTCCTCGACGATCAGTGCTGCGATATCGGCGGCCATGCCGCAGCGCGGACTGGCCTCATCCACCACCACCACACGGCCGGTCTGTTCGGCAAATTCAAGGATGGTGTCAACGTCCAGCGGCGAGGTGGTACGCGGGTCGATGATGGTGACCTGAATACCCTCGGCGGCCAAAATCCGGGCGGCCTGTTCGGATCGCCCCACCATCCGGCCCAAGGCCACGATGGTCGCATCCTTGCCCTCGCGCACCACGCGCGCCTCGCCGAACGGCGTGGCATAGGACCGGTCGGGCACCTCGCCCTGTTCGTCATACAGCATCTTGTGTTCCAGAAAGATCACCGGGTCGTCGTCGCGGATCGCCTGGATCAGCAGGCCCTTGGCGTCGGCGGGGTTGGAGGGGATGACGACCTTGAGGCCGGGAATATGGGTAAAGATCGGATACAGCGCCTGACTGTGCTGCGAGGCAGACCTTGCCCCGCCGCCAAAGGTCGCGCGCAGCACCATGGGCGTCCTGGCCTTGCCGCCGAACATGTAGCGGAACTTGGCGGCCTGGTTCATCACCTGATCCAGACAGACCCCGATGAAATCGACGAACATGATCTCGACCACAGGTCGCAGGCCGGTCAGCGCCGCACCCGCCGCCGCCCCGACAAAGGCGCTTTCGGTGATCGGCGTGTCCAGCACGCGACCGGGACCGAACGCATGCAGCAGACCCTTGGACACGCCAAAGGCACCGCCCCAGGCATCCTCTTCGCCGTCGCCGCCCTTGCCGCCGGTGATATCCTCGCCAAAGATCACCACACGCGGATCGGCGGCCATTTCTTGATGCAGCGCCTCGTTCAGGGCGGCGCGAAAAGTCTTTTGCGGCATCAGATGCGCCCCTCATATGCGACATAAACATCGGTGGTCAGGCTGCTGACATCCGGTTCGGGGGCAGCCCTTGCATCGCGCACGACCTCTGCCATCAACGCGTCCACTTCGGCGTCGATGGCGTCGATCTCACCCGGTTCGGCCAGCGCCCCCTCGGTCATCATGCGGCGAAGGCGCTCCAGACAGTCCCGGTTTGCCCGCTGATCGGCCTTGAACGCGTCGGATCGGTAGCTGTCGGTATCGCCGTTGAAATGCCCATAGAACCGTTCGGTGGTGATATGCAGCAGCACCGGACCAAGACCGGCGCGGGCATGATCGGCAGCGCCGCGCATCGCCTCGTACACATCGGACAAGGACAGGCCATCGACCTTTTCGGCGCGCATGCCATAGCCTTGCGCCCGTTTCACGATGTCGCCCGCCGTGGCGAAGGCCGAGGATGTCGCCTCGCCCCAGCCGTTATCCTCGACGACAAAGACCACCGGCAACTGCCACACCATCGCCAGATTGAGCGATTCCGCCGTCGTGCCCTGATTGACCGCGCCGTCGCCGGAAAAGCAGACGGCGATTGCCCCGGTGCCCATAACCTTGGCGGACAGTGCGGCACCGCACACGATGGGCGGCCCGCCGCCGACAATGCCGTTGGCCCCAAGCATGCCCTTTTCAAGGTCGGCGATGTGCATCGAGCCGCCCTTGCCCTTGCAGGTGCCTGTCGCCTTGCCCATGATTTCGGCCATCATCGGGCCGACCTCGCAGCCCTTGGCGATCGAATGGCCATGGCCGCGGTGGGTCGATGCGATGTTGTCGCCCGGCTTCAGCGCCATGCAGACGCCAACGGCCACCGCCTCTTGCCCGGCATACAGATGGGTGGACCCCGGCACGCGACCGGCCTGCGCCTCGGCAAAGACGCTGGTTTCGAATGCACGAATCGTCCGCATCTGCCGGTAAGCGGTCAAAAGGTCTGGGCGCGAAAGCTGCATGGGGCTTGTCTCCGTTGCGGTGGGGAACATTAAGCCCGCATGTCGCGTTCAATTCTTGCAAAGCACGCCTGTTTCGACAACTATTCTGCGCGTACAACCCGGATGAATGGAAAATATCCCGCATGGACCTGGACAGTTTTGACCGGAAAATCCTGCTCCACATTCAGCGCAACACCCGTCTGACCGCGAACGAGTTGTCGGATCTGGTCGGGCTTTCGCCCTCGGCCTGTCATCGCCGCCTGTCGGCCCTGCGCGAGGCAGGCGTGATCCAAGCCGAAATCGCGGTGATCGATCCTAAGGTGGTGGGTCGGCGGATCACCATGATCGTGACCGTCACGCTGGAGCATGAACATACCCATGTCATTTCCGAGTTCAAGCGCGCATGCCGTGAGAACATCGAGATCATGCAGTGCTATTACGTCACCGGCCAAAGCGACTTCGTGATGATCATGACGGCCAAATCGATGGAGGCCTATGACGCTTTTGTCGAACGCTTTCTGTTTTCCAACCGCAATGTCCGCCGGTTCGAGACGATGGTGGTGATGGACCGCGTCAAGGTCGGATTCGAACTTCCGATCGATTGAGCGGCAAAACCCGCGACCATTGCAGATTTTGTGCGTGGCGGTGCCCAAACATGCAATTATTTTGCCTGCCGATGCATGTTTTGTGAATTAAGGTCAGCAATTGGGCCTTTTCAGTTCATAGGGGGTTATGCGATGACATCGCCGGTTAAGTTTATGCTGTCCTTGGCCTTGGCCGTCACAGCGTCGCATGGGGTGTTGGCGCAGGATGTCCTGCGCGTGCCTTATGTTGCCGATATCGGATCGTTCGATCCCGACAACGCTTTCGAGGTCGGCGGGTTGAGCGCCATCAACAACGTCTATGAAGGTCTGGTGGAATATGTGCCGGGCGGCACTGAAATAACCGGGCTTCTGGCGGCGTCATGGCAGGTGTCGGATGACGGCAAGGGTTACACGTTCAAGATCAATCCCGGCATGCTGTTCCATGACGGCACACCGGCGGATGCAGCGGCGATCAAGACCTCGTTCGAACGCCGGATTTCGGGCGATGTGATCCTGGGGTATTTTCTGGCAAACGTTGCCACGATCGACGCACCGGACGCGCAAACGCTGGTGATCACCCTGAAGGCCCCCCAGCCGTCTTTCCTCGATGCGCTGGCAAGCCCGTGGGGACCCAAGGTGATCAGCCCCGCCGCCCTGACCGAACACGCGGGCAGCGATGGCGGCAAGACCTGGCTTGTCGACAACGCGGTCGGCACCGGCCCCTTCCGGCTGACCGAGTTCACGCGCGGGCAGATGATGGTGCTGGAACGGTTCGACGATTACCACGGCGCAGCGCCCTATTTCGCCCGCATCGAAGTGCCCATCGTGCCGGATGTCGGCCAGCAACTGTTGCAACTGCGCACGCAGGAGATTGACGCCGTTCCCGCAAACTATCCGTGGGAGCAGTTGGCGGCCCTGCCGGCTGGCGTGACGGTCACGGCGTCGCCGTCGATGTCGCTGCTGACCGGTTTTGTCAACCCGACCGGGCCATTGGCAGATACTGCCCTGCGCAATGCGGTTTTGACCGCCGTCAATCCCGACAGATGGGTCAAGGACGCCTTTGCGGGCTATGCCACCTCGGCCCAATCGCTGTTTCCGGCGGCCATGCTATTGCCCGCCACCCCCATCACCTTTCCGACCGACATCGAAGCCGCACGCGCGGCGGTCGCCAAGGCCGGTCAGGTGGAAATGACCATTGGCTATTCCAGCGAAGAGACGGCGAATGTCGAACGTGCCGCCGATCTGATGGTGGCGGAACTGACCGGTATCGGGGTGAACGCGACGGTCACCGTCATGCCCGTCGGAGCGATCTATGCCATGACCGAAAACCCGCAAGCCGCCCCCGATCTGGTTCTGGCCCGCCAGTCACCGGATGCCGCACACCCCGAAAATCAGTCATCGGTATTCTATGTCACCGATGCGCCGCTGAACCTGTTCAAGGTGTCGCTGCCGGCGGCGGACACTATCGCTGCATCTGCGGGCAGCCTGACCGACCGCGCAGCCCGTGATGCAGCCTATGCACAGGCGGGGCAGATGTGGTTCGATGCGGGGCAGTTCATTCCGTTCGCCGACATTCAGGATGTGGTCGTTCACGGCGAGGGCTTGGTCGATCTGGGCCAGCGCACCCCGTGGCCCGCAGGCAACATCGACTTCGGGACGGTGCGCTGGAAATAGCGCGCTTCATGCAAGCCTGACACGCGGGTCCAGCGCCGCTTGCGCCAGATCGATCAGGATGTTGACGAAAACGTAGAACGCACCAAAGACCAGCGACACGCCAAGGACCGCAGGCAGGTCGGACGACGCAAAAGCCTGCACCGTGTAAAGCCCAAGGCCCGGCCAGGCAAACACACGCTCGACAATCAGCAGGTTGGCAAACAACAGGCCGACCTGCAACCCGATCATCGCCAAAGGTGCCGCCGCCGAGGCGCGCGCGGCAAGGGGCTGAACGGTTGCTGGACCGTGGTTTCAAGCGACGAGGTGATGCTGCGGGCTATCGCAACCGCAATCGGTATTGCCAGTGTCAACGCGGGCAGCACCATGTAGCGCAGCGCGCTGACCAGCACGTCCATGCGGCCCAGCAGAATGCCGTCCAGCAGCATGAACCCGGTCGGTCCGGCAAATCTGCGGATGCCGATCCGCCCGCCGCCCGGCAACCAGTCAAGCTGGAACCAGAACAGCCAGACCAGCAGCAGCGCCGACAGAAAGATCGGCACCGAGCCCAGCGCCAACAGGACGACCCGCGCAAAGGCTGCGCGCCGGAACAGGTGCTGCAACGACGCCACACCCGCCCCCATGCCGACCCCCAACAGCAATGCCGCCAGCATCAGTTCCAGCGACGCTGCCGCATAGGTCGCGATATCGGCCGCGACCGGCTGGCGGGTCCGCACCGACATGCCCAGATCGCCGTGCAGCACACGCCAGACATAATTTCCGTATTGCACCAGAACCGGCTGATTGAGGCCCAGACGTTCGCGCAACCCCTCGACCACGGCGGCAGGGGCGTTGGGTCCGGCCAGCGCGCGGGCGGGATCGGCGGGAATGATGCTTTGCAGGACAAAGACGATCAGGCTCATGATCCCCAGAACCGCGATCAACCCGACCATGCGCCGCAGGAAAAACCAGCCCAGCATCACACCCCCCGCATGACGGAACGCAACCCGTCGCCTGCAAGGTTCGCGGCAAGGCACAGCACGAAGATGACCGAGGCCGGCATGATCGGCAGCCACCATTGCACCGTCAGATTGTCCAGCGTGCGCGCCGTCATCGCGCCCAGTTCCGGCGCGGGGGCAGGCAGGCCGAGGCCGAGGAACGAAAACAGCGACAGGATCAGCACGACATTCGCCACATCCAGCGTGGCCGTCACCAACAAGGTCGGCGCTGCGCCGGGTAGCAGATAGCGCCACAACAGACGCGCCCCGCCGACCCCTGACAAGCGCGCCGCCTCGACATGCGGTCGGGCGGCCTGCGCCATGATTTCGGCGCGGGTCGTGCGCGCATACCACGGCCACCAGAAAATCACGATGGCGATCAGCGTGTTGACCAATCCCGGCCCCAATGCCGCCACGACGGCCAGCGCGATCAGCGTCGAGGGCAGCACAAGGAACAGGTCGGTCAGGCGGCTGAGCGCCATATCGACCCAACCGCCCATCGCCCCCGCAATCAGGCCGATCGCCGCACCCAGGCACAGGCTGATGACGATGATCGCAAGCCCCGGCAACCATGTCAGCCGAACCCCCAGGATCACGCGTGACAACAGATCCCGGCCGATCTCGTCGGTGCCGAACAGATGTGCCATCGACGGCGGCAGAAACGGCGGGGCCACCCGGATGAACGGGTCATAGGGGGTCAGCCAAGGGGCCAACAGCGCCACCAGAGTGATGATGCCCAGCATGACAAACGCCATGCGTTCGGGCAGACCCATGCGGCGAAAGGCCGGTATCATGCCAATACGCCCTCCCGCACACGCGGTGTTGCGGCAATCAGGTTGCGGGCCTGCACGGACACCGGCTGCGACACCACAGTCTCGGCAGCGCCGTCTTCGACGATCCGCCCGCCATCCAGCACGACGATCCGGTCGGCAATGATCCGGGCGGCGGCCAGATCATGCGTGACGAACACCATCGCCATGCCCAACCGACGCCGGACATCGCCCAGCAGGTTCAGCGTCTGCGCCGCCAGCGAGACATCCATCGCGCTGATCGGCTCGTCACACAGCAAGACGTCAGGCGGCACCACGATGGCGCGCGCCACTGCGACGCGTTGCGCCTGCCCGCCGGACAATTCGCGTGGCAGGGCGCGGGCGGCAACGGCGGGCAGACCGACCTCGGCCAGCGCCGCCTCGACCCGCTGCCGCACCACGTCGCGGGGCAAACGCTGCGGGCGCAACCGCTCGGCCAGTTGCTCGCCCACGGTCAGCCACGGCGTCAGCGAGGACATCGCATCCTGAAACACCATCTGCGGTGGTCCGCCTGCGACGTGAACCTGCCCGGCATCAGGCCGCAACAGGCCCGCAGCCAGCCGCAGGATCGTTGATTTGCCAGATCCGCTGAGGCCGACCAGCGCCACAGCCTCGCCCTTGCAGACCGACAGGTTCAGGCCCTGAAGGATGGTCAACTTGCCGAACGACAGCGACACGCCGGTCAGCCGCAGCGCGGTTTCGGTGCCGACAGGCACGATGGGCCAGTTGGGGGATGCGGGCGTGGTGGCTGTGCGAACCTGCTCGGCCCGGTGGCAGGCAACCTGCGTGCCGGTACTGTCCGGCGCTGCCAGCGGGGGTGTCACGTCACGACAGACCGCAATCGCCCAATGGCAGCGCGGCGCAAAGGCGCAGCCGGTCCGCACCGCGGCGGGGCCGGGCGGATCGCCCGGTGTCACGGGCAGCGGACAGGCCCGGTCGGCGGCAAGGTCGAACCGCGACGCCAGCAGCGCGCGGGAATAGGGGTGGCGCGGCGCGCGCAGCACCGCAAGCGCGGCCCCCTGTTCCGCCACGCGCCCGCCATACAGCACGACGATCTGGTCGGCCAGTTCGGAGGCGACGCCCAGATCATGGGTCACGAACAGCACGGCAGTCCCCTGATCCCGCGCCAACTGCCGCAACAGACCCAGGATCTGTGCCTGCACCGTCACATCCAGCGCCGTGGTCGGCTCGTCCGCCACGATCAGGGGTGCGCCCGACATCATCGCCATGGCGATCAGGGCGCGTTGCCGCTGTCCGCCCGACAACTGATGTGGCCAGGCCGCCATGATCCGGGCAACATCGGGCAGGCCGACCCGCGGCAACCAGTCCTCGGGGCGCTGGCCGGGGGCGGCACCTTCGTGCAACTGGCGGCCCACACGCATCACCGGGTTCAGCGCCGCCAACGGGTCTTGCGGCACCATCCGCACCAGATTGCGACGTATGTGACGCAGCACGGGTGCGGCAGCCCCCACAACCTCGGTGCCGGCCAGCATGATCAATCCTGTCACGCGAGGGTCGGCATCACTGGCAAGCAGGCCCTGAGTCGCCAATCCGATGGTCGATTTGCCCGACCCGCTTTCACCGACCAGCGCGGTGATGCCGCCCGCCATCACGTCGAACGACACGCCATCCAGAACGCAATTCGCCACACCGTCGCGGTGCAGCGTCACACGCAGATCACGCACGGACAGGACTGGATCAGTCATAGCAGTCCGGCGCCCGCCGCACGGTCAACAGCAGTTCGGGGTCATGCGTCAGGAACAGCAATGCACCTTCATCCACCATGGCGTTGATCCTGCGGATCGACGCCAGCGCCGCAACGTCATCGCAAGACTCCCCCGGCAGCACCTCGTAGCGGAAATTCTCCATCAGGTCGCCTACATCGCCCGCAAGTATCACTCGCCCGGTGTTGGGCAGATCAACCACCAGCGATTGATGCCCCGGCGCATGCCCACGCGTGCTGATGGTCCGCAGTCCGGGCATGATGTCGCAATCGCCCTCGATCACATCCCACTGCAGACCCGGCAGGTCATAATCCGTTGGAAACCACGAAGCAGGGGCCCGGCCTGAGAAGGCATGATCATATTCGGCCCGCTGGATTGTCAGCCTCGCTTGCGGCATCCGCTTCAGGTGCCCCGAATGGTCGGCATGCAGATGCGACAGGATCACCCGTGAGATGTCGCCAAATGTCAGCCCTAATGCAGCAAGCTGCGCACCCATCTCATGCATCGGCCAGACCAAGGGCGGCGGGTTCCATCCCTTTGACAGATACAGTTTATCCAGCAGACGGGGGTCCCGCAGATTGGCCTCATCCAACCCGGCGTCGAACAGCACCCAGCCGTGTGCCGTATCCAGCAGATAGGCTGTGATGGGCACCGAAATCACGATGTCGGCGTGTCGGTCACGGGTGGAAATGCTTTTGGGAATGATCTCGAACCCGCACAGCAGCACGAAAAGGCGGCGCACATCGGTCGGTGTGTCAGGTGTCTGCATCTGTGTCATCCGACTTGCCAGCCGCCATCGACGGCAATGGTCTGTCCCGTGACATAACCCGACAGTGCCGAGGCGAGCCAGACATAGGTGCCCGCCAACTCCTCCGTCGTGCCCAGCCGTCCCATGGGAATCCGCGCCCGCAGCCTTTCGCGCGGGTCCGGCAGACCCATCGCAAGCCGGTCCGCCACCAGCTTGTCCAGCATCTCGGTCGCGATCTGTCCGGGCGCGACCGCATTGACCATGATGCCGCGTGGCGCAAGATCGGCAGCCATCGACTCCATCAGCCCCACCATCCCGAACTTGGAGGCCGAATAAGCCGCATTCTGCGCCCCGCCGCGCAGCCCGAACAACGACGATGTCAGGATGATCCGTCCACCGGCGGTCATTCGGCGCGCCGCTGCCCGTGCGGTCAGAAACGCGCCGGTCAGATTGACCTCGATCACGGCGCGGAACCGGTCGGCAGGCAGGGTTGAAATCTCCTCCAGATGCAATATCCCGGCATTCGGCACCACGACATCCGGCATCCAGCCCTCGGCACCCAGCCGGTCGAACGCGGCTTCGGTTGCCGCCTCGTCGGTAACACCAAAGGTCAGCGTCCTCGCACCCGGAAGGCCCTGCGCCGCGGCCTCGGTCGTCGTGGGGTCCAGATCTGTCAGGATGACGCGGGCACCATGGCCCGCATAGGCCTGCGCCACCGCCAGCCCGATGCCCCGCCCCGCCCCGGTGATCAACGCGGTTTTTCCGTGTAACAGTTGCTGGTTCATGGAGATTTTCCCTTGCGTCCAATCTTAAGACCTGTCGCAGTATGGCGACCGGAGACACCCTGATGACGCTCGCAGCCCCCCCCGATCAGACCGAGGCCACCCGCGCCACCGCGTTGCTGCGCGCTGTTGTGCAGGCCGACAGTATCAACCCACCCGGCGATACCACACGCGCAGTGCTGGCGGCCCTGGATGCCCTTCACGGAATGAACGCCGAAGTCATCGCAATCGATCCCGCCAAGCCGAACATTGTCGTGCGCCTGGACAACGGTCCGGGGCCGGTCGTGCATCTTAACGCGCATCTCGACACCGTGCCGCCGGGCGACCTGTCGGCTTGGACCGTGCCGGTGCATGACCTGACCGAGGCCGGCCCCCGCCTGTGCGGCCTTGGAACCGGCAACATGAAAGGGGCAGCCGCCGCGATGATCATGGCGCTGCGGCGGCTCGATCTGGCGCGCGACCAGTGGCGGGGCACGACAATCCTCAGCCTTGTCGCCGACGAATGCGTGTTCGGTCCTGATGGTGCCGCGCATCTGCTGACGGCCCGCCCCGACCTGCGCGGCGATCACCTGATCTGTGGCGAAGGGCCGGGCGCCATGAACCTCGCCGTGGCGGAAAAGGGCCTGATGTGGGTCCGTCTTGCCGCCGCAGGTCGCGTCGGGCAAGGCATGCTGACGACGCGGGGCAGTGCGGCCACAGCCCGGCTGGCCGCCGCGCTGACCGTCATCGACCGCTGGAACGACCTGCGCGTCACGCCGCCGTTGCCCAGCCTGAACCACGCCACCAATGCCGAAGGCACGCGGCTGTCGGCCAATATCGGCCGCATCGCAGGCGGGCAAGGCTTCAGCCCTGCCGTATCGCAAGCCGAGGCTGATATCGATCTGCGCCTGCCGCCCGGCCTGACCCTGCCCGAGGTTGCCGCACGTTTGGACGCCTTGTGCAGTGAAGGGCTGTCGTGGCATTTGGTCAAGGGGTGGGACGCGAACTGGTCCGATCCAGCCGCGATCGTCGCCGAGGCGGTGCGACAGATGGCCATAACCGTACGCGGGTCCGTGCCAGCCGATGTAACCCGCCTGCCTGCCTCGGACGCCGCCCGCTGGCGCGCGCTTGGTGTTCCGGCGGTGTGTTACGGCCCCCAGCCCGAACTTGCCTCGGGTGTGGATGACTACGTGCTGCGGCAGGATTTTCTGGACTGCATTGCAATCTATGCCGGGGCGGTCGCGCATCTGGGTCATGCATAGCCCCTGAAACTCCACCGGCCCCGCTGCCATCACGCCACCCCGGCCCATGTCATCCGGCGCCAGTCGGCCAGCGCAAAGGGTTGCCCGTCCCACATGCCCGCCATCGTTACCGCACCAAAGCGCATGTCGCCCGCACTTACATCTACAACATCATGTCCGCGCCGGATCAGATCGTCGCGTGCCGGGTGGCCTGCCTCGACCAGCAGGCGGTTGTTCTCGCTGCGCCACCGCGGGGCGGACACCGCCTCGGGCAGCGACCGTCCGCACACCAGCCAGTCCAGCAGGATTTGCAGCAGGGTCTGCACTTGACCATCCGCACCGGGGGTCGACAGGGCCACCACGTTGCCCGCCATTTCGACGATGACAGGTGCCAAGGTGTGAATGGGCCGCTTGCCCGGCGCAAAGGCGTTGCCGCCACTGGTAAAGCCACCGGCCCGGTTGTTCAGGGTAAACCCACCCTCGGGCACGAACACCGCCGAGCCGAAATCGTCAAATACGCTGACCAGCGACGCCGCCACCAACCCCGACGCGTCGGAGGCTGCGACGCCCGCCGTGTGCAGATAGGCGCGCGGTCCACCAAGCCCTGCCGCGCGGTCCTGATCGATTTCCGGGAGTTGTTCCAGCAACCCCGCGCCCTGTTTCACCTCGTCACGCAAGGAAAATGCGGCTTGTGTCAACTCCACACCCAGATGCGCCAGCGGCGCAGTTGCGCCATATCCACCGCGCAACCAACCGTGCAGCGCCATCGCCAGCAGGACACCCTGCGACGCGGGGGGCTGCACGTGCACAACGGCAGCGCCAAATTGCAACGATATCGGCGCGCTCACGATCGCGGCGGGCCGGGCCAGATCGGTGACGCTCAACGCCCCCCCAGAATGCTGTACCGCCCGGGCGATTGCGTCGGCCAACGGGCCACTATAAAGGGCAGAAGGACCGTCCGACGCAATCTGGCGCAACGTCCGCGCAAGGGCGGGCTGGCGAAAGATCTCGCCGGCTTCAAGCGTCATCAACGCCCAATCCCCGGCCCCACCCGCCAAAAGCCGCGCCATTTGGGCCCGACGCGCCTCGGCCAGGGCCCGGCTGACAACGACGCCCGCCTCGGCAGCCTCGATGGCTGGGGCGAGGGACTCGCCCAAGGCAATCTGCCCCCAGCGCGCGTGCATCTGTGCCCAGCCGTCGACCAGACCGGGCACTGCCACACTACCCCCTCCGGTCGTCACAAAGGCTTCCGCCATGCCCGCCGACGGGCCGGCGCCGTTGATGGCCACCGCAGCCTCCCCCAGCGCATGGACCAGAACCAAGCCATCGCCGCCCACCCCGCAGGCATCGGGCGACACCACGGCCAGCATCGCCTGCGCCGCAATCACCGCGTCGATGGCAGAACCGCCTCTGGCCAGCATGTTTTGACCGGCCCCCGTCGCCAGAGGATGGGCCGCCGCGATGGCCCCTTTGTGACCACCAATGGCCGGTCGCACCAAAGAGGAGAACGGATTGATCTGCAAGGGGGATTGCCTCTGCAAGGACGTACCGGACCTTCACTTGAACCGGCAAGTTTCGTTTTGCTTAAAGGACCCCGGTCGCGGGAATTTTGTGCGCGACACGATGATATATCGCATAAATCGGTACAAAAGACCCAATCCTACCAAGAGCCGGTTCTGGCGACCGTCCGCTCAAAAGCAACGACGCCGTTTGACAAAGACCAAAAGACGCGATGAGCGTCGGTCGGTCGAGTTAAAAGTCGGTCAAGGTCGATAGCGTCAGGCCTGAGACAGCCCTGACACAAATTCTGATCGGTATATGCAAGTCAGCTGCGGCGAAAACATCTGTCTCTCGACGTTAACGGTAGCGGACCTGGTTCCACCTGTGACCAAGCAGCGACAGGATGATGATCAGACCGTTGAAGAACTGCACGTAAAACCCGTCCAGACCTGCCGAGATGATCCCGACCTGAATGAAGGATACGATCACGGCCCCGATGGTGCCACCAAAGATTGTGCCGATGCCGCCCCAGGTTGGGGTGCCACCGACAAAAACGGCAGCCAAGGTTGGCAGCAGATAGGAATCGCCCGCAGTCGGCCACCAGGTAAAGTTGATCATCGTCGAGAATATGCCCGCCAGAGCCGCCCCAAGGCCCATGAAGACAAAGGCATAGACCCGGATCTTTTTGCTATCTATGCCCATCTGCTCGGCGCTGTCGGGATTGTCACCGACACAGTGGATGCGGGCGCCGAACCTGTGCCGGTTGAACAAGACGATGGAAACCATCACAAACAACGTGGCCCACAGCATCTGCACCGGAAAGCCCGCTATCGTTCCGGAAAAGATCTGGTAGGCGACGGTGTTCTTCAGCGACACGACGGCGATTGAAATGCCACCGGTGGCAATCATGATCGCACCCCGGATCAGAAAGTTCAGTCCCAGCGTTGCCACGAGCGAGGACAGGCCGCCATAAACCACAATCCCACCAATCACGGCCCCGGTCAGAGTGCCGGCGGCCACGCCCGCGGCGATGCTGAGGAAGGGGTCGAAGCCCGACTTGACGCCCAGCGCAAAGACCCAGGCCGACAGCGCCATGACCGAGGGGAACGACAGGTCGATCTCGCCCACCGTCACAAGAAAGACCATGGGGACCACGACGAATATCGCCACCGGCAAGGTGGTCAATACCGAATAGTAAATGCGGTAGTCGGAAAAGACCCGTGGATTGCCGATGAAGAACAGGCCCATCATCACGACAAACACCGCAAGCGTACCAATCGAGGCCCGGTTCGACAGGATAAACCGGCGGAGCGGGCTCAGTTCGATGGACCGGTTTGAAGGTTCGGGTGTGTCAGTCATCGGGCGGCTCCGCTTTTGGCTTGGAATGTGTCCAGGGGGTTCGGCCCGGTTGGATGTGCGATATGTTCCATGAAGGCGATCAGGCGGTCGGCGCTTTTGACCTCGGCCTTGGTGATCTCCAGCGAGACGCGGCCACGGTCCAGAACCACGAAGCGGTCTGCAATGTCGAAGACGTGGTGAATGTTATGGCCGATGAACAGGATCGAGCGGCCGCTTTCGCGGACATTGCGGACGAAGCGAAAGACCTTTTCGGTCTCGGTCAGGGACAGGGCCGTGGTCGGCTCGTCCAGGATGATCAGGTCGGCCTTGTTGTAGATGGCGCGCGCGATGGCCACGCCCTGCCGTTCGCCACCCGACAGTTGGCCCACGATCGAGTCGGGCGAGAAGACCTTGGAAGTAAAGCCGATTTCCCGCATCAGCCGTTCCGCCTCGGATCGTTGTTTCTGGACGTCGAGAAAGCCGAACGAGGTGGTGATCTCGCGGCCCATGAAGATGTTGCGCACGATGGTTTGCTGCACTGCCAAGGCGCGGTCCTGAAACACCGTCTCGATGCCTGACGCGCGGGATTTTCCCGCACTCCAGCCCTGAACCGGGGCACCGCGCACCAGAATTTCGCCCGATGTCGGCTTGACCGCCCCTGCCAATATCTTGATCAGCGTCGATTTTCCGGCACCATTGTCGCCCAGCAACCCCACGACCTCGCCACTGTCGATATGCATGTTGACGCCACCGACAGCAAAGACGTTGCCATACGACTTCTTGATCTCGCGCAGTTCGATAAGTCGGTTGCCCAAGGGGTTGCTCCGGTTGCGGGTGGAAATGGATGGCGAGGCAGCCAGAGCCGCCCCGCCTGCCTTAGGTCAGCGCAAGCCTTCGATGGCAAGGTCGGCCACAGCCCCAACCGATTCCTTGGTCACAAAACCTGCCCCGGTATCGACGCTGATTGCGCCCAGACCGTAAACCTTTTGTTGGCACAGGCTAAGGATCGGCATGTAGCCCTGCATGAAGGGCTGCTGGTCGGCGGTCAGTTGGACCCAGCCGTTGTTGAACGCCTCGACGATCTGCGCGCTGGTGTCGAAACCGATGTTGAAAATTTCGCCCGGCTTCTTGCCGACAGCCTCCATATAGGTCGGTGCGTTGCCCAGCATCTGGCCACCCGGATAGGCGATCAGTTTGACATCGGGATTGGCCAGCATGCCCGCGCTGATCACCGGAATGGCCAGGTTCGGATCGCCGGCCATTTCGGGCGAGGTGGTCAGCTTGATGACCGTAAGCCCGGCATCTTCCAACGCCTTGACCGTCCCCAACTCGCGGATCACCCGGTTTTCCTGCGACCAGTCGGCCACCACGATGGCCTGATCCCCGGCACCCAGGCCCGACATGCGGGCGGCTTCGGCCCCCAAGGCATAGCCCTGCGGCGAAAGGTTGGCACCGACATAGCCGCCGCCGAACTTGGCGCGGACCGTGGGCACGTCGACGTTCTGATACATCATCAAGATGCCCGTCTTGGCTGCCTCTTCCGCAAGGGGTTCGATGGAATCCGGCCCCGGATGGCCCATCATGGCGATGCCGTCAGGTGCCGAGGCGACCGCCTCGCGCAACTGCTGGATCATCTTTTCCGATGACCATCCCGAAAAGATGAAATCGACCTGCGCGCCCGTGTCGGCCTGGGCCTGCTTTGCGCCGTTAAAGACGATATTGGCAAAACCGTCGCCTTCCGCCCCGCCTACGAAAAAGCGGATCTTGACGTCTTTGCACCAGTTGTCGCGCAGGGCCTGGGCCTGTGCGCTGCTGGTCGCAGCAACGATCGCAACCAAAGCAGCACCGGTCAACAAAAGGTGCTTGGAAATTCCAGTCATCGTGTTCCTCCTCCATTGAGCCGGGCTTGCCGGCGTGCAGTCCAATCAGGGACGGCCGTCCATTGTTTGGATCTTGCCGCTTTCGTCAGTCCGGGTTGGCGATAAAATCACCGCCCCGGGCCGTTTTCAGATGGGCCAGCGCATGGACCTGCCCGGTCATTTCCAGCGCGTCGCGGTAAACCGGGTCATGCCAGCCCTCGATGTCGATCGAGCCTGACCATCCGGCCAGACGCAATTCACTGATGATGTCGGTCCAGTTGCTGTCGCCAAAGCCGGGCGA
>JBBQGU010000013.1:0-23351 GCA_038323315.1 Rhodobacterales bacterium | reverse complement strand
GAGAGTTTTGCCCTCCGGTAAAGCCGGGGCGGTTCAACCATGGGATCGATCTCCTTCGCACTGGAGTGTAAACTTCAGACAGGTAATGTCTCACTCTTGTTGGCACGGCGGGCCATCAGAGGAGCCCCGTTTGGAAGCCGCGGGTCTGGTCGAGATGGGTCGTCTGCACCATTTCAGTTCTGGTCGCTCCATTATTCTTACCAACTTATCAAACCCCCTCTGCGTTGAGTGAGAAAAAACGAAAGGAGCTGGAAGGGAATGCAGCACGATTCATTCGATAAGGTACCACTACCACCCGACACCATTCAGAAGATCTGATTTCAGGATCAAAGTTGCGCTGGTCATAGCCGCAGCGGTCACGGATATGGGACAAATCCCGCATCTGTCCACGACTGGCACCAGACCTTCGCACGCGCATCTTCAACCAGAATGGGCGTTGTCTTAGCAATTGATCTTTTGGGGCGATACGAGGTGCACAAAAGTCAATCTGTTTCGGATCAGGTGCTGCAAGACCGTTCAGGCGGCCCTGCGTCGCGCAAGCACCGTCGCCATTGTCACCCCCATGGATGATGGGTTCGGGGCTACAGTGATGCCTGCCGCGCTGAGAATCTCGACCTTCTCCTGCGCGCTTTCGCCGAACGCCGACACAATCGCCCCCGCATGACCCATCTTGCGCCCCTTAGGCGCCGACAGGCCCGCGATATAGGCTACGACCGGCTTTTTCATGTAGTCCCGCGCATAAGCGGCAGCCTCTGCCTCCTGTGGGCCGCCGATTTCTCCGATCATCATGATGGCATCCGTGTCGGGGTCCGCCTCGAACAGTTCCAGAATGTCGCGGAAGCTTGACCCGTTGATCGGATCACCGCCGATGCCGACCGAGGTCGATATGCCGATCCCCAAAGCCTTCATCTGCGCCGCCGCTTCATAGCCCAAGGTGCCCGACCGCCCCACGACGCCGATCCGTCCCGGCATGTAGATATGCGGCGGCATGATCCCCATAAAGCCCAACCCGGGCGAGATCACGCCCGCACAATTCGGCCCGATCAGCCTCAGCTTCCGCTCCACCGGATAGCGGCGCAGAAACCGCTTGACCCGCATCATATCCTGACTTGGAATACCGTCGGTCACACACACCGCCGTGCGTATACCGGCATCCGCCGCCTCCATGATGGCATCCGCCGCAAAGGGTGGCGGCACAAAGATCAGCGAGGCTTCTGCCCCTGTCGCCTCGACCGCCTCGCGCACGGTGTTGAACAAGGGGCGGTCCAAAACGCTTTCGCCACCTTTGCCGGGGGTGACGCCGCCCACGACAGTGGTGCCGTGGCGAATCATGTCGGCAGCATGGAACGATCCGATGCGACCCGACATGCCCTGCACGATGATGCGGGTGGTTTCGGTGATGAGAATGGCCATGATGTCCTCTTTCAGGCGGCTACAAGGGGGCGGGCGGCGACGGCGGCGGCGGCGGCCTCGGCCAGACTGTCGGCGGAGATCAGGGGCAGGCCGGAGTTGTCGATGATGGCGCGGCCTTCCTCGACATTGGTGCCTGCCAAACGCACGACGACCGGGATGGTCAGCCCGACCTCTTTATACGCCTGTACAACCCCTTGCGCGACCCAGTCACAACGGTTGATCCCCGCAAAAATATTGACCAGAATGACCGAGACATTGCCATCCGCCAGCACCGTCCGAAACGCCCGTACCACGCGTTCAGGGCTGGCACCCCCGCCGATATCCAGAAAATTGGCGGGCTCGCCGCCCGCCAGTTTGATCATGTCCATCGTGGCCATTGCCAGACCGGCGCCATTGATAATGCAGCCGATATCGCCCGCCAGACCGACATAAGACAGCCCATGATCTCCCGCGGTGCTTTCGCGCGGGTCTTCCTGGCTGCGGTCGCGAAGTTCGGCAATTTGCGGCTGGCGGAACAGAGCGTTTGTGTCAAACGACATTTTGGCATCCAGCGCCACCAGATCGCCCGAGCGGGTTACGACGAGCGGATTGATCTCCACCATCACCGCATCCAGATCGCGGTAAGCGCGGTAACAGGCCCGCAGAATCGTGACCATCTGAGCAATCTGCCCCCCCTTCAACCCCAGTTGGAAGGCCAGTTCGCGGGCTTGAAACTCGGACAGACCTGCAGCCGGATCAATCGTCATCCGGCGTAGAGAATTGGGGTCGTTTTCCGCAAGGTCCTCAATCTCCATCCCGCCATGAGCAGAAGCGACGATCATGATCCGCTCAGATTTGCGATCCAGGACGAAGCCGAGATAAAGTTCTTGCGCGATGTCCGATGCACCCTCGACCCAAACCCGGTAAACCCCTTTTCCGCTCGCGTCGGTCTGCTTGGTCACCAACTGCTTGCCAAAAAGTGACCCTGCAAAGGCATGCACCTCATCCGGCGTCTTGCAAAGCTTTACCCCACCCGCCGCACCCCGCCCGCCGGAATGGATCTGCGCCTTGACCACCCAGGCATTGCCACCCAACTCGCGCGCCCGGTAGCCGGCTTGTTCGGGGCTATACGCCAAACCGCCGCGCGGCACGGGCACGCCGAAGCGGGCGAGAATTTCCTTGGCCTGATATTCGTGAATGTCCATGTCTTCCCCCCTCTGCGTCACGAATTTTCTGCGAAAATTCCGACCGTAGATTCTTTTGAATTTTCGCAGAAAATTCGTTTCACTTCGCTGCAATCGCATCGGCCAGAACCAGCACGTTCATAGCCATTCGCTCCGACGCCGCATCAATCATCCGCCCATCCAGCTGCGCCGCCCCTTTGCCCATGGCCTCGGCTTTGCGCAGTTCTTCAATGATCCGGCGCGCACGGGTCACTTCAGCCTCTGGCGGTGAAAACACCTCATTGGCCAACGCAATCTGCGAAGGATGGATCGCCCATTTCCCCTCGCATCCCAACGCCGCCGCGCGCCGCGCGCCGTCCTTGTACCCCTCAGGGTCGCTGAAATCCCCAAACGGCCCATCCACTGCCCGAAGCCCATAAGCCCTGCACGCCACCACCATCCGGCTGATCGAGGCGTGCCACTGATCCCCGGGATACTGTGGGTTCAAGCCGCCGATATTCGTGGTCCGCGCCCGCATCGAGGCGGCGAAATCCGCCACTCCAAAATGCAGCGCCTCCAACCGCCCGCCGAATCGCGCGATTTCCTCGACATTTGCCATGCCAAGCGCCGTTTCAATCAGCGCCTCCAGCCCGACCCGGGTCGCAAACCCCCTCGCTTGCTCGATCTGGTTGACCATCGCCTCAACCATATACAGATCGCCCGTGACGCCAACTTTGGGCACGAGCAGCGTGTCCACTCGGTCGCCCGCCTGCTCCATCACATCCACCACATCGCGGTACATGTAGTGGGTGTCCAAGCCGTTGATCCGGACCGAGACGGTCTTGCCCTTGGCCCGCCAGTCGATATCGTTCAGCGCCTGAATGGCATTCTTGCGCGCCTGCTCCTTCTCGGACGGTGCAATCGCATCCTCCAGGTCCAGAAACACATAATCTGCAGGCCCATCCGCCGCCTTGTCGATCATCGCCGGGTTCGAGGCCGGCACAGCCAGTTCAGACCGCTGCAGACGCAGCTTGCGCATCGGGTGAAGGGTATGGCTCATCTCGTTATCCTCATTCCGCAGCAAGCCGGTTCGATTGCACCGGTGGCAATGCATAAACCGCCTGCGCTGCGGCCACGCCTGCGCCGAACCGCACTTGTGCACCGGCCGCCGCCAGCGACAATTCCGCCAAAGCGATGGCGGTCAAGCACATCCCCTCGTTGCAATCCCCGATGTGCCCGATCCGGAATACCTTGCCTGCCAACGGTCCAAGACCCGAGCCAAAAGAGGCGTTGAACCGGTCATAGCCAATCCGTATCACCTCCCGGGCGTCCACCCCCTCCGGCGTGCGAATTGCGGTGACCGTGTCGGAATACAACGCGACATTCTCGGCGCAGATCTCCAGACCCCAGGCTTGCACGGCAGCCCGAACACCCTCGGCCAGACGGCGATGGCGGGCAAGGATGTTGTCCAATCCCTCGGCCATCATCCGGTCAATCGCGGCTCTTAAGCCGTGCAGCAGTTGCGCAGGTGGCGTATATGGGAAATAGCCGGTCTCATTGCCCTTGATCTGGTCGGCAAACTCGAAATACGCCCGTCGCAGATTTGCGGTTTCAGATGCCTTGACCGCCTTGGCACTGACGCCCAGAATGCCCAGACCGGCAGGCATCATAAAGCCCTTCTGACTGCCGGTCACCGCCAGATCAACACCCCACAGGTCCATTTCGAACGGAAGGCATCCGATCGACGATACCCCATCCACGAACAGCATCGCCCCATGTTGCGCCTCATCCATCAACCGGCGCATCCCGGCGATATCCGAAGTAACGCCGGTCGCAGTTTCGTTATGCGTTACGAACACCGCCTTGATCTCGCCCTTGTCATCCGCCCGCAGCCGGCGCGCGAACTCTTCCAACGGGGCGCCAGCCCCCCATGGGAGGTCGATGAGATCGACTTTCAGCCCCAGCCGCTCGGCCATCTGCGCCCACAGAACCGAAAAGGCCCCATGTCGCGCCATCAAAACCCGGTCGCCAAGCGACAAAGTGTTGGTGATCGCCGCCTCCCACGCGCCCGTCCCCGATGACGGGAACAGCAGCACATGGCCATCCTTGGTGCGGAAGATCGTTTTCAGGTCGCGGAAAATCGCGAGATTGGCCGCACCGAAATCATGCGCGCGGTGGTCCTGCATGGGGACGTTCATCGCTTGACGCACGGTTTCCGGCACATTGGTCGGGCCGGGAATGAACAGATGATTTATACCGGTACGCATGATGTCCTCCATATGTTGCCCTGCCATGCCACTCCGCCATTATTATGCAAAATGAAAACATGTTGCGCTGTGAATGCGAGAATTTACAATTTAGACATTGTGTAATACTGTAATTTTACAGAGCCAAAGTTGTGTGCAGTGGTATGCAGAAAACATTCATCGGCCCCCATCTGCGCCGCCTGCGGCTGGAACGCGGCGAAACGCAAGGGGCCATGGCCAAAGTCTTGGGCATCAGTCCGTCTTACGTCAATCTTCTGGAAAACAACGAAAGATCGGTATCCGTTCAGGTCCTGTTCCGCCTGTTCGACGCCTACGGCGTCGATTGGCGCGACATCGCCGAGGAAGACGGTACTGCCCAATTGTCCGATTTGCGCGCCGTTATCCAAGATCCCCTGTTCACCCTAACCCGCCCAGACCTGCCGCAATTGCGCGCGGCCTTGGTTCATGCGCCGGGCCTTGTTCAATCCTTCATGTCACTTTACCGAAGCTATCAGGTTATATCTGACCAGCTTTTGTCATTGACCGAAAGCGGCGCACCCCAGCTTTCCGCCTCACCCGAGGCCGCCGTCCATGACGTCTTCCGTCGCAACCGCAATCACTTTCCGGCGCTGGAAGAGGCCGCCGAAGCCTTCTGGCCCACCCCTATCGAGCGGGACGAAATCTACGTCACCCTCAAACGCCGTCTGCGCGACAATGGTGTCAATGTCCGCCTGTGCCGGGTCGAGGATCTGCCGGGCGCGCTTCGCCAATACGACGACACCCGACGTGAAATCTTGCTGTCCGAGGCGTTGGATCAGCCCAATCGCACCTTCCAGCTTGTCCATATGGCGGCGCTGTTGGAACAACGCGCGCTTCTCGACACCCTGATCCAGCGCGGTGGCATAAGTGACGCGCGCGGCATGGCGCGGCTGCGGGTCGAACTGGCCAACTATTTCGCCGCCGCTGTCCTGATGCCCTACACTGCCTTTCTGACCGAGGCTCAAGCGACGAAATACGACCTTGACCATATAGCGACCCGATTTGGCGTCAGCTTCGAACAGGCATGCCACCGTGCCACGACCCTGCAACGTGAGGGGTCACAGGGGGTGCCCTTCTTCTTTCTGCGGATCGACAAGGGTGGAAATGTCACCAAACGCTTTAACGCGACTGACTTTCACCTCGCCGAATATGGCGGTGCTTGCCCTCGACTGGACGTCCATACCAGCTTTCGCACCCCTGGCCGCATCATGCCGCAATTCGTGGAAATGCCCGACCGCAGCCAATTCTTCGTCTTCTCCCGCACTGTCGACCGCCCGACATGGGAACGCCACGCCCAAGACAACCGCCTCGCCGTCGCCATGGGCTGCGCCATCGGGTACGCGCCCGATATCGGCTATGCGGAAGGTTTCTCCATGTCAGCAGCCAGAATGATCCAGATCGGCATCAACTGCCGCATCTGCCCCCGCGCGCATTGCGATCAGCGTGCGCATCAGGCGGCAATCCTGACCCAGCCGGTGGACGCGTTGCGCCGTGGCGTCACGCGCTACGACGTTTGAAAAGCGCCCTCGGCCACTGCGGATCAGTATCCCAAGCTGCGGTCGACCAGGTGCAAAAGCGGTTCGCCCGCCTCCCCACGCCGTATGTTTTCGACCAGCACTTTGACAGCGCCGGCGGGACGGGTGTCTGCGGCGATATGGGGGGTCACGGTGATTTTGGCGTGCGTCCAGAACGGGTGATCTTGCGGAAGCGGTTCGGTACGGAAAACATCCAGGGTGGCGTGGCCAAGGCCCGCATCAAGTGCGCCAAGCAGGGCGTTGTCGTCGATCAGCGCGCCGCGACCTGGGTTCAGGATGACCGCGCCGTCTGGCAGCCACGACAAACGCTGGGTGTTCAACAAATTCTCGGTCTGCGGGGTTTTGGGTAGCAGGGTTACGACGACCTGGGCCGTCCGAAGCGCCTGTCGCAAACCATCATCGCCGTGCAGGCAATGCAGTCCTGCGACTTGTTTGGCGGTGCGGCTCCAGCCAGTGACAGGGAAGTTCAGTGCCATCAGCGCTTTGGCACAGGCAAGACCGAGGGTCCCGAGGCCTAAAATGGTGACAGGACGTTCGCGAGCCAAGGGCGGGCAGGTCGGGTCCCAGACATGACCCTGGTTCACAATGTGGCGGTCCATGCCGAGGTGATGGCGCAGAGTGTGACCCACGACCCACTCCACCATCCCCTCGGTCAACCCCGTATCAACCATGCGGCACAGGGGTTGGGTCAGAGTCGGGTTGGTAGCCACGCGTTCAACGCCCGCCCACAGGCTGAGCACCGCCTTGCACCGCGTGAAGGACGTGAAATCTTGCAAGGGGGCAGAAGGAGCATAGACGATATAATCGACTGCAGAGGGGTCAGGGGCGTCGGTCACCACCTGCGCCGAAATTCCGGTTGCGGTCAAGGTTGCGGGCAGCAGCGCGGCATAGTCCGGCCAACTTGCAGGGACGGCAAAATAAATCAGTGGCATCAGTGTCTCACTCGCCCAGTTGCAAAGCTGCATTGACGGCCAGCGCCAAGACAACGGTGTTGTAAAAGAAGGACCCTATGGAGTGCGTCAGCACCACGCGACGCAGGGGCGATGTGGTGACCTGGACATCCGCAACCTGGGCGGTCATGCCGATGGTATAGGCGAAATACAGAAAATCCCACGCCCCCGGATCGCCATCCGTGTCGCCCGGAAATTTCAGCCCCGCATCAGGGTCGGGCGTATAGTACATATGGGCATAGTGATACGCCGCCAGCATGTGCATCGTGGCCCAACCCAGCGGCACAGCGGCAAGGGCCAGAATGTTCTGCAGTGTCGAGCCGGATTTCTGCGACAACACCAGCACGACCGATGCCATGGCGATGGTGACCGTGCCTAGCGCGAGCACCACGATCAGGGTGATCCCTTCGTCCTCGAGTTCGGAATGTTTCCGCAGGTCATCCGCAGTCATGGTTTGCGTGACCGCCAGCATCAGCACAAGATACGTGATGAAAAAGCCGTTCACCGACAGCAGAGCCTGCAGGATGAGGTCGAAATCCAAGGCGAATGTGACGCCAGTCACAGCCAGACCCAACCCAAAAGCGATCAGAAAGCGGGTATGACGGGCCCATCGTTTCATCAGCGCAGCCTGTGGACGATGGCGCTTTGCACCAGACCAAAGGCGAGCAACAAGACCAGCGTCGCCGACCCGCCATAGGACAGGAAGGGCAGGGGCACACCCACAACCGGCGCCATGCCCATGACCATGGCCAAGTTGACCGCCAGATACAGGAAGAAATTCGCCGCAATGCCCACGATCAGCAGCGACGAGAATCGGTCCTTGTTCTGCACGGCCGCCCAGAACAAGAAGACCAGGATCAGCGCGTAAAGGGTCAGCAGGGATATCGCCCCGACAAAACCGAATTCTTCGCCCAAGGTGGTAAAGATGAAATCTGTGTGTTTCTCGGGCAGAAAGTTCAGGCGGCTTTGGGTGCCCTGCATGAAGCCCTTGCCCGTCCAGCCACCTGACCCAAGTGCAATTTTGGCCTGCATGATGTTGTAGCCAGCCCCCAATGGGTCGACCGAAGGGTCCAGAAAGGTATCGATCCGTTTGTACTGATAGTCGAACAGGAACTGCCACGGCGTGCCACGCACGAAGAACAGACTGGCCACCGCGCCGCCGACCAATGCGATCACGAAGGCAAAATACCATAAGCTGACCCCGGCCGCGAACATCACCGCAGCACCTGCGATGATCAGCATCAGCGAAGTGCCGAGATTGGGTTGCAAAACGACCAGGATAGTCGGCGTGATGATCAGCAGGACCGGAATCAGAACCCATAGCGGGCGCGACACCTTTTTGTCGTCCAGCCAGTCGTAATAGGTGGCAAGCATCATGACCAAGGCGACCTTCATCAACTCGGACGGTTGGATTTTCATGAAGCCGAGGTCAATCCAGCGTTGTGCCCCCATACCGACATGACCAAAGTATTGCACGATCAACAAAAGGACGAAGGTCAGGATATAGGCGGTGCCGGACATGCTGCGCCAGAACCATATCGGCGTGAAGGTCACGCCCAGTGCCAACACAAACCCCACGGCATAGCGCTGCATCTGCGGCTTGGCCCAAACCGAAATGTCGCCGCCCGCACTCGAATACAACATCAACCAGCCAACCGCCGCTGTCGCCGTGATCAGCAGATACAGACCCCAGTTGACGTAGAACACCTTGGCAAAGCCAACTGGCGCGAATTTGACGCGGTATTCGAGAAAGCTCATCGGCGAAGGCCCTCGCGGCTTGCTGGCAGGCCAAGATCTGCGGCAGGGAGTGGGTATTTGGGCAAGTGTGAATGGGGATCCGCGCCAGTCATGCTTTGGATTGCTCGGGTTGGGTTCCGTCGGCGTTGCGCAGTTTCAGCGCTTCCAGCATCGACGTAATGCGGGCGCGTTGATCGTTGGGGTAGTCCTCTGGTTTGGGCAAAGTCCCGGTCATCACGCGCAGCAGGGCGTCCCGGGCAATGGGCGCCGCGACCGTCGAGCCGCCGCCACCGTGTTCGACGACCACGGCCACGGCGTAAAGGGGCGCGTCTACAGGTGCGAAGGCGACGAACAGGGCGTGGTCCCGTTGCGCCCATGGCAGGTCGTTATTGCCGACGACGCCAGTCTCACGTTCGGCGGCCGAGATGTTGCGAACCTGGCTGGTGCCGGATTTTCCGGCCATCTTCAGCATGTCATTCACGATCCGCGATCCGCGCCCGGTGCCATGTGCGCCATTGACGACATCAATCATGCCAAGGCGCACCACATCCATATTTGAGGTGTCGATGCCCAAGGTTTGCGGCGTGGGGCGTGGGACCTCTTTGCCATCAACCTCATGGATGATGCGGGGGACGACATTCATGCCGGTGGCCAACCGGGCCGTCATGATTGCCAGTTGCAAGGGCGAGGTCAACACATAGCCTTGGCCGATCGACGCGTTGATCGTGTCGCCAATGCGCCAATTCTGTTTGTACTTTGCCTGCTTCCACGCCTTGTCGGGCATGATGCCCTCGGCTATGGCCGACATTGGCAGATCATGGCGTTGACCCAATCCCAGTCTACGGCCCATCTCGGCGATCTTGTCGATGCCGACGCGCTGCGCCACATCGTAAAAAAACACATCGCAGCTTTGCTCCAGCGCGCTGACCAGGTCCATCTTGCCATGACCGCCTGCCCGCCAGCAGTGGAATTTGCGACCACCACTTTCCAGATAGCCCGGGCAGCGCACGACGGTGTCGGTGTCGATCTGACCATCCTCCAGTGCTGCCAGCGCCGTGACCATCTTGAAGGTTGATCCGGGGGGATACACGCCCTGCACCACCTTGTTGGCAAGCGGGCGGTGATCATTTTCGGTCAACACGCTGTAATCGCGGCTCGAAATCCCACGCACAAAAAGATTGGGGTTGAACGACGGTGCCGAAACAGCCGCAATGATATCGCCATTGTTGACGTCCATCACCACGCAGGCCGCCGATTCATCGCCAAGGCGGGCCTGGACAAAATTCTGGACGTCGGCGTCGATGGTCAGGCGCAGATTGGCACCCGCCAAGCCATCGCTCCGCTCCAATTCGCGCATCACGCGGCCGACATGGTTGACCTCGATCTTCTTGTTGCCGGCAGAACCGCGCAGAGTATCTTCCATCCACCGTTCCACGCCGATCTTGCCGATCTGAAATTTGGGGATGTGCAACAGGGGATCGGGGTTTTCGATGTCTGCCAGATCCTTTTCGGACACGGGTCCGACATAGCCCAGCACATGGGCGAAATCGACGTCGCGCGGGTAAATGCGACTAAGGCCGACATCGGGCGTCACCCCGGGCAGTGCCGGGGCGTTCAGGGCGATGCGCGACAGGTTATCCCATGACAGCCGGTCGGCCACGGGGATAGGCACGAAAGAAGAGTTGCGCCCGATGTCGCGGGTCACCCGGTCCATGTCATCGGCAGTCAGCGGGATCAGATGGCTGAGGCGGTTCATCACGGTCTGAACATCGCCTGCCCCTTCCTTGGTAATCACCACACGATAGTTCTGCTCATTGCCCGCGATCAGCTTGCCATTGCGGTCCAGGATCAGCCCGCGTGCAGGGGGGATCAAGTGGATGTTGATGCGGTTTTCTTCGGCCAGCAGCCGATACTGGTCGGATTCGTCAACGCCCAGAAACCGCATGCGGCCCCCCAGAACGGCCATTGTCGCCGCCATGCAGCCACCCATGAACAAGCTGCGGCGGGTCACGCGGGCGGCACCTTCATCCGTGTCGCGTTGGCTTCGCCTCATAGCCGCCTCCCATATTCATCGAGTTCGCCGGTCGCGGGTTTGTGCAGGTCGAGGCCATAGCGTGACAGGGCAACCACAATGGGATAGGCCATTATGGACCAGAAGGTTTGCACCAGCGCAAAGCCCAGCACGGGTTGCGGCACAAAGGCGAGCACGAAAACCAGCCGGTAGATCACGAACATCGCCAGCATCAGCAGGGCGACCAACAACCATTCAATGCCAAAGCTCAGCTCTCGCGTCAGTACCACACGAGACCGTATCACCTCGGATCCCAATATCACAAGCGCGGTCCACAGGCCCGGCGGGCGCATCAGCAGCATATCTTCCAGCAACACGACGCCTGCGATCATCAACACGGGCAGATAATCCGGGCGGCGGACGGTCCATGCGAAGATCATGCACAGCAGGATATCGGGGCCGGGCAGTCGGCCGGCAATGTCCTGCATCGGCAGCAGTTTCCAGAAGATCAAACCCGAAGCTGTGGCCAGAAAGATCAGGCGGTGGAACCACAGCGAATTGATCCATCCGTCATCCATTGGGGCCACCCGCAGGCGGCTGCAGCGGGCCCTGAAATCCGGTCGGCAGGGGTGGGACAGGCCCTGGGGCCAGCAGGGCACCGGCATCGGTGATGGGTTCGGCCTGATGGCTGCGCAGGACGCGCAGGAATGCCAGACGCTCATAGTCGGCGGCAAGGATCACACGCAGGCGTTTGTCATTGCCCATGGCAACCGAGCCGACCAGCAATCCGGCAGGAAAGACCTCGCCGTCGCCCGACGTGACGACCCGGTCGCCCGGTTGCAGCTTGTCCGGATTTTCAACAAAATCGAGCGGTGGTTGCATGGAATTGTCGCCGGACAAGATGGCCTTCTGCCCCGAGGGTTGGACCTCTATCGGCACACGGCTGTTGCTGTCGGTCAGCAGGATCACCCGCGCAGTGCGGTCCCCGACGCCCGAAATTCGACCGACAAGCCCGATGCCGTCCATGGTGGCCCAGCCGTCCCGGATGCCGTCATGGGCGCCGACATTCAGCAGGACGGATTGACGAAACGGGCTGCCGCTGTCGGCCAGAACGACACCGGTGACATGGGTCAGCATCGGGTCAAGCCGCACTTGGTTCAGATCCAGCAGGCGGGCGTTCTTTTGCTCCAGTTGCAGAGCCGCCTCTTTCCACGCTTTCATCTGCTGGAGTTCGTCGCGCAATTGCTGGTTCTGTTCGTAAAGTCGGGAATAAGACTGAAAGTTGTCGAAGATTGCCACCGCTTTGGTGACGGGGGCCATGGCCCAGCTGAAATTCGGCACCACGCGGTCGACGAGCGCGCTTCGAAAACGTTCGACGCGGGGGCTGTCGATGCGCCAAAGCAGGAACAGCGCCAACAAGGCCAGCACCAGCAGGCTTACCAGCACCCGGCGCAGCGGGCGTGAAAACTCCTCGGGCCGGTAGGTCTTGGACATGGGCGATGTTCCCGGTGCAGGGATCAGCTTTCGTAGTCGATCACGTGCCGCAATTGCTTTTCATACTCCAGAGCCTTGCCGGTGCCTAGAGCGACACAGTTCAAAGGTTCGTTGGCGACGGAAATCGACAGACCGGTTTGCTCGCGCAGGGAAAGATCCAGATCGCCCAGCAGCGCGCCGCCACCGGTCAGCATCACGCCACGGTCGACGATGTCGGCGGCGAGGTCAGGCGGTGTCGTCTCCAACGCCTGCATCACCGCGTCACAGATTTGCTGCACGGGTTCGGACAGTGCTTCGGCGACCTGGGCCTGGTTGATCTCGGTTTCCTTGGGGACGCCGTTCAGCAGGTCGCGACCCCGGATGGTGATACTGGCGCCACGGCCATCGTCGGGCATCCGCGCGGTGCCGATCGTGGTCTTGATACGCTCGGCAGTGGATTCGCCGATCAACAGGTTCTGATGGCGGCGCAGATAACTGATGATCGCCTCGTCCATCCGGTCGCCGCCGACGCGGACCGAACGGGCATAGACGATGTCACCCAAGCTGAGCACCGCAACCTCGGTCGTACCCCCGCCGATGTCGACCACCATATTGCCGGTGGGGTCGGTGATCGGCATGCCGGCCCCAATGGCCGCTGCAATGGGCTCGGCAATCAGGCCAGCACGGCGGGCACCGGCAGACAGCACAGACTGACGGATGGCGCGTTTTTCGACCGGGGTGGCACCGTAAGGCACACAGACGATGATCTTCAGCCCGCCAAAGAAGCTGCGTTTGTGGACTTTGCGGATGAAGTTCTTGATCATCTCCTCGGCCGCCTCGAAATCGGCGATGACGCCGTCGCGCATGGGACGGATCGCCTCGATACTGCCGGGGGTGCGGCCCAGCATCAGCTTTGCATCCTCACCCACCGCCAGAACGACCTTTTTGCCATCCTTGACATGATAGGCCACGACAGAAGGTTCATTCAGGATTATGCCGCGCCCTTTGACGTAAACCAACGTGTTGGCCGTGCCGAGGTCAATCGCCATGTCCGACGAGAAGAGGCTCGAGAGTATCGACATCCTGTGAAGATCCTTGCATGGAAAAGACGACGCACCCGCGACTCGTTCCCGAGGCAGGCAGGTCGTTATAGGGGCGGCGGCGGCGGGGGGGAAGGGCCGATGCAAATTGCATGGGCGTTTTCGTTGCATGCAGGGGCAGGCGATTATTACTGCGGGCAGGCTGGCTGGTTTGCCAATCCTGCTGACGCTGCCCCAAGCCCCGGTTGCTTTTCAGCGAAGAATTTGGATTTCCGGGTAACATTGATTTGATTGGAAATCTGGCAATGGCGTTGCTTGGTTATCTGTGCTGCCTTTTGCAAGCCCGATCACAAAGTTTTTAGAGGTGATCCAACATCTGATCTGGTCCGTTTCAACTTTGCCAAGACAACTTGGCGACGCTCAATTCCTAGTGGGAGACGACACATGATCCGTAGAACCTTTATCGCGCTGACCGCCGCCGCATCTTTGATGTCAACGGCAGCATTTGCCCAAGACAAGGACATCGTTGACACCGCCGTTGGTGCAGGCAGCTTCACGACTTTGGTCGCCGCCGTTCAGGCCGCTGGCCTGGTGGAAACCCTGAAAGGCCCCGGCCCCTTCACCGTCTTCGCCCCCACTGACGCAGCCTTTGCTGCACTGCCCGCTGGCACAGTCGAAGACCTGCTGAAGCCCGAGAACAAGGACAAGCTGATCGCAATCCTGACCTACCACGTCGTTGCAGGCAAAGTCATGTCGACCGACCTGACCGAAGGCATGATGGCCAAAACCGTCCAGGGTGGTGATCTGACGATCACTCTGGCAGGTGGCGCGAAAGTAAACGGCGCCGCAGTATCGGCCGCGGATATTGCAGCGACCAACGGCGTGATCCATGTCGTGGATGCTGTGCTGCTGCCCCCGATGTAATCGGAGCGATGGCAAGGAAAGGCCCGGCGCTGGCAGCGCCGGGCCTTTTTGCTTTTGTGGGGCTGAAGGTTGGCTGGTGGGGTTTGCAGGCCTTGGCCGGGCAGCAGATCCATGAAACTCCTTGCAAGGCACGGGTACATCCGGTGGCGTTCCTTGCATGCAAACAAAAGCGCCCGCGACCCGAGGGTGAGGCAGGCATGCCCTGATCGGCGGGGACGGAGTTGGGGGGAAGGCCTCATGCCGGATGCAGCGCCTTTGCGCATGGCGTGCGGACGTCAGCCGCCCAATGCCGCGATCAACCGCGCCGTAAACCCGGCCTCGCGCAGCACTGACACTGGCAGGGTGACAGGGTCGGCGCAGGCTTGCATGGAATAGGGCAGGCTGGACGGCATCATCACAAGCGGCAAGGCGGCCATTTCGGTCATCAGATCGGCGGTCATCAGATCGGCGGGCATCAAGTCGGGGCTTGGTGCAAGGTTCGCCCGGTCCGGGATATCTGCGGTGGCCGCCCCTGTGCTGCATGCCAGAACGGCAAGGCAAAGGCGGCCCTTGCGCATGTCATGCGTCCTTGTAATGGACCGATTTCACATCCGCATCGGGGGCGGATTTCTGACGCCTCTGGATCAGGCGGTTCAGGGCATTTACATACGCCTTGACGGAAGCCACGATCGTGTCGGTGTCGGCGGAACTGCCGGTGGCAATGCGGCCATCCTCCTCGATCCGGACCGAGACTGTGGCCTGCGCGTCGGTGCCTTCGGTGACGGCGCTGACCTGGTACAGTTGCAGGGCGGCGTGGTGGGGGAACAGCATCTTGACCGCGTTGAAGGCGGCGTCGACCGGGCCGTCACCGGTGGCGTCGATCGAGTGGTCGGTGCCGTCGATGGTCAGGGTCAGTTCGGCCTCTTGCGGGCCGTCGGTTCCGCAGATCACGCGAAGGCGTTTGACTTGCAGGATGTCGTGGGCCTCTTGGGTGCCTTGATCCTGGACCAGGGCGACAAGATCGTCGTCAAACACCTCTTTCTTGCGGTCGGCCAGGGCTTTGAAGCGAACGAACAAGTCGTTCAACTGGTTGTCGGCAAGGTCGTAGCCCAGTTCCTTCAGTTTTGCCCGCAGCGCCGCCCGCCCGGAATGTTTGCCCAAGGGAAGGGAGGAGGCGGAGAGGCCGATATCGACGGGGCGCATGATCTCGAACGTCTCGGCGTTTTTCAGCATGCCATCCTGATGGATGCCGGATTCGTGGGCAAAGGCGTTCTTGCCGACGATGGCCTTGTTGAACTGGACGGCAAAGCCGGAGACGGTGGAGACCTTGCGAGAGATGTTCATGATCTTCGTCGTGTCGATGCGGGTCTGGTAGGGCAGGATGTCGTTGCGGACCTTCATGGCCATGACGACCTCTTCCAGCGCGGTATTGCCGGCGCGTTCGCCCAGACCGTTGATGGTGCATTCGATCTGGCGCGCGCCAGCCTCGACAGCCGCCAGGGCGTTGGCGGTCGCCATGCCAAGGTCGTTGTGGCAGTGGGTGGCGAAGATGATCGTGTCGGCACCGGGGACGCGTTCCAGCAGCATCCGGATCAAGGCGCTGCTTTCGCGGGGCGCGGTGTAGCCGACGGTGTCGGGGATGTTGATCGTGGTGGCGCCGGCCTTGATGGCGATTTCCACGACGCGGCACAGATAGTCGTGTTCGGTGCGGGTCGCGTCCATCGGGCTCCACTGCACGTTGTCGCACAGGTTGCGGGCGTGGGTGACGGTGTCGTGGATGCGGGTGGCCATCTGGTCCATGTCCAGATTGGGGATGGCACGGTGCAGGGGCGAGGTGCCGATGAAGGTGTGGATGCGGGGCGAGCGCGCGTGTTTCACGGCCTCCCAACACCTGTCGATGTCCTTGTAGTTGGCGCGGGCGAGGCCGCAGACGGTGGAGGTCTGGGCCAGCCTGGCGATCTCGGAGACGGCGGCGAAGTCGCCTTCCGAGGCGATGGGGAAGCCGGCCTCGATGATATCCACCCCCATCTCATCCAGCAGGGCGGCGATTTCCATCTTTTCGATGTGGGTCATGGTCGCGCCCGGCGACTGTTCGCCGTCGCGCAGGGTGGTGTCAAAAATCAGGACGCGGGGTTGGGCGGACTTGTCGGTGGAACTGGCGGGCATGTCAGGAATCCTTGGGGGTGTTTCTTGGCTGATCCGGGTGCAGGTCACTTCCGAGCGGTCGCACCCAAGGGCACGCTCAGAAGCGGCCAAGAAGAAGCAGACCACCAGGATGAGGCAGACCGGAAGCATGCGCATCCGATGGGCCATGGCCCCCCGTGATGCTGGTTGTGATGCGATCCTGGGTCATGATCGCAACTATAGGCGAGAATTTCTGAAAGAAAAGCGGATTTTTGAGGGGGCGAGAGGGGTCAGAGCAGGGGGGGCTCCCACGCGTGGGAGCTTTGGAAGATCGTTTATATCAGTGCGACACGTGGCGTAATCAACATGAAATTAACTTTTGAATCGGTACTGCGTTCGGTTCAAGAAGAGCTGTGGCGGTCGCGACAGGCTTGGTTCGGGCCGATGAAGTTTCGCGGCCTTCATCGTCGGATCGTTGACAGCGCGGTCGCGCATCGGTCAGGGTCTGGAATTTCCAGGCCTGATGGGTTGACGCGACGGGTCTGCGATCTAGGTGTTTCGGCATGAAAAGAGCATTGATCATCGGGCATACGGGCGGGATTGGACAGGCATTGGCCGCGAGGCTGACGGCGGACGGGGCCGAAGTAATCGGGCTCTCGCGCAGCACGGACGGGCTGGACCTGACGGATGAGGCGAGCGTTGCCCGCGTTATCGGCGCGCAGGCTGGCATGTTCGATCTGGTGATGGTGGCCACGGGCGCGCTGGAGATGGGCGCGTTTCGACCCGAAAAGGCGTTGCGGCAAGTGTCGACCGACTATCTGGCGGCGCAGTTCGCGTTGAATGCCATGGGGCCATTGCTGGTTCTGAAACATGCGTTGAAGCTGATGCCGCGGGTCGGGCCGTCGCGGTTCGCGGCCTTGTCGGCGCGGGTCGGGTCGATTGGCGACAACGGGCTGGGCGGTTGGTACAGCTATCGTGCCGCCAAAGCCGCGTTGAACCAGTTGGTGCATACGGCGGCAATCGAGGTGGCGCGCAGCCATCCCGAGGCAGTGGTGGTGACGCTGCATCCCGGAACGGTCGATACCAGCCTGACCGCGCGTTATCGGGGCGATCACGCAGCCATGCCGCCCGCCGAGGCTGCGGGAAATCTGTTGCAGGTGCTGGCTGGGTTGAGTGCGGCACAGTCGGGCGGGTTTTATGACTGGCAGGGTCAGGTCGTGCCTTGGTAACTGTTGTAATGCCGCATTATCCCTTCATCGTGGCCACGATGGCGTCGGCGCCGCGGGACAAGATGACGCTGTCGACGGCGCAGGCGACGAAGGTGAAGCCTTGGTCCAGCAGGCTGCGGGCAAAGGCCAGATCGGTGACCAGTGTGCCGACGGGGACACCGTTGGCCATCAGGTCGCGGGCGGCGTGCAGGATCAGGTCCCAGACTTCCGCGTGCATCGGCTGGCCGAGCAGACCCATATCGGCGGCGATATCGGAGGGGCCGAAGAACACGCCATCGACGCCCTTGGTCAGGCCGATCTGCAAGGATTGCGCCACGGCGGCGCGGGTTTCGACCTGCACCAGAACAGCGGTTTCCTCGCCGACACGCTCAAAATAATCGGTCACGCGGCCAAACTGGTTGGCGCGGGTGCTGCTGGACACGCCCCGGATACCGTGGGGCGGATAGTGGCAGGCGGCGACGGCGCTGGCCGCCTCGGCCGGGGATTGCACCATGGGAAACAGCAGGCCCTGCGCGCCGACGTCCAACAGGCGTTTTACCAACACCGGATCGTTCCAATACGGGCGCACCATTGCGGTGGTCTGGTGCGCGGCAAAGACCTGCAATTGCCCCATGACCGAGGTCAGATCGTTGGGCGAATGCTCCATATCCACCATCGCCCAGTCAAAGCCCGCGCCTGCGACCACCTCGGCGGCAAAGGGGGTGGACAGGGTGATCCAGATGCCGATCTGGGGTTTTCCGGCGCGCAAGGCGGCAAGGAAGCGGTTGGGTTGCAGGTTCATCGCAGGTTCCGGGTTTTGTTGCACAGATCGTCAGCCGTCATGCCTGACGGTGGGATCAGTACAGGGTTGGGCGGGCGGTGCAAGTCTGTGTTGGCGGGGTCCGGCCAATCAGGCCTGTGCGCGGGGGCCGCCGTGATGTAGCGGGGGGTTTGCAGGTTGAACGCAACCCGCCGACATGGGTGGGCATGAAGGTTGCGCCATCGGGCGCCGGGCCACGTTCAGTTCCCGGTCCCGGTCCCGGTCGCGGTCGCGGGTGGGGCTGCTGCGGGATCGGTGGGGATGGCCGGAGGTGGAGTTGGAGCCGGGCTGGGGGCGGTCAGGATGCCATTGTTCCAGACGCCTTCGCTCAACTGTCCGGCCTTGTAGGTCAGTTTGCCGGTGCCCTCGCGTTTGCCGGCCACGAAGGTGCCTTCGTAGACGTCGCCGCCGGGATAGGTTGCCAGACCCTGACCCTCGATCACGCCGGCCTTCCAGTCGCCGACATAAGTGAAGCCGTCGGGCGTCTTCAGGCTGCCTTTGCCGTTGCGCAGTCCGCCGGTGAACTGGCCGGTATAGACGGTGCCATTGTTATAGGTTGCCACACCCTGACCTTCGCGCTGGCCCGCCTTCCATGTGCCGTTATAGTTGTAGCCGTCGGCAGATGTCATGACCCCCTGACCTTCGGGTTTGGCCGCAACGAAATCGCCTTCATAGATCAGGTCGGACACATATCTGGCGCGGCCTTTGCCGGTGATCACGCCGGCGACCCAGGCACCTTCATAGGTGGATTTGTCGGGATAGGTTATCTTGCCGGTGCCGTGGGGCTGGTTCGCCTTGAAGGCGCCGTCATAGACCGAACCGTCGGGATAGGTCATGACGCCCGCCCCCTCCATCTGGCCTGCGACCCAGGCACCTTCGTACCGGGTGCCGTCCTTGGCACTGAACGCGCCTTTGCCGTCGCGCTTGTCGGCCTTGAAGTCGCCAAGATAGGTGTCGCCATTGGCATAGGTCACGCGGCCTGCGCCGTCGCGCTGGCCGTCCTTGAAGCTGCCCTCGTAGATGTCGCCGCCCGGTTGGGTCAGTTTGCCGGTGCCGTTGATCTGGCCGCCCGCCCATTCGCCCAGATAGGTCAGGCCATCGGGCATGATCAGTTTGCCCGCGCCGTCGCGTTTGCCGTCCTTGAGAGCGCCTTCGTAGGTTGTGCCGTCGGCATAGGTGATCTTGCCGGTGCCGTCCTTGACGCCTGCGGCCCAGGCACCGTCATAGCTGGTGCCGCCGGGGTCGGTCATCATGCCCTTGCCCTGCTGTTTGCCATCCTTGAACGCACCGGTATAGACCGAGCCATTGGCATAGGTCGCAATCCCCTGGCCGGTCATCGCCCCGTCGGTCCAGTCACCCACATAAGTGCCGCCATCGGGGAAGGTGATCTTGCCGCGGCCCACCGGCTTGCCCTTTTCGAACAGGCCATCGTAGACGGAGCCATTGGGATAGCGCGCCGTGCCCTGACCCTTGATCTCGCCATCGGTCCAGGCGCCGGTATAGGTATAGCCGTTGGGCAGGGTATAGGTGCCGGTGCCATCCTGACGGCCGTTCTTGAAGGTGCCTTCATAGACCGAGCCATCGTCATATTGCTTGGTCACCACGTCTTGCGCCTGTGCGGCCGCGCCAAGGCTGAGTGCCAGTGCGAAAAGCCCGATCCGAGTGACCTGCATCAGTATGCCCCTTGATGTTTCGGCGCAGCCTATCCGCGCTCCGGCCATGTGACAAGCTGTCAGGCGGGGGGCAGGCTTTCCCTTGCCGTGCAACCTGCTAGAACAGTTGGTGCATAGCGGAGAGACATGATGGCCCAGACTGTTGCCCGGAAACAGAGCTTTCGCCTGACCTTGGCGCAGTTGAACCCGACCCTTGGGGCGCTGGAGGGGAATGCCGCTTTGGCGCTGGACGCGTGGGGTCTGGGCCGCGCTGCGGGGGCGCAGATGGTGGCGCTGACCGAGATGTTCATCACGGGGTATCAAACGCAGGACCTGATCCTGAAGCCCGCCTTTGTCGCCGAGGCGATTGCCGCGATTGAACGTTTGGCGATTGCGGTGGCGGACGGGCCGGTGTTGGGGATTGGCGGGCCGCATGTGGCGGGCGGGCAGTTGTACAACGGCTATTACCTGTTGGAGGGCGGGCGCGTTGCGGGGGTGATCCTGAAGCACGAATTGCCGAATCACGGGGTTTTCGATGAGAAGCGGGTCTTTGCCTCGGCTGACATTCACGGGCCGTACCGGGTCGGACCGCTGCGCATCGGCATGCCGATTTGCGAGGATGCCTGGCATTCGACGGTGTGTGAGACGCTCATGGAGACGGGGGCCGAGATCTTGTTGGTGCCCAATGGCAGCCCCTATCACCGGGGCAAGACCGAGGTGCGCACGAACCTGATGGTGGCGCGGGTGGTCGAGACGGGGTTGCCGCTGGTGTATCTGAACATGGTTGGCGGGCAGGATGATCAGGTGTTTGACGGGGCATCCTTTGTGTTGAATCCTGGGGGGGCGCTGGTGGTGCAGATGCCGCAGTTCGAGCCTGCGATATGCCATGTGGATTTTGAGGAAACGGGGCAGGGGTGGCGGGCGGTCGAGGGCGCGCGCGCGCTGCTGCCGGGGGAGTATGAGGCGGATTACCATGCGATGGTGCTGTCGTTGCGGGATTATCTGGGCAAGACCGGGTTCAAAAAGGTGCTGCTCGGGTTGTCGGGCGGGGTGGATTCGGCCTTGGTCGCGGCAGTTGCGGCGGATGCGATCGGGCCTGCGAATGTGCGCTGTGTGATGTTGCCCTCAGAATTTACCTCGGCGCATTCGCTGGAGGATGCGGCGGCGGTGGCTGTGGCGTTGGGGTGCCGGTTGGATACGGTGGCGATTTCGGGCGCGCAGGAGGCGGTGGGGCAGGCGCTGGCGGGGCTGTTCGAGGGCACCGCGCCGGGGATTACCGAGGAGAATGTGCAGTCGCGGTTGCGGGGCCTGCTGCTGATGGCGCTGTCGAACAAGTTTGGCGAGATGCTGTTGACGACGGGGAACAAGTCGGAGATGGCCGTGGGGTATTGCACGATTTACGGCGATATGAACGGCGGGTATAACCCATTGAAGGATATGTACAAAACCCGGGTGTTCGAGACGTGCCGGTGGCGGAATGCCCACCACAGGCCGTGGATGATGGGGCCTGCGGGCGAGGTCATGCCCGCGCGCGTGATCGACAAGCCGCCTTCGGCCGAGTTGCGGCCGGATCAGCGCGACGATGACAGCCTGCCGCCCTATCCGGTGCTGGACGCCATTCTGGACGGGTTGGTCGAGCAGGAATTGTCGGTGGCCGAGATCGTCGCGCTGGGATTCGACCGGGTGGTGGTCAGACGGGTTGAACACCTGTTGTACCTGTCGGAATACAAACGCTTTCAGGCGGCACCCGGGACGCGGTTGACGAACAAGGCGTTCTGGATGGACCGGAGGTATCCGATTGTGAACCGGTGGCGGGATGGGTCGGGTGTGTGACAGGGGCGCAGAGTCGGGGCATTCCCCGACCTACGGTTCGTGCGCCTGATGGTGGAGGGGGTCAGGCCGGGGTGGGGCGATGCGCTGGGCGGGAGAATTATCTTGGTGGGTGTGGGGGTTATCTTGGTTGCGCCGCGCGTGGGGTGAGGGTGAAGCCGGGGGTTTCACACCCCCGACGCGCCAAGGGGCGCGTGCCCCCGCGGGATATTTGGGTCAGAATGAAAGCTGGGTGTGACGGAGTTTGCCAAGCGGTGCGCCTTTGGTCACAGGTAGGATGCGGCGATGCGCCCATCCGGGTCAGACCTGCGAGATGACGCATTCCGGCAGCAGGCGCATGACGTCGGCCAGCGTGCACAGCTGGGTCGCGTCGGAGGTGACGGCGGCGGAGGCGGCGGCGGAGGCCAGGGCCAGGGCGGATTCGGGTGGGTTGCCGCGCGCGAGCGAGAGGATCAGGGCGGCGACGAAGCTGTCACCGGCGCCGACGGTGCTTTTGACTTTGACGCGGGCGGCTTTGGCGAAGATGCGGCGGGTTTTGTCGACCAGAACCGAGCCATCCGCGCCGCGCGCGATCACGATGGTTTTGGCGACGCCGCGCTGGATCAGGCTTTGGGCGAAGTCGGCGGTGTCGCTGCGGGTGGTGAGGGGGTTTTGGGAGAGGGTCTCGGCCTCGGCGTCGTCCATCCGCAGGATGTCAAGGTTGGGGATCGGGTGGGTGATTGCCTGATGCAGGGCGGGACCGGAGGTGTCGAGGATAATGTGCAGGCCGGGCATGGCGCGGGCCAGGCGGGCGGGGAAATCGACCGGCACGCCGGGGGGTTGGCTGCCCGAGATGACACCGTAAGCGCCGGGGCGGGCGGAGGCGCGCAGGAGGGTGAAGACGCGGGCCTGATCCGCCTCGGACCATACTGGTCCCGGCAGCATGAAGCGGTATTGGCGGCCGGTCGATTGGTCGGTGACGGTCAGGCTTTGGCGCGTCTCGCCGGGGGCGGTCAGGGCGAGGAAGGGCACGCCCTCGGCCCTTATGAGGCCAGCGAGGCGGTCGCCGGTCAGGCCGCCCAAGGCCACGAGGGCGAGGCTTTCGCCGTGCAGCGCCGCGATGGCGCGTGAGACGTTGAGGCCGCCGCCGCCGGGGTCGAGGAGCGGTTCGGTGCAGCGGAGTTTCTGGTCCGGGATCAGGGCGGGCACCTCGCTGGACAGGTCCAGAGCGGGGTTCAGGGTCAGGGTG
>JBBQGU010000012.1:0-23479 GCA_038323315.1 Rhodobacterales bacterium | reverse complement strand
CCCATGCGGATCGCGCCGGGGGTGGTGAATTGGCCGTGGGTGCCGAACAGGAGGTCGGCGCGGTCGCCGACAGCCTCGCGGATGGCTTTGCAGAAGGCGACGGAGCGGGTGATGTCGGACATGGCAGGCTCGTGGCCGCCGCGGATCGTGTAGGGGCCGGCGGGGTCGAATTTGACGGCGGTGAAGCCGAGGTTGACCATGCGGAGCGCTTCGGCGGCCTGCAAGTCGGGATTGGACCAGAACTCGGTCGCGTCGAGATGGGGTTCGGGGTAGAGGTAGGTGTAGGAGCGGATGCGGTCGTTCATGCGGCCGCCGAGCAGCGCCCAGACCGGGCGGTTGCGGGCCTTGCCAAGGATGTCCCAGCAGGCGATTTCGAGGCCGGAGAAGGCGCCCATGACGGTGGGGTCGGGGCGTTGGGTGAAGCCTGAGGAATAGGTGCGGCGGTACATCAGCTCGATGTCTTCGGGCGATTGGCCCTGCATGTGGCGTTCGAAGACGTCTTCGATCACCGCCCGCATCGCCCGGGGGCCGACGGTTGAGGCGTAGCATTCGCCGTAGCCCGTGATGCCGTTGTCGGTGGTCAGTTTGGTGAAGATCCAGTAGCGCCCGCCCCAGCCCGGTGCCGGGGGGGCCACGACGAAGATTTCGAGATCCTTGAGTTTCATATGACGCCCTCTGCTTTGGGGGGCAGGCTAGCGTCTGGTTTGGCGGGCTCGCGTGTTCCTGCGACAAAGATCAGTACGGCAGCGACCATCAGTATCGCGGACAGCAGGAAGGGCGCGCCGGGCAGGTAGATGGGGGCGGAGGGCGAGGTGAAATAGGCGAAGGTGTTGGTCAGGACGAGGGGGGCCACGATCATGGTCAGGGCGGAGATCGAGGTGTTGATGCCCTGAAGCTCGCCCTGCTGATCCTCGGGCGTGGCGCGGGACAGCATGCTTTGCAGGGCGGGGCCGGTGACGGCACCCAGCGAGGACAGGGGGGTGGCGGCGAGCGCCCAGAAGCCGGAGGTGACGAAGCCGTAAAAGCTGTAGGTGATGATGCCAAGCGACATGCCTGCGGTGGCCGTTCGGCGCTCGCCATAGCGGCGGATGATCGGGCCGATCAGGACGGCTTGGACCACGGCCATGCCACCGCCGAAAGCGGCGAGCGAAATGCCGATCCAGGCGGCGGACCAGCCAAAGGTTTCGCGGCCGTAATAGGACCAGATCGAGGGCCAGACGTTGAAGGTGAGCGAGTAGATGAAGCTGACGAGAAGGAGGTTGCGCAGGCCCGGCAGTTTGCGGATGGCGGTGAAGGAGGTCAGGGGGTTGGCGCGGGCGAGGGAGAAGGGGCGGCGACGCTCGGGCGGCAGGCTTTCGGGCACGAAAAACAGGCCGAACAGGCCGTTGGCGGCGGCGAGGGCGGCTGCGACCCAGAACGGTGCGCGGGGGTCGATGCTGGCAACGAGGCCACCGATCACGGGGCCTGCGACGAAGCCCAGCCCAAAGCCCGCGCCGATCAGGCCGAACAGACGCGCGCGGTCCTTGGGCTCGGAGATGTCGGCGATGTAGGCCGACGCGGTGGATTGGGTGGCGGAGGCCACGCCGTTGATCATGCGGGCGATCAGCAAGAGCCAGACCGTGTGGGCGAGGGCCATGATCACATAATCCACCGCCATCACCGCGAGCGAGATCAGCAGGACGGGGCGGCGGCCATAGCGGTCGGACAGGTTGCCGATGATCGGGCCGAAGATGAACTGCATCACGGCAAAGGAGGTGACGATGATGCCGCCCCAGACGGCGGCTTGGGACAGGCTGCCGCCTGTCACCTCCATCATCAGGTCGGGCATTACGGGGAAGATCAGGCCGATGCCGATGGCGTCAAGGGTGACCGTCATGAATATGAAGGTCAAAGCGAGATTCTTGCGGCCGGCCATGGGACTTCCTTATCGCGGTGAAAGGCGGACCCTAGTGGTCTGTGGGGCGCTGTCAACCTTGGCCGATCTGGCGGTAGCGTCTTGGGTTGAATTCGTCGGAACAGAGGCAAATGCCTGTCTGCTGTATGGACGAAGGGGACATTCTCCTCATTTTCAGGCCAAGGTTGCGCGCAGCGCCTGAATACGAATGAAATTGAACGCCATCGGCGTTGCGCCATGTTCGTGCAGATGCTCATGCCACATGACCCCTTCCGCCCAGGTCGGATAGCCCTGATCCATGTGCCACCACATGACGCGAGGTGGCCAGTCTGGTTCGCAAAACCATTCCCGCCCGCGCTTTGGTGTCACGGCATGAAGTCCGAAATACGTAGATGAAAACAGTGTTTCCATGTCTGTCCATAGCGACAGAGTCGCCGGCGACCAATTATCACCCAGTTCATGATAGAACCTCGGATAAACTTCCGCCCCCCACGAACGACCACCAAGGTCCGAGGCATAGCCCGAGTTGGCGATCAAACCTTCAACTCGGTCGACCGCCTCCATAACAGGATCATTGAGTTCACGAAAACCCTCGTTGGCAGGATCATCTGCCGGTTTGATGAACATTCCAAAAGTGTAAAGGGCCAAGGGCATTCTACCCACCCGGGCAAAAACTGGCCTTTAGCGTGACGATAACGACTTGCCCGAACGGCGGCAACGGGCTCAGGGTGGTCGTCTGCATTTCAAACCGGGACATGGCCGATCTGGCGCAGGAAGTCCTGGAGCAGGGCGGCGTATTCGGCAGGCTTTTCGACCATGGGCAGGTGGCCTGCGCCGTGCATCAGGGTGAAGCGGTGGCCGGGGATCAGCGCCGCCGTTTCGCGCACGAGGTCGGGCGGGGTGGAGCCGTCGCGGGCCCCGGCAATGGCGAGGGTGGGCAGGCGGAGACCGGCGGTGGTGGTGTAAAAATCGGTGCCGGCGATGGCCGAGGCGCAGCCAATCCAGCCGTCTGGCTTGGTTTGGGTCAGGAGGTTGTGAAGGTAGTTGTGGTGCGGGTTGGTTTTGAAACCGGGGCCGAGAATGCGTTGCATGGCAGTGTTGGCGTAGGAGGCGAGGCCGGTGGCGCGGATATCTTCGATGCGCTGGTGCCACATTTCGGGTGTGCCGATGCGGGCGGCGGTGTTGGACAGGACGAGTGCGCGCACGAGGTCAAGGCGTTTGACGGCGAGGCCCTGCGCCACAAGGCCGCCGAGGGAGACGCCGATGACGACAGCGTCTTTCAGCGCAAAATGGTCGATCAGGCGTTCTACGTCGCGGATCAACGCGCCCATCGTGTAGGGCGGCGGTGGGCAGTCTGAGTGGCCGTGACCGCGTTGGTCATAGGTCAGGCATTGGTAGTCGGGCAGGTGTCGTATGGTGCCGTCCCAGATGCTGTGGTCGGTGCCAAGCGCGTGGGCAAAGACCAGCGTTGGTGCATCATTCGGGCCGGTCAGCTGGGCGTTCAGGCGGATATCAGGAAGATAAATCAGGGGCATGTTCGATTATGAAACGTTTTTGGAGAGTTGAAGGGTTGTCATGTTCGATTATGCTGGGTCGGTAAATCGTTGTAGGGTGCTCGCGAACAGGACCGGGTCCACATTGCCGCCCGAGGCTGTGCAGATGACGGTGTCGGGCAGGTCGCGGCCAAAGATCGCGGCGGCGAGCGCGACGGCTCCGCCGGGTTCGACCACGATGCGCAGGTGGGTGAAGGCGAGGGCCATGGCGTGCAGGGCCTGATCGTCGGTGACAACCAGGCCGGGGCCGCAGAGGCGTTGCAGGATGGGGAAGGTGATCTGGCCGGGGCATGGGGTGATGATTGCGTCGCAGATCGAGCCGGTCAGGGTGGCGTTGGTTTCGCGGCGGCCCGCGGCGAGAGAGCGGGCGGTGTCGTCGAAGTTTTCAGGTTCGGCCGGGCGGACGTGAAACGGCGTGTTTTCGAGGGCGAGGGCGATGCCGGCGGTCAGCCCGCCGCCGCCGCAGCAGGTGAGGACGGTGGCGGTGTCGATGCCGGCCTCGGCGGCTTGGGTCGCGATTTCGAGGCCCGTAGTGCCTTGGCCTGCGATGACCTGCGGCTCGTCATAGGGTTTGATCAGGGTCAGGCCACGGGCGGAGGCGAGGTCTGTGCCGATGGCGTCGCGGTCCTGCGTGGTGCGGTCGTACAGGACAACCTCGGCCCCGTAGGCGCGGGTGTTGGCAATCTTTATGGCGGGGGCGTCGGCGGGCATGACGATGACGGCGGGGACACCATGCAGGGCGGCGGCGTGGGCGACGCCTTGGGCATGATTGCCGGAGGAGAAGGCGATGACGCCGCGCGCGCGGGTTTCGGGGTCAAGCGCAGTCAGGGCGGACCATGCGCCCCGGAATTTGAAGCTGCCGGTCAGTTGCAGGCATTCAGCTTTGACATAGATGCGGCGGCCTGCGATCCGGTCGAGCAGGGGGGCGTTCAAGAGGGGCGTCAGGCGGGCGTGACCGTGCAGGCGGCCGGCGGCGGCCCGGATCATGGTCAGGCTGGTCATGGCAGAGTTTTCAGGAACTGGTGCAGGACGGTCAGGCTTTCGGGTTCATCCAGAAACGGGACGTGGCCGCGACCGGGGACATTGGCAAAGATCAGGTCGGGGCGGCGGGATTTCATTTCGGTGACGGTCTGGGGCGACAAAAGGTCGGTGTTGGCACCCCGGATCAGGGCGAGGGGCAGACCGGCGCAGGCGTCGAACAGGGGCCACAGGTCGGTTTCGGGGGCGTTCAGCGCGGTCAGGAAGCTGTCGCGCAGCGCGGGGTCATAAGTCAGGCGCAGGCCGTCGGGGGTGATCTGGGTCTGATGGGCAGCCTCGGCCAGCCAGCGGGCGTGCGGTACGTCGGTGAAGGCGGGGCTGGCTGCGGCGAGGATCTTGGCATAATGCGCGCGGTCGGGGACGGTGGGGCTGCGGCCGATATAGGAGGCGATGCGGGTCAGGCCCGCATGCTCGACCTTGGGGCCGATGTCGTTCAGGCAGATGCCGGTCAGGCGGGGTTTGGCGATCAGGGCCAGCAGCATGGCGATCAGGCCGCCGCGCGAGGTGCCGAGGATGGCGGTTTGCGGGATGTTCAGGTGATCCAGCAGGGCAAGGGCGTCCTGCGCCTCTTGCAGCACAGTATAGGTGGTGGGGCCGGTCCAGTCGCTGGCACCGCGCCCGCGATAGTCCATGCGGATGATCTGACCGGTCAAGTGCGGCAGGACATAGTTGAAATCATTGCGGTTGCGGGTCAGGCCGGGCAGGCAAAGCAGGGGTTTGCCGGTGCCTGCGACATCATAGCCCAGGCGTGCGCCATCGTTTGTTGTGAAAAACAGGTTCATGTGGTCAGTCAATCACGCATTGGCCGCGGGGAAAAGGGGGCGTGGTGGTTGAAGCGCCGTCGCGGTCCGAGTAGATGCAAACGGCAACGTGAGGGGGAACCCATGTCCTATACAGATAGCGGCGCGACGCGCGCGACCTCGCGCAAGATTGGCGCGCTCGGCGGGTTGGTGCCGTTCATCCGGCCGTATCGGGGGATGGTGGTGCTGGCGGGGATGGCGCTGGTCGTCACGGCCTCGGTCAGTCTGGTGCTGCCATTGGCGGTGCGGCGGGTGGTGGATGCGTTTGGCGCGGGGCAGGCGGCACTGCTGGACAGCTATTTCGGCGCGGCGTTGGGGATTGCGCTGGTTTTGGCGGTCGGGACGGCGGTGCGGTATTACTTTGTCACACGGTTGGGCGAGCGGGTGGTGGCGGACATTCGCCGCGCGCTGTTCGACCGGGTGATGGGGATGAGCCCGGCCTATTTCGAAGACGTCATGACGGGCGAGGTGTTGAGCCGGATCACGACGGATACCACGCTGATCCTGTCGGTGATCGGGTCAAGCGTCTCGGTGGCGCTGCGGAATGTGCTGACGCTGGTGGGGGGGTTGGTGCTGTTGATGCTGACCTCGGGCAAGTTGTCGCTGTTGGTGATGCTGATCGTGCCGGCGGTGGTGGTGCCGATTGTGGTTCTGGGGCGGCGGGTGCGGGCGACGAGCCGCGAGAGTCAGGACTGGATCGCGCAGAGCAGCGGCAAGGCGTCCGAGGCGTTATCGGCGGTTCAGACAGTGCAGGCGTTCACGCATGTCGAGCGGACGCGGGCGGATTTTGCGGTGGTCACGGAGCGGAGTTTTGATAGTGCCCGCAAGCGGATCGGTGTGCGGTCGGTCATGACGTTCATCGTGATTTTCCTGGCCTTTGCGGGGGTTGTGGGGGTCTTGTGGATCGGCGCGCGCGATGTGCGGGCTGGGACGATGACGCCCGGCGAGCTGGTGCAGTTCCTGATCTATGCCGTGATCGTGGCGGGGGCGGTGGGCGCCTTGTCGGAAATCTGGGGCGAGTTGCAGCGGGCGGCGGGGGCGACGGAACGGCTGGTCGAGATGCTGCATGCCGAGGACCCGGTCAAGGACCGCGTGGGGCCGGTGGTGATGGCGCGGCCGGTCCGGGGCGAGGTGCGGTTTGACGACGTGCGCTTTAACTACCCCACGCGGCCGGATGCGCCTGCGCTGAATGGCGTGTCGTTTCTGGTGCAACCCGGCGAGACGGTGGCGCTGGTCGGGCCTTCGGGGGCGGGCAAGTCGACGGTGTTTCAGTTGCTGTTGCGGTTCTTTGACCCTCAATCGGGGGTGGTAAGTTTGGACGGTGTGGATTTGCGGGATATGGCGCGGGATGATTTCCGGCGGGCAATGGCGCTGGTGCCGCAGGACCCGGTGATCTTTGCGGCCTCGGCGCGCGAAAATATCCGGTTTGGGCGGCCAGAGGCGACCGATGCCGAGGTTGAGGCGGCGGCGCAGGCGGCGGCGGCGCATGGCTTCATCATGGACTTGCCGCAGGGGTATGAGACGTTTTTGGGCGAGCGTGGTGTGATGCTGTCGGGCGGGCAAAAGCAGCGGATTGCGATTGCGCGGGCGATCTTGCGCGATGCGCCTGTGTTGTTGCTGGACGAGGCGACCAGTGCCTTGGACGCCGAGAGCGAGCGGTTGGTGCAAGCGGCGGTCGAGGTGCTTGGCAAGGGGCGGACGGTGGTGGTGGTGGCGCACAGGCTGGCGACGGTCAAGCGGGCGGACCGGATCGTGGTGCTGGATCAGGGGCGGATCGTGGCCACAGGCACGCATGAGCAGTTGGTGGCCGAGGGCGGGCTGTATGCCAGGCTGGCGCGGTTGCAGTTTACGGACGGGGCGATGTAAGGGCGCGGAGGCTGGCGAAGAACCGGGCGGTTTGGGTCAGCGCATGTTGCGGTTCGGGGCTTTGCAGAGCTTGTTCGTCGCGGGGGGCTGACAGGGTTTCCAGCAGGGTTTGGCGGGTGGCTTCCTGTGCGGCGGTCAAGCCCAGGTTGGCAGTTTGTTGCAGCAGAACAAGGGCTTCGTGCAGGCGGCGCTGGATGCGGAAGGCCTGGTCCAGGGCGGGCATCAGGCTGGGGTCATCGCGCCAGGAACGGGTTTTGAACAGGGTTTGGGTAACAAGTTGGCCCGCGCCGTGGCAGTTGAAGGCGGTGCAGCCGCCGAATCCTTGGTCGGTCAGGTCGGCATGGATCGTGCAGCGGTTGTGGACCAGATTGCGGCAGGGTTCAAAGGCGGGTTTGCTGAAGGCAAAGGCCTGCGACTGGTCAAACGCCAGCAACACACAGCACAGCGCGTCGCAATTCCGGCAGTCGGGGGTCAGGTCGGGCAGGGGCATGGTGCATAGCGATAAGGCTTCCACGGCGATTGGCAAGCCCCGCGGGTTTTCCTTGGCAAATGCCGAAAATCCTAGCATCCTTGGCGGGGAGACGCCTGAAATCGGGCGCGGGGGGGATGATGAGCGGTTTTCGGACGCAAGCCGATATCAAGGCCATAGAAGCCGAGGCAGGATGGGAGGCGCGGGACGAAGCGCGGACCTTGTTCGAGTTTCTTAGCCGTGCCAAAGCGGCGCATGGGGGCCGGCCCGCCGTCACGTTTCAGTTGCAGGCAACGCCGGGCGCGCGGGCGCAAACGCTGACCTGGAGCCAGTTGCACGGTCAGGTCACGCAGGCCGCGAACCTGTTCCGGTCGCTGGGCGTGGGGCCTACGGATGTCGTGGCTTACGTCCTGCCGAATTGTCTGGAGACGGTGGTGACCCTGCTGGGTGGGGCGGTGGCGGGGATCGCGAACCCGATCAACCCCCTGCTGGAGCCTGACCATATTGCGGGCATCCTGCGGGAAACCGGGGCCAAGGTGGTGGTCACGCTGCGGGCATTTCCCAAGACCGAACTGCCGCAGCGGGTGGCCGAGGCGGTGGCACTGGCACCGGGCGTGACCACGGTGGTCGAGGTGGATCTGGCATCTTATCTCGGGATTCCAAAGGCATGGATCGCGAACCTGATGCGGCCGAAATTTACGGCGGGGCATCAGGCGCGGGTGGTGAACTTTACCAAGGGCTGTGCGGCGCAACCGACCGCGTTGACCTTTGCCGATGATCCGGCGGACCGGGTTGCGGCCTATTTCCACACCGGCGGTACAACGGGCCTGCCGAAGGTGGCGCGGCACCGGGCGCGGGGCATGATCTATAACGGCTGGTGCGGGAAAAAGCTGCTGTTCCGCGAAACGGATGTCGTGCTGTGCCCGATGCCGCTGTTCCATGTCTTTGCGGCGTATCCGATCCTGATGTCGATGATCGCATCGGGCGGGCATGTGATCTTTCCGACGCCTGCGGGGTATCGGGGCGAGGGGGTGTTCGACAACCTGTGGAAGCTGATCGAACGCTGGCAGGTCACCTATCTGGTGACGGTGCCGACCGCGCTGTCGGCGCTGTTGCAGCGGCCGGTCGATGCGCGGATCGACACCTTGCGGGGGGCGTTTTCGGGCTCGTCGCCCTTGCCGGTGGAACTGTACAACCGGTTCGAAAAGACGACGGGCGTGCAGATTGTCGAGGGATACGGGCTGACGGAATGCACCTGTCTGGTGTCGGTCAATCCGCCAGAGGGGTTGAAGAAGATCGGGTCGGTCGGCATCCCGTTCCCTTATACCGAGGTGCGTATCCTGAAGGCGGACGCGGTTGAGTGTGGGGTGGACGAGGTCGGCGAAATTTGCGTGTCCAACCCCGGGGTGACACCGGGGGGCACCTATACCGAGGTCGACAAGAACAAGGATCTGTTCGCCCATGGCACCTACCTGCGGACCGGCGATCTGGGGCGGCTGGACGCGGATGGCTATCTGTTCATCACCGGACGCGCCAAGGATCTGATCATTCGGGGCGGGCACAACATCGACCCTGCGGTGATCGAAGAGGCGCTGATGGGCCACAAGGCGGTGGCCATTGTCGGCGCGATCGGCCAGCCCGATGCCCATGCGGGCGAGTTGCCCTGCGCCTATGTCGAGTTGATCAAGGGGGCGAATGTCGAGGTGGCCGAATTGCTGGACTTTGCGCGTGACCACATCTCGGAACGGGCGGCGGTGCCGAAATTTATCGAAATTCTGCCTGAAATGCCGAAAACGGCGGTTGGCAAGGTGCTGAAACCGGACCTGCGCCGGCGGGCGATCACCCGCATTTTGAATGCGGCACTGGCCGAGGCGGGACTGGCGGCTGCGGTGCAGGGGGTGGACGAGGACAAGAAACGCGGGTTGGTGGCGCGGGTTTCGGCGACAGGGGTGGTCGATCAGGAGGCTGTGGAGGGCGTTTTGGGGAAATTTGCCACAGCTTGGGAGTGGCGCGCGTGACGTTGGCGCATTTTCCAATTGCGTGAATCAGCGGCAGACCCAATTCTGCCGAGACAGGGGAGCGGAGGACCTGAGGCATGAAGATGTGGCAAGTTTGTGCGGTTGCGATTTTGGCGGGCAGTGCGGCGCCGGTTTTGGCGAATGAGACCGAGGTGCTGTATCAGCACAAGGCGTGGGTGGTCGAGGGCGTGACCTTTGAAGACGGATCCTATGCCTGTCTGGCCGAGGTGGCCGATCCGGGGGAAAGCTTTTCGATCTGGGCCTTTCCGGATGAAACGGTTCAGTTGCAGTTCTATTCCGAGGATTGGGACTTCGGCGACAACGATACCGCGGATATGGAGGTCGAGATTGACCGCCGTTCGCCTTGGTCGATGACAGGGGCCGATCTGACCGGCAATTCGGTGCTGTTTTCGCTGCCGAACAACGACGGCAGCGGTGATTTCATCGTCGAGGTGGCACGCGGCAACACGCTGTATCTGCGGACAGCGGAGGGCGAGTCGGTGCGGAGTTATACGCTGTCGGGTTCGTCCGCCTCGATCAAGGTGCTGGTGGAGTGCATGAACTCGATCTCGGGCGACCGCAATCCGTTCAATTAGGGCGTTCTGGGCGCGATGCTGTTACAGTTCCTGCGCCCAAGGCGGGTTGGCACCGGGGCGGGAACAGGTGACTGCGGCAGCACGGGTGCCCAAGGACAGGGCGGCGTCCAGTTCGGCGTCGGTCAGAGTTGCAAGGCGGGTTTTGGTCAGGGCACCGGCGGCGTGCAGGGCGGACAGGGCACCTGCGTTGAAGGTGTCGCCTGCGCCCACGGTGTCGGCCACGGTGATCTGAGGGCTGGGCATGTGGCGGTTTTGGGAGGTGGTGATGGCGCGGGCCCCGTGCGCGCCCTCGGTGACAAAGACCAGTGTGGGGCCGGTGGTGAGGATTTTGCGGGCGAGGGTTGCGGTGTCGCCTGCGCCCATCAGCCATTCCAGATCTTCATCCGACAGTTTGACGATGTCGGCGCGGGCGATCATGGCTTCGATGCGGGCGCGGTAGGATTTTTCTTTGCCTGCGATGAAGCCCAGGCGGATGTTGGGGTCGATCATGGTGACGCGGGTCTGACACTCGCGGGCTTGCAAGGCGGCGTAGGTGCTGGCGGCAGGGTCGTTGACCAGCGAGATGCCGCCGAAGAACAGGGTGGTAATCTGGGCGGGCAGGGTGGGCAGTTGGTCTTGGCACAGAAGGACGCCAGCGGTGTTTTCGTCGTAAAACGCATAGGTCGCCTGGCCGTTGACCAGTTTGACGAAGGCGACGGTGGTCGGGCGGTTCGAGCGGGCGCAGAACGAGGTGTCGACGTTGGAAGCTTGCAGAGTGTCGTTCAGAATCTCGCCCAGCATGTCGTTGGATAGGCCTGAGAAAAAGCCGGACGGGGTGCCGAGGCGGCCGAGGGCGATGGCGGTGTTCATCACCGCGCCGCCCGCATAGGGGGCAAAGCACGCCTCGCCAAGGGTGCTGGTCCTTGGCAACATGTCGATCAACGCCTCACCACAGCTTAGAATCATGATATCCCCCGGTTTTGTGCGACTTTAATCGCTTTGGGTCGGTTGGCGCAAACAGAGTCAGGTGAACCAGGGGGACAGGTTGGTGCGGATGCGGGCAAGCGGGGTTGGGCCGGTCAGGTCGGGGGTGAAGGTCTGGCCGGTGATGGTTTCAAAGGCGTCGATATAGACCTGCGAGGTGGCGGCGATCAGGTCGGCGGGGATGTCGGGGACCGGGTCGGTATAGGGATTGCAGCGGGCGGCGACCCAGGCGCGGATCACGTCCTTGTCAAAGCTGGGGGGGCGGGTGCCGGTCTGAAAGGCGTGGTCATAGCCCGAGGTCAGCCAGTAGCGGCTGCTGTCGGGGGTGTGAATCTCGTCGGCGAGGAGGATTGTGCCGTCCTGGGTCAGTCCGAATTCGTATTTGGTGTCGACCAGGATCAACCCGCGTTCGGCGGCCATCTGTTGGCCTCGGGCGAACAGGGCGAGGGATTTGGCGGAAACCTCGTCCCATTGGGCGGGTGTCAGCAGGGATTGGTCCAGGATTTCGGCGGGCGTCAGGGGTTCGTCATGGCCGCCGTCGAAGGCCTTGGAGGTGGGGGTGAGGATGGCGTGGGGCAGGATCTGGTTGGGTTTCAGGTCGTCGGGCAAGGTGTGGCCGTACATCTGGCGCTGGCCCTTGGCGTAGCGGGTCAGGATCGAGGTCGAGGTGGTGCCCGCGAGGTAGCCGCGCACGACGATCTCGACCGGCAGGATCGTCACGCGTTTGCCGATGACGACGTTGGAATCGGGATAAGACAGTACATGGTTGGCGGCGATGTCGGCGGTGTGGTCGAACCAGTAGCGGGCCATCTGGGTCAGGACCTGACCCTTGAAGGGGATCGCGGTCAGGATGCGGTCAAAGGCCGAGAGCCGGTCGGAAGAGATCAGAATGCGGCTGCCATCGGGGTTTTCCGGCGTGGGGGGCAGGTCATAGCAGTCGCGGACCTTGCCGAAATAGGGGTTGGGCAGTTCGGCGATGCGGGCGTGGTCTAGGATGCGCATGGGACCTCGGGCTTTTGGGCGGCTATCGCGCGGGGGACGCGGGAAGTCAACCGGGGCGCGCTGGGCTGAGGTCGGCGGGGGTTTCACACCCCCGCCCCCCCGTGGAGTATTTAGGTCAGAGTGAAGATGGGGGCGAAAATTTTAGACGAAGTTTATGGATTGGAGGGGGCGCTTTTTGAGCTATTGGAACGCGTTCGGATTGTTCAGGTAGTATACATAGGCAATGCCGCCCGCGACGATCAGGGCGCCGATCACGGCGAAGGTGATCTTCCAGACGGACCACGGGCGTTCGCCCTGCACCTCGCCCGTCTGGCCGTTGACCAGAAAGCGATAGCTTTTGCCGCTGTATTTGTAGGCGGCCATCCAGACCGGCAGCAGGACGTGTTTGAAGGTTTCGGCGTCATAGTCGCTGGCGATGTTGTCGACGCGCTGTGCGTCGCCGCCGATGTCGTGGCAGACATCGGCGTAGATCACCCGGTCCATCTTGCCGCGCCCGGTCTGGTGGCCGTCGGCGAGGGCGACGGTGTATCCCTCGGCCTGAAGACCTGCGAGGTAGTCGGGGCTGTAGGGTTGCAGGCCGGACAGGTCCCACGGTTCGAGGCCATCGCCAAGGCGGGTGGGCAGGCTGGTTGCGGCGATGACCAGCACGTCATCAAAGCGCCGCGCGACGGTTCCCGAGGCGGGATACCAGCGGGTTTTTCGGACCTGTTCCTGACGCCGTTCATTGCGGCCGTTGACGTTGACCGTGACGGTGCGGGTTTCATAGTAATGCACACCCTTGGCCCCGCGATAGCGCGACCGGGTATCGGCGTCGAAGGTCCAGTAGGGGACGTAGACGCCGGTCATGGCACGACCGGCGCGGGTAAACTCCAACAGCCGGTTGGGCGCGAACCAGAGCGAGCCGAGCCAGGAAATCAGGGCCTTGCGGGCGCCGGGTTCGTCAAGTTGGAAGGGGATCAGGGCCTGGGGTTTGATCATCCGGTGGCTACCGGAATCGATCACCAGCGGTGTGGCGCAGAACGGGCATTCGGTGGCGTGGTTGGCGCCTTGAAATTCGACCATGGCGCCGCAATTGGGGCAGCGGGTGGCGCGGACGGTTTCCGAGGCGGCGGCGGGCAGGTCATCCCTGAGCCCCGAGGCAAGATCAAGTTCCTGAAAGGGTTTGGTCTTGCCGCTCCATGGGCCCTTTGTCTGGTTCCCGTCTGGCAGCGCGATGGTTTGGACATGACCGCAATGGTCACATTTCAGCACCGATTGGCCCGGCGCAAAGCGCAGTTCGGCGCCGCATTGTTCGCAAGGATAGCGGTTTTCCTGGGTGATCGCAGGCATTTACTGGGCCGGCGGCGGCGGTGGCACCATGGCGAACAGCTGCGACAGGGTGGTGTCGGAGGCGGTCTTCCAGCCGTCCTGGCCTGCGGTCCAGACCTGGGATGCGCGGGTCAGGGTGCCTTGTTGCGCCATGGTAGCAAGGTCGGATTCGGTGAACGGACCTTTGGTTGCGCCGTTTTCGGCGACATGCCAGGTTTTTCCGGCGGGTGGCGGCGGGGGCGGCGCTGCGGCGGCGGCGGGGGCGGGGGCGGCGGGGGCGGCGCCCCAAGGTCCGGCCGCATTGGCCCCCATGTTGAAGCCCATGCCTGCGCCCATCGCAGCGCCCATCGTGGCCGCCATGGCGGAGCCGGGTTGGCCCATCCCCTCGGCCGCGTTGAACTGCATGTATTTGTTCAGATCGCCTGCGATGCCGACCGAGGTGCGTTTGTCGAGGACCTTTTCAACCTCCTCGGGCAGGGAGACGTTTTCGATGTAGAACTCGGGCAGGGTCAGGCCGTAGGCGGCGATCTGGGGCGCGATGGCGGTCGAGACGATCTTGGCGAGGTCCATGGTGTTGGCCGCCATGTCCAGCACGGGGATGCCGGATTTGGCCAGAACCTGGCTCATCTGTTGCAGGATCACGTTGCGGATCTGGTTGCTGATTTCGTCGGAGGTGAACTCGCCATCGGTGCCGACAACCTCGCGCATGAAGATGCCGGGATCGGCGACGCGCATGGAATAGGTGCCAAAGGCGCGGATCCGGACCGGGCCGAATTCGGGGTCGCGGCACATGATCGGGTTTTGCGTGCCCCATTTCAGGTTGTTGAACCGTGTGGTGTTGATGAAGTAGATCTCGCATTTGAAGGGCGACTGGAAGCCGTGATCCCAGCTTTTCAGGGTTGTCAGGATCGGCATGTTGTTGGTCTGCAATTCATACAGGCCGGGGCCGAAAACGTCGGCCAGTTGGCCCTCGTTGATGAACACGGCGGACTGGCCCTCGCGCACGGTCAGTTTGGCGCCGTATTTGATGGCGTTGTCGCGGCGTTCAAAGCGCCAGACCATCGTGTCGCGGGTGTCGTCGAGCCAGGAGATGACGTCGATGAATTCGCCTTTGAGAAAACCGAAAACCATGTGATGCTCCTTTGCCGCCCGTTATGCGGTCAACTTTCGCCGCCGGTCAAGCGGCTGGCAAGGGTTTGGATGATGGGACGCGCCTCGGCCTCGGTCATGCCGGGGCGGAGGGCGGGGTTGTACAAGATGCGCAGCATCAATTCGTCCTGCGGGGTCAGCAGGGCGAATTCTTCGTCGTCGTTAAAGATCGAGGGGCGGGCCGCGTTGCTGTCGTTGGGCAGGCCGAGGGCCTGGGCCAGTTCTTCGTGGATGCAGGACAGGCGCAGCAGGTCGGGATGTTCGGACGGGATCACGGCGACGGCGGCGGTGTAGGTGTTGGTCTGGGGGTCGGATTGGGTCAGGACCTGGCAATAAGTGTCGCGGTTCATCTGGGTCACGGCCGCGATCTGGCCCGGTGTCAGTTCGGACAGTTCGGTGTTCAGGGCAGGGCCGAGGGCGGCGCGTTCGTCTACGGTGCCGAAATGGAGCCAGAAGTTTGGTCGTTGGTTGGTCAGGGTGATGGACAGGCCGGTCAGGGTGGCGAGGCGGGCGAGGTACGAGGCGACGCGGGCACGGTCGGCGGCTTGTTTTTCGGCGGGGATCGAGGCGCCGAATTGGACCGATACGCGCACGGGCTTATCCCAGCGGAGCAGGCGGATCTGGGATTGGCTGCGGGTCGTGCTGATCTGGCCGTGGGAATATTCTTCGTACAGCGCAATGCGGATGAAGTTTTCGGCCAGGTTTCGGTCGGTAAAGGGGGCGTCGGGGGCTGCGCCATCGGTGCGCAGCAGGCCTTGGGACAAGAGGGCCTGCTGCACCTCGGCATAATAGGCGCGGATGCTGGCGCTGGCGGCGGTTTCGGGCGGGGGTGGCGGTGCCATGATCGGCGCGGGTGGAGCGGGTGCCAACGGGACTGGCGGGGCTTCGCAGGCCGACAACAGCATGGCCGCAGCCAGAAAGGCCGCGGCAATGGTCTGCGATGGCGTTGCGGGCTGGGTCATCAACCGTTCAGCGCGCCCCCTGCAATATCGCCACGGCCGGATGTCTTGGCGCGGGCGGCGGACAGGGTTTCCTTCAAGGCGGCTTGCATCTTGCCCAGTTCCTGTTCGGCTGCGGCGCGGCGGGCCTTGCCTTCGTCGGCAATGGCGAGGCTTTCCTGAATTGTGTCGATCAGGGTCTGGTTGGCGGATTGCACCGAAGCGATGTCGAACACGCCACGCTCCATTTCGGTGCGGACGATCTTGTTGCTGTCTTGCAGGTTCTTGGCGTTGGCGGTCAGCAGTTCGTTGGTCAGGTCGTTGGCACCCTTGATCGCCTCGGCGGCCTCGCGGCTGCGTTGGATCGTGACGGCCTGGGCGAGTTGGGTTTCCCACAAGGGGACCGTGTTCATCAGGGTCGAGTTGATCTTGCCGACCAGCGATTTGTCGTTTTCCTGCACCAGACGAATCGATGGCAGCGATTGCATCGTCACCTGGCGGGTCAGTTGCAGGTCATAGACCCGGCGTTCCAGATCGTCGCGGGCGGCGCGGATGTCGCGCAGTTCCTGCGCCTTTTTCAGCGCGTCGGATTCCGGGGCGGCTTTGACCTCGGCCTCTTTGGCGGGGATCGTGGTGGTGTCCAATTCTTTCAGCTTGGCTTGACCGGCGGCGATGTAAAGACCAAGCTCGTCATAGAAGGTCAGGGTTTTGGCGTAGAGGATGTCCAGAGCCTTGATATCCTTTAGCAAAACCGTCTCATGTTTCAGCAGGTTTTCGGTGATGCGGTCGATCTGGCCCTGCACCTCCTCGTACCGTGCCATGAAATGGGCGAGGGGGGCTGCGGCACCTGTCAGACGCTCCCACCAGCTGCGCTCGCGGTTCACGTCCAGTTCTTCGCCGGAAAAGCCACGGATCGTGCTGACGATTTCGGTCAGGCTGTCGCCTGCGGGGCCGACATCCTTGTTCTTGACGCCTGCCAGCATCGCTTGGCTGATATTTTGCAATTCCGCCTGCGAGCCCGCGCCGAACGAGATGATCGACTGCGTGTTGGTCATGTCGATCTCGGCCATGCGGCGTTTGATCTCCTCGGCCTGCGGGGCGGGTGCTGCCTCCAGCGTGACGAGGGAAGTGTTGACTTCCGGCATGATGGCCAGAGTGACTTTTTCAACCTCGGCAAGGGCGGTTGTGGCCTGATCGCGGACAGTGTCGGTCATGGTCATTCTCACTTTGCAGGCCCGGGCATGGGCGGTTCAACGGGGTTAGCCTTCCAGTTTCAGCCGGTCGCGCAGGACCTGAATTTCCACGTCAAGGTTGGTGTGCGTGTTGGACAGCAGGGCCTTGGTGCGGGTTGCGAAGTTGGTTTCAAGGTCGGTCAGCAGCGCCTCATAGTCGGTGCGGGCGGTGACGGATTTGTTATGGGCATAAACATCGGCGAATTTCACCGTCGCGTCGCGCGCCCCCATCAGATAAACGCTAAGGTATTTGCGGGCTGAGGTCAGGTCGCCGGGGTCGCTCTCGATCGTGCGGAACAGGCCGCGTGCGATTGCGGCAAAGCGGTCGATGCGTTTTTCCAGCTTGCTGTCCCCTGCACGCAGGATCGCGTCTTTCATGGCCTTCAGATATTGCTCGCCCTCGTCCACGGCACGGGCGACGCGGTCGGCCTGGAATTGATCCACCCCCTCCAGCCCCTTGCCTGTCATCGGGTCCAACCCGAAGGCTCCGATATGCAGGAACGCACCCAGCATGCCGAACAGGACGGGATAGACATAGCTTACCCCCATGCTGGCCAGCAGCAGGGCGGCACCGGTCAGGGCGGCGGCAAACAGTTTGCGCGGGATGGCTGGGCGGCGGGCCACACGGCGGGCGTCATAGGCGGCCTGGGCAAGGATGCCTTCGCGGGTCAGCCATGCGGCCAGAAGCAGCAGGCCGCCACTGCCGAGGTCTGTGAACAACGACGAGGGGTCGCCGCCGAACGCCTGGATGAAGAACAGGAATGGCAGGACAAACAGGAAGTTGGCCTTGAACCCGACCCGGTGGGGTTTGGGCACGGGAATGTCAGCGCCCTGGCCGGGCGGGCCCTGCGGGTTGGGACTGTATTTGCCGCCGAAACGTTGTGCCATCAGGTCCCCCCACCAAAGGCGAGGTAGAGGGTCAATGCAACAAGCAGAAGAAAGGACAGTGTTTTTATACCCTTGGCCGACATGTGTTTTCGCCCTGAACCACCGCGTTGACGCAGACTATACCCGAGGCGGCGCGGGAATTGCCATAGAAATAAGGCGGGGCAGGGTGGTGATTGTCATCCGCCTTGCGGGGTCTTGCCGATGTGGTCAGGCGTTGCGTGTCGGCTTTGGCCTGGGTTTCGAACGGGAACCCGGCGCTTTGCGCGGGGCGTCCAGACGGGTCATGCCGGCAGTGGATTTGGGTGCGGATTTTGGGGTGGGTTTGGCAGTGCCTGTGGCGGGCCTTGTCGCCTTTTGCCAGGCTTGGGACAGGGATTTCAACGCGTCGGCGGTTTTGACCGGCTTGCGGTTGGTGGCTTTGGCCGTGGCGGCGTCCGGTACGGGCCGGGCGGGGCGGGTGACGCGGCGGACGGGTTTATCCTCGCCCTCGGTCGCGGGGTTGGTGCCTAGCTGTTCGCGCAGGGTCTTGCTCTTGACCTCCTCGGCCTGACCCGGTTGCAGATCGCCAAGCCGGAAGGGGCCGTAGGACACGCGGATCAGGCGGTTCACGGTCAGGTCGATGGCATTGAGGGCGCGGCGAATCTCGCGGTTCTTGCCCTCGCGGATGCCGACGGTCAGCCAGGCATTTGCGCCCTGGATACGGTCCAGGACGACGGACATGGTCTGAAACTTCTCGCCATCGACGGTCATCCCTTTACGAAGCGGCTCCAGATCGGGGTCGGTCGGGTTGCCGTTGACCCGGACGCGGTACTTGCGCAGCCAGCCGGTCGAGGGCAGTTCAAGGCGACGTTTCAACTCGCCATCGTTGGTCAGCAGCAGCAGCCCTTCGGAGTTCAGGTCGAGGCGGCCGACCGACATGACGCGGGGCAGGTCGGGCGGCAGGTTGTCAAACACCGTCTCGCGTCCCTTTTCGTCCGCGTTCGAGGTGACGAGGCCGTCGGGTTTGTAATACAGCCACAGGCGCGGGGGTTCGGGGTCGCCCAGTTCGATGCCATTGATCGTGATGCGATCTTTGGGCGTGACGTTCAGCGCGGGTGAGGTGATGACCTTGCCGTTGACCGCCACATCGCCGATCTCGATCATCCGCTCGGCCTCACGCCGTGAGGCGACGCCTGCGCGTGACAGGACCTTGGCGATACGCTCGCCTGCATGCTCTTTGGCGGGAAGTTTGGGTGTGGGCTTGGTTTTCTCGGCCATAACGGTCATCCTTGGCGCGAGGTGGCCAGCCCCGAAGGTTATGCCCCCGGACACAACAGGATATTTCGGAAACGATGAAAGCGCAACGCGGGTTCCGGTCATTCATGGAAATTGCCCTGTCCGAGGCGCGATCGGCGGGCGCGCGGGGCGAGGTGCCGGTGGGGGCGGTGGTGGTCTTGGGCACATCGGTCGTCGCGCGCGAGGGCAACCGGGTGCGGGAGTTGTGTGATCCCACGGCCCATGCCGAGGTGCTGGCCCTGCGGGCGGCGTGCCGGGTGGCGGGGTCGGAACGGTTGGTGGGCCATGATCTTTATGTGACGCTGGAGCCTTGCGTGATCTGCGCGGGGGCGATTTCGGCGGCGCGGATTGCCCGGCTGTATTACGGCGCGGCGGACCCGAAATCGGGGGGCGTGGCGCACGGCGCGCGGGTGTTTGCCCATCCGCAATGCCACCACGTACCGGAGGTTTATGACGGGATTGGCGCGGTGGACGCCGAGGCGCTGTTGAAGGGGTTCTTTGCGGCCAGGCGGGGTTAGGGATCAGTCTGCGTTGCAGGCGGCGATTTGCAGGGTGTCGGTCCGGTCGGCGGCGACCCAGTCCGACCCTGTCAGGGTGCCATCGGGTGCCAGAACGCCGCCGCTTGCCAGATCGGCCTGCCGCCAACCCGTGCAATCAAAGGCCACGGGCAGCCGGTGCATCGGCATCCAGCGTTCCACCAGCATCACGTCGGACTGACGAATTGCGGGGTTCGTGGCCGAGATCTGCATCACGGTGCGGTCCAGCGCCATGAAGCGGGTCGCGGCGGGAAAGACAAAGGTCCAAGGGCGGAAGGGCGAGGTGCCTTTGGGCGAAAGCACGACCTGAACCTTGGGGGGCAGGGCGGCGGTCACGCGGCCATACCAGGAATATTCGTTCCAGACCGAAAAGGCCAACATGCCCGCACCGATCCCGGCGGGCAGGGCCCATCTGGGCAAGTGCCCGCGCAGGATGGCCCGCAGCACAAGGATGATCCCAGCCACACCGGCCCCCGCACTGACCATGGCAATCATGTCAAAGACCATCGCGCGGGACCTTTCAGGCAAACAAGCTGGGGTAAAGCAAACGCCCCCGGCCATGGACCGGGGGCGTTGCCAGATTTTTGCGGGCTTAGTGGGCTTGCGCCGAGCCTGCACCCTTGGGCACGCGGATCGATTCCACCAGATCTACCACAGATTGCGGCGGTGCCTTGGTGACTGATGACACGACAAAGGCCGCGACAAAATTCACGACCGCGCCAATCGCGCCGATCGACAGGGGCGAGATGCCAAAGACATAGTTGGCAGCCGTATCCGGCAGCCAGTTGGTGCCCGGCACAAAGAACCAGCCCTTGTAGATGAAGATGTAGATCGAGGTGAACATCAGCCCCGCCAACATCCCCACAATCGCACCTTCCTTGTTGATGCGCGTCGAGAAGATGCCCATCATCAGCGCCGGAAAGATCGTCGCAGCCGCCAGACCAAAGGCCAGTGCCACCACCTGAGCGGCAAAACCCGGCGGGTTCAGACCCAGATAGGTTGCAACCACGATGGCAAAGCCCATCGCGATACGCGCCGCCAACAACTCGCCCTTTTCCGAGATGTTCGGATTGAGCGCGCCCTTGATCAGGTCGTGGCTGATGGCGGAGGAGATCGCCAGCAGCAGGCCCGCAGCGGTGGACAGTGCGGCAGCCAAGGCGCCCGCAGCCACCAGCGCCACAACCCAGCCGGGCAATGCGGCAATTTCGGGGTTGGCGAGAACCATCATGTCGTTGTCAACCTTGGTCACTTCGTTGCCGATCCAGCCGCGTTCGGTCATCGACTTGCCGCCGAACATCGCAGCGCCGCGCGCCGCCTCGGCATCCGTCCTGGCCGTCAGATAGTCGGTTTGCAGGCCAGTCAGCGTGGCATCTGCCGCACCGTTCACCGTCACGGCGGCAGGCGTGGTCAGATCGACACCATCGATGGTCAGGCCGGCGCCGGTCATCGCCTGGGTCAGGGCGGTTTTGGACACAGCCTCGGCCTTGTTGGCGTCGGTCACGGCTTTGGGTTCGGCAAAATACTGGATCTTGCCGTCGCCGTTCAGGTCGGACATGGCCAGAAGCCCGGTCTTTTCCCAAGTGCGTATCCAGGATAGTTTGGGATTGCTGTCGATTTCGGTGATCGCAAGCGCCTCGCCGTCCAGCGCGTTGCCGGTCGTGGCGCTGGGCCACATGGTCGAAGTCAGGTTCAGACGGGCCATCGAGCCTACCGCAGGTGCCACCGTGTACAGCAGCGCGATGAACACCAGCGCCCAACCGGCCGAATAGCGCGCATCGGCGACCTTGGGCACGGTGAAGAACCGGATGATGACATGCGGCAGACCGGCGGTGCCGATCATCAGCGACATGGTGAACAGGAACATGTTCAGCATGTTGGCGCTGGCCCCGGTATAGGCCTTGAAGCCCAGTTCGGTGACCACCTGGTCAAGTTTGGCCAGCATCGCCACGCCGCTGGCTGTACCTTCGGGAGTTTGGTATCCGCCGATCAGGCCCAGTTGCGGCAGGAACTGCCCGGTCAGGTTGAACGAGATGAACACCGCAGGGATGGTATAGGCGATGATCAGCACGACATACTGCGCCACCTGGGTATAAGTGATGCCCTTCATGCCGCCGAGGACCGCATAGGCGAACACGATGGCCGCGCCGATATACAGGCCGGTATCGGTAGACACCTCCAGAAAGCGCGAGAAGGTCACGCCGACGCCGCGCATCTGCCCGATCACATAGGTCACCGAAATGACGATCAGACAGACCACCGCCACCATGCGGGCAGAGGTCGAATAGAACCGGTCGCCGATGAATTCGGGCACCGTGAACTTGCCGAACTTCCGCAGATAGGGCGCCAGCAGCAAGGCCAGCAGAACGTAACCGCCGGTCCAGCCCATCAGATAGGCCGATTGTTCATAGCCGCCCGCCGTCGACATGGCGATGATGCCCGCCATCGAGATGAACGAGGCCGCTGACATCCAGTCTGCGCCCGTCGCCATGCCGTTCAGCACGGGGTGTACGCCCTGTCCTGCGGCATAAAACTCGGCAGTCGTGCCCGCCCGGGCCCAGACCGCGATCCCGATATAGAGGGCGAACGTCGCGCCCACCACGATCAGGTTAAGGGTGAATTGATCCATATATCCCTGCGCTCCCTATTCTTCCTGGCCGTATTTCTTGTCCAGCCCGTTCATCAGCGCCGCGTAGACGAAGATCAGAACCAGAAACACAAAGATCGAACCGTTCTGCGCCATCCAGAACCCCAGATCGGCACCGCCGATCATGATCCCCGACAGCGCCGGTCGCAGCAGGATGCCAAAGCCAAAGGACGCGACGAACCAGATCACCAGGCAAACCAGGATGATCCGGATATTCGCAGCCCAATAGGCGTTGGACGCATTTCTATCCACCATAAGCTCCACTCCCTTTTTAGTTTGTAAGGCATTCCTTGCCGGATGCCGTGCTTTTTCCCACCTTGAGGGTGGGCTTGTTTCAGCCCCGGTTCATCCGGTTGCTGATCAGGTCCTCGACCACCGCCGGATCGGCAAGGGTCGAGATGTCCCCCAATGTGCCATGGTCGTTTTCAGCAATCTTGCGCAGGATGCGGCGCATGATCTTGCCGGAACGGGTTTTCGGCAGGCCAGGTGCCCATTGGATCAGATCGGGCGTCGCAATCGGCCCGATTTCGGTGCGGACCCATTTGATCAGGTCCTTTTTCAGATCGTCCGTGGGCTCCATCCCCTTCATCAAGGTGACATAGGCATAGATGCCCTGACCCTTGATCGGGTGCGGGTATCCCACGACAGCGCTTTCTGCAACACAAGGATGTGCCACAAGGGCCGATTCCACCTCGGCTGTGCCAAGACGGTGGCCGGAGACGTTCAGAACGTCGTCGACACGGCCGGTGATCCAGTAATAGCCGTCCGCATCCCTGCGGCAGCCGTCGCCGGTGAAGTAATAGCCGGGATATTGCGTGAAATACGCCTCTTCGAACCTGGCGTGATCGCCCCACAGGGTGCGCATCTGGCCGGGCCAGCTGTCTGCGATACACAAGACGCCCTCGGTAGCGGTGTCGGTCTGAACCTGACCTGTGGTGGCATCCAGCACCGCGAGCCGGACCCCGAAAAAGGGTTTGGTGGCGGAACCCGGCTTTTGCGGGATGGCACCCGGCAGGGGGGTGACGATATGGCCGCCGGTTTCGGTCTGCCAGAAGGTGTCGACCACGGGCAGTTTGCCCTTGCCGATGTTCTGAAAGTACCAGTTCCACGCCTCGGGGTTGATCGGTTCGCCGACCGAGCCCAGCAGTTTCAAGCTGGAGAGGTCATGCTTTTCGATCGGTTCGGTGCCAAGGGCCATCAGGCTTCGGATGGCGGTCGGGGCAGTGTAGAACTGGTTGACGCGGTGTTTGGCAATCACCTCCCAAAAGCGGCCCGCATCGGGGTAGGTCGGGACGCCCTCGAACATCAGC
>JBBQGU010000011.1:0-24008 GCA_038323315.1 Rhodobacterales bacterium | reverse complement strand
GAAATGCCCTGCCGCCCAAAGGCCAAAGCTGCGTTCGATGACTGAAGGCCAGTCGGTGCCGGTCGACTTGGCGGCCAGATCGCCCACCGTGGGCAGCATCCGGGGCGCGGCACTGGTCGCGGTCAGCGCTGCCTTGAGCCGCACCAGATCGGCGGGCTTTATTGGCGATTGGCAAGCGATCAGGGCAAAAGCCAGATCGTCGTCACTGATGCTGCCGTCGCGCACCTGCACCGCATAGTCTGCGCGGTGACGGGTGATCTTTACACCGGCCACGCGGGCCAGTCGCGCGCTCGCCGTGGCCAAATCCTCGCCGGTCTGCCCGAGGAAGGGGTTGACGGCTACCGTTGCATCCAACGGAAAGGCAGGCGGGATTGCCCGGGCCGCTGCTTCGGCGGCTTCAAGAAGACCCGTTACCCGGGCCGGAGCGATTTGTGTATGCTTGAGGAACATCTTTGTCTCCGAAGGGGAAAGGGGTCAGAGGGATTTCGTGGCCCGGAAGCCGCCGATCATCCGGTCAAGAACGGCGTTCAGGTAAAGGCCATTGGCAAGGTGCACGCGCAGGCCGGCCGCGGCCGGATGATGTGCCCAGTGGGGGAACAACGCCTGCGCGACCGCCACGAGGCCAAAGGACATCAACGCCAGCACGATCAGCGCCCATTCCAGCGGCCCGGGGACCGGGGGGAGCGGCAGATAGGGCCCCCATACAGCCGTGGCAATCACCTGAAAGCCGAAATAGGCAACCGTTGCTGCCAAAGATGCCACAGCGGTGCGTTGTGTCAGTGCCCGAGGCGCTGTGTCGGCCAACCCCTGCGCCACCAAATAGGCCACTCCAAAGATCAGGATTGCGCCCAATGCCAGCGCCTGCGTCGACTTTGGCTCGGTGAGCATCCCAAAGCCCACGGCCACTACGCCATAGAGCACAAGTGCCAGCACAAAGGCCCGGGCCACCGCACCGATCCCCGGCACCGCGACCGGACCGGGCCGGTGCACCTCGGCCACCGCCCTGACCGCGCCGCCCGACGCAAGGAATGCATGTGCCTTGTAAAGCGAATGCGCCACGATGTGCAAAAGTGCCAGTGCCCACAGGCCCATTCCGCATTGCAGCAGCATGAAACCCATCTGCGCCACCGTAGACCAGGCCAGCGCCGTCTTGACGGCACTTTGCGTCAGCATCACCGCCGCCCCGAACAGGGCCGTCAACCCGCCCAGCATCACCAGCGCCGCCATCGCACCTGGGCTGGCCTGCATCAGATCCGACATGCGGATCAACAGGAAACCGCCGCCGTTGATGATGCCCGCATGCAGCAGCGCCGAAACGGGTGTCGGGGCTTCCATAACCTCGGTCAGCCACCCATGCAGCGGGAATGTCGCGGTCTTGAGCGCGGCAACCAGCACCATCAGTGCGACGGCGATCTGCGCCGTCAGGGGCAGACCCGGACCCGTGAGGCTGGCACCTGCTGCCTGCGACAGCGCTGCAATGTCTGCCGTGCCGAAAGCGGTCCACAACAGCACCGCCGCCAGCATCAGCACTGCATCGCCCGCACCCCAGACGAGGGTAAACTTCGCCGCAGCCCGCCGCGCCTCGGCCCGGTCAGGATAGAACAGCAACAACTGCCGCAGCCCCAGACCGATAGCTACAAAGGCCAGCACCAACGCCGCCAGACTGGCCGCCTGCACCAGCGTCATCACGGAGGCCAGCGTCGCCAGCATCAGCCCGTGATACGCGCCTTCACGCGCCTCGCCGTCCATATATGTCCGGCCATAACGCACGACCACCCAGCCGACAAACGCCACCAGCAACGCCATCGTGGCACTGACCGCGTCGAGGCGGAACGCGATCAGCACAGGCCCGCCGCCGAGCGCGACCATGGCCGGGCCATAGACGATCATTTGCCCTACGCTTGCGATTGCCAAAGCCAGAACGCCAAGCGCTGCGCCTTCTGACAGACGCGGCAACGCGCCCGGACGGCGGCCGGGTTGGAACAGGGCGAGGCTCGCCACGGCCAACAGGAGCATCGGTGCAAAAACGATTAACGGCGGAAGGAGGGACATGGTGATTTCCAATGTGTCAAAGCTTTGCCTTGGTTAGTGGTTGTCATGCACGAAGAAAATTACATATAATCTGCCCAAACGTTCTGTTTGGTAGAAGAATGGCGTCTCTGAACCTGCATCATCTGCGCCTGTTCCGCGCCGTGGCCTCTGACGGAACGTTGACCGGGGCCGCGCGCGGGCTGAATCTGTCCCAATCGGCTTTATCCACGCAAATCAGGGCGCTGGAGGCGTCGTTGGGCCATGACCTGTTCGAACGACGGGGCCGCGGCCTGATCCTGACCGAGGCGGGGCGCATAGCACTTGACCATGCCGACGCGATCTTTCGCACCGCCGAAGACCTGACTGCGATCTTGCGCGAAACCGGACGGGGACGGCTGGCCCTGAGGGTGGGCGCGCTTGCCACGCTGTCGCGCAATTTCCAGATGCAGTTCCTGCGTCCATTGATCGGGCGGTCGGATGTCGAGGTTGTGCTGCGTTCGGGCAGTCAGGCGGAACTTTTGCGCGGGCTCGACTCGTTGGCGTTTGATGTTGTGCTGACCAACCTGGCACCGCCGCGCGACGCGGCGACACCCTGGCTGGTCCACCGGCTGGCCGAGCAGCGCGTCAGTTTGATCGGGACGCCTGCGCGCCTTGGCCGGGTCCCCCGACCGATGCGGGACCTTTTGATGCAGGAGCCATTGATCTTGCCCCCCCCAGAGACGGCGATGCGTGCCGCGTTCGATGCCATGGTCAGCCGTCTGGGCATCGTGCCAATGATCGCGGCCGAGGTCGAAGACATGGCCATGTTGCGCCTGCTGGCGCGCGAGGATGCGGGTCTTGCGGTCATCCCGCCAATCGTCGTGCAAGATGAGTTGGCGGCAGGTCTGCTGGTTGAGGCAGCACGGCTTGACGATGTCACCGAGACGTTTCTGGCGGTCACCGCGGCGCGGCGCTTTCCCAACCCGCTCTTGTCCGAAGTTCTGGCGCAGGGACGCTTTGGATGAAGTCCAATCTTGGCACATGGATCATCTGACCCGTGACTGGCTTGTCCAAAGCGTGGCGACACGCCTCAGGTCACCCCCGGCCCCGAAGTCGTTTCAAAACCCGCATCTAGGTCCGACAAGCGATGCCCGGGAGTTTGGCCGACCGTGACCTTTCCAGCGTTCTTGCCAAGTAAAACCGGATCATTGGAACTAATCTAGATCAATAACGTTAATTGGTCGTGAGCAAACCTTGAGTTCTGGAGAACGGTATGAACATTGTTGGAAGCAGTCCCGTGATCCGCAAGCTGTCGGCATTTGCCAGTCTGTCTGACGCGGAGCGCGCCGTCCTGGGGCGCCTTGACGCCAAAAGCCGATCCTTTTCGGCCGGGCGTGACATGGTTCACCAGGGGCAGACCGAGCGGGCAGCCTATATTCTGGCCACAGGCTGGGTTTGTTCGTACAAACTGCAGTCCGACGGGTCACGGCAGATCGTCGGCTTTCAGGTCCCCGGTGACTTTCTGGGCCTGCGCAGTGTGTTGTTGCACCGATCAGACTACAGTTTCGAACCGATTGTTGATAGTGTCGCCCTTGAAGTTCCCAAGGAATTTCTTCTTGAAGCATTTTCGGCAACTCCGCGATTGGCGACTGCGTTCCTTTGGGCTGCGGCGCGCGACGAAGCGATGATGCTGGAACATCTGGTCGGGCTGGGGCGCCGCGATGCCAGCAAGCGCATCTCTCATTTCTTGCTGGAGTTGGCGGCGCGCCTGGGACTGGTTGGCCTTGGCAACGCCGATGGGTATGACTGTCCGCTGACACAATACCATCTTGCAGATGCGTTGGGCCTGACATCGGTTCATGTCAACCGCGTTCTGCGTGATCTGCGTCAGGCGGATCTTGTCAGCTTCCGGGCCGGGCGGGTGACGTTCATGGACCATGCAGGTCTGGTGGAACTGGCCGAGTTCGATCCGGCTTACCTGGATCAGACCCGCCCCCTGGCCGCCTGAAACGGCTGACACAACCGTCGTGGCGCTGGTGGTTTGCGACATCGGCCAACGAAGGTCCGGGCAGTGCGTCGGGTTGTGATGGCGGGCCTTGTGACTGGGACGGAATGACGGCAGATTGCAGCCCTCAGATAAGGGAGTTGCCATGCCATATTCAGCGATTGCACCGGGCCATGTGGCCGTGATCACCGGGGGTGCCTCGGGCATCGGACTGGCGGCGGCCGAACGGTTTGCGGCACTGGGCCTGCGTGTGGCGATTGCCGATCTGGGGGCCGACCGGCTGGAGGCGGCGCGGTTGCGGATCGTGGCGGCAGGGGCCGCCGATGTCATGGCGGTACAGGTCGACGTGGCCGACGCCGCAGCCTTGGCCTTGTTGCAGGCGCAGGTGGCGGGCTGGGGTGGGGCCGATGTGGTGATGCTGAATGCCGGGATCGGGCCGGACAGCACGGTGCTGGGGCCGGCAGAGGTTTGGCAGCGGATGCTGGCCGTCAACCTGTGGGGCGTGATCAACGGCGCGCAGGCGTTTTTGCCGGGGATGCTGGCGGGTGGGCGCGATGGGTTGATCATCTGCACAGGGTCCAAGCAGGGCATAACGACACCACCCGGCAATCCGGCCTACAACGTCTCCAAGGCCGGAGTGAAGGTGTTCACCGAAGCGGTGCAGCACGATCTGCGAAGCCGCCCCGACGTTCGGATTTCTGCGCATCTGCTGATCCCGGGGTTTGTCTATACCGGGCTGACAACTGGCGCGACCGAAAAGCCCGCCGCCGCCTGGACGCCGGAACAGACAGTCGATTTCATGATGCAGTCCTTGGAGCGCGGCGATTTCTATATCCTGTGCCCCGACAATGACGTACCACGCGCCTTGGACGAACAGCGGATCCTTTGGGCCGCCGGGGATATCATCGAGAACCGCCCGCCCTTGTCACGCTGGCACAAGGATCACGCTGCGGCGTTTCAGGCGCATTTGAAACGGTAGGGCAAGGGGGTTTTTCTGCACCGCCGCTCATCATTCCCATGCGGTCATTCTTCGCTTGGCCACCCGCGTCCAACGCGGGCGTTCACGAAGAATGACCGCATGGGAATGATGAGGGCCGGCGGAGGAAGCAAGTGGGGGTTTCACACCCCCAAGCACCTTTGCCAAAGGGCAAAGTTGCTTACCCCCGTGGGATATTTGGGTCAAAGTGAAATGGCTTAGCCGTTCAATTTTGCTTCCAAAGCGGCGATCCGGGCTTCCAGCGCCGCATTTTCCTCACGCGATTTTTGGGCCATCGCGCGGATTGCGTCAAATTCGTCGCGGCTGACGAAGTTGCGGTCGGCCATCCAGCGGTCGACCAGACCCTTCATCGCCGTCTCGGCTTCAGTCTTGGCCCCTTGGGCGACGCCCATGGCATTGGTCATCAGTTTCGACATGTCGTCGAACAGTTTGTTGCCTTGTTGCATGGCGTTGGTCCTTTCGGTTCACCCTGTGAGGGCGTCGGCATTCAGTTCTATATGGGCCGGGGCGCGTCCTCGTACAAGAGTGCCTTATGACGCGGGGTTTGGTTGACTTCGCTTGGTGCCGGGGCATAAAGCCACCCTGACAGCAACGAGGCCGTGATGACTTATATCCCCTTTCCCCCCCTCTCGCCTGAGATTTTCGCGTTGGACATCGGCGGGTTTCACCTTGCGTTGCGCTGGTATGCGCTGGCCTATATCGCTGGGCTGCTGGGCGGCTGGATGCTGATCCGCCGGGCGATCCGGACGCCAAGGCTGTGGTCCGGCACCCCGGTGATGACCGAGGCGCAGTTGGAGCAGTTGCTGACCTGGGTGATTGGCGGCGTAATCCTGGGCGGGCGGATCGGTTATGTGCTGTTCTATCAGCCTGACCTGTTGGTGCAGAATCCGTGGCAGGTCCTGCGGGTGTGGGAGGGCGGCATGTCGTTTCACGGCGGGTTTCTGGGTGTCGTGATTGCGGGGGTGATTTTCTGCCGCCGGCAGGGCATCGCCATGCTGTCGACGGGCGATATGATGGCGATGGTGGCCCCGCTTGGCCTGTTTCTGGGCCGGGTCGCCAATTTCATCAATGCCGAGTTGTGGGGGCGGGCGACCGATGTGCCTTGGGCCGTGGGCTTTCCGGGTGAGGCGGCGCTGTGTGCCGGGGTCATCTGCGGGCGGCATCCGAGCCAGCTGTACGAGGCTGGCCTGGAGGGGATCGTTCTGGGCGCATTGGTCTTGTGGGCGGTCTGGCGGGCGGGGTGGTTGGCACGACCGGGGCGGGTGATGGGGCTGTTCATAGCAGGCTATGGCCTGGCCCGGTTCGTGGTCGAATTTGTGCGGCAACCCGATGCGCAGTTTGTCAGCGAAGGAAACCCGTTGGGGTTGGCTTGGCAGGTCGGCGGCTGGGGGTTGACCCAAGGGCAGGCCCTGTCGCTGCCGATGATCGCCATCGGTCTGTGGTTCATGCTGAAGGCGCGGGCGTGACGCTGCGAGACCTGCTGGAGGCACGGATTGCCGCCGCGGGGCCGATGACCCTCGCCGACTATATGGCGGAATGTCTGCTGCATCCGACCTTAGGCTATTACACCACGCGCGACCCATTTGGTGCCGCCGGCGATTTCATCACCGCGCCCGAGATCAGTCAGATGTTTGGCGAATTGCTGGGGCTGTCGCTGGCGCAAACCTGGCTGGATCAAGATGCATGTCCGCGCATTGTGCTGGCTGAACTGGGGCCCGGGCGGGGGACTTTGATGGCAGATCTTTTGCGCGCTACCAAGGCTGTGCCGGGGTTTCATGCTGCCTTGCAGATCTGTCTGGTCGAAGCCTCGCCGGTTTTGCGCGCCCGGCAGAGGGCCGCGTTGGGTGGGTATGCGGTGGAATGGCTGGACGAGGTCGCGCACTTGCCCGAGGCGCCGCTGTACCTGATCGCCAATGAATTTTTCGACGCCCTGCCGATCCGTCAGTTTCAGCGCGAGGGCGCGGGGTGGCGCGAGCGGATGGTGGGGCCGGGTTTGCGATTGGGTCTGTCGCCGGTGATGCAGGTGGCGGGTCTGCCGCAGGTGCCTGAGGGCCAGATCGTCGAACTGTGCCCCGCCGCCCCCGCGATCATGGCGCAGATTGCCGCCAGGATTGCGCGGCATGGTGGAGCGGCGCTGATTGTCGACTATGGCTGCTGGGGCACGCGCGGGGATACGTTTCAGGCGCTGCGGGCCAATGCCTTTGCCGACCCCTTTGCCGATCCGGGTCAGGCCGATCTGACCGCCCATGTCGACTTTGCCGCCCTTGTCGCAGGTCTGCCGGTCAGCCATGCCTACACCACGCAAGGTCAGTTTCTGCGCGCTTTGGGGATCGAGGCCCGTGCCGCACGCCTTGCCGAACGATTGCAGGGGCAAGCCTTGCAATCGCACCTTGCAGCAACGCGCCGCTTGACCGACGATGCAGAAATGGGGACTTTGTTCAAACTGCTCGCCTTGTACGACAAGACCTGCCCACCCCCGGCTGGATGCGGATGATGCTGGAGATTCTGACCTCGGATGCTTTGACGGTGCAGCACGGGTTCTTTACCCGCAAGGGCGGCGCGTCTTCGGGCATCTTTGCGGGCCTTAACTGCGGCCCGGGGTCGACGGATCAGTCGGATATCGTCAAGATCAACCGCGCCCGCGTAGCCGGAGCGCTGGGGCTTGCGCCGGACAGTTTGGTCAGCCTTAATCAGATCCACTCTGCCACTGTCGCGACCCTGACCGAGCCGCCCTCGGCACGGCTTGCAGCGGACGCGATGGTGACCAATGTGCCGGGGCTGGGTCTTGGCATCCTGACTGCCGATTGCCAGCCGGTGCTGTTTGCCGATGCCAAGGAGGGGGTGATCGGGGCTGCCCATGCCGGGTGGCGCGGGGCCAAGGATGGCGTGCTGGAGGCGACGGTGGACGCCATGCTGGCCTTGGGTGCGACGCGTCAGGGCATTGCGGCGGTGATCGGGCCTTCGATCAGTCAGACAGCCTATGAGGTCGGGCCGGAGTTTTTCGACGGCTTCACCGCCGATGACCCCGACAACGCCCGCTTCTTTGCCGGTGGCAACGGCGACCGGATGCTGTTCGACCTGCCCGGCTTTGGCCTGCACCGCCTGTGGCAGGCCGGGGTGGGTCACGCAGAATGGACACGGCACTGCACCTATAGCGACGCTGACCGGTTCTACTCGTTCCGCCGCACGACACATCAGGGTAAGGCCGACTATGGCCGTCTGATCTCGGTCATCCGGCTGTAGGTGCGGCGACCAAGGCAAATAAGGCGAATGTGGCGGGCCAGGACGCAAACACGGCGCGGGTGCCCCAATAATATCTTGATATGTCCCAAACCGGGCCAAATCGCCGCCGCAAAGACAGGTCAAATTCACCCCAAGCGCCGAAAGAACTTTGGTGCATGGATGGGGAAGAAAATGACCAAAACGCATCGCTGGCTGAAATCCGCAGTCACCACCGCCGCCGCCAATCCCGCACCAGGCCTGCCCTGGCAACGTCAGAACCGCAACCGTCCCGAGGCGATGAAGCCTGTCACTCCGGTACAAAAGCGCGTGGCCATCGCCGCACGCTGAACCCCGACGCAACCCTTGCGAAAAGGCCGGTCCTGTGGGGGGCCGGCCTTTTGCATTTGGCGGTGAACAGGGCGGCATTGCGGGGCGTGGCGCAGGGTTGGTCTGATGATCGGTCAAGACGGCCTGACAATCCTGACGCTTCTCTGCCTTTCCCTGATTCGAAGTGCTGTGAAAATCAGGTTTGGGTTTCTTTTGATCAAATACTTCGGCATACCGGGCGCATAGCCCAGCGGAGCACCCGACCATGACCCAGATCGCCGGTATCGATGCCACCCGCCTGGCCGCATTTGCCGCCCGTGAGGCGCGGCGCTTTGCGGCTTCGCGGCCCCGGTCCAAGGCGGCGTTGCAGCGCGGGCAGGATGCCTTTCTGGACGGCGTGCCGCTGCACTGGATGAAGGATTGGCCCCTGCCGCATCTGCCGGTGATCGCCAAGGCCAAGGGCGCGCGCATCACCGATATCGACGGGTATCAGATCGACGACTTTTGCCTTGGCGATACCGGGTCGATGTTCGGCCACGCGCCTGCGCCCGTCGCCCGCGCCATCGCCCGCCAGTCCAAACGCGGCCTGACCTATATGCTGCCGACCGAGGACGCGTTAGAGGCGGGGCGGCTGCTGACAGAGGTGTTCGGCACTTACCGCTGGCAGATCGCCACCACCGCCACTGACGCCAACCGCTTTGCCCTGCGCGTGGCGCGGGCTGTGACCTCCAGGCCCAAGGTACTGGTGTTCAACGGCTGCTATCACGGCACGGTCGACGATATCTTTGTGACGCTGCGGGATGGGGTCACCATCAACCGCCCCGGCCTGCTGGGGCAGGTGGCGGACCTGTCGCAGGTCGCCGTCTGCTGCGAGTTCAACGATCTGGTCGGGATCGAAGCGGCCCTGGCCAAGGGTGATGTTGCGGCGATCCTGATGGAACCGGTGATGACCAATTCCTGCATGGTCCTGCCTGAGCCCGGCTTTCACACCGCCCTGCGCGCCCTTGCCACGCAATACGGCGCGCTGTTGATGATGGATGAGACGCATACGATTTCGACCGGCCTTGGCGGTTATTCTCGGGTGCATGGGCTGACGCCGGATATCTTTGTGGTCGGCAAATGCGTGGCCGGGGGGATGCCGACGGCGGTTTGGGGGCTTAGCCCGGATGTCGCCGCGCGCTACGGCGCGGTGAATGCGATGCGTGAGGCGGGTCATTCCGGCATGGGCACCACCCTGTCGGCCAACCCGATGCAGTTCGCCTGTCTGGTCGCGACCTTGAGCGAAGTGATGACCGAGCAGGCCTACAAGGTCATGGAAAAGCGTGCCGAACGGCTGGCGAGCGGCCTTGCCGCCGTCATCACCGCCCATGCCGCGCCGTGGCATGTGGCCCGCGCAGGCGCGCGTGTCGAATTCATCTGCGCCCCCGGCCCGCTGCACAACGGGGCAGAAGCCGCCCTTGCCCACATGCCGCAGGTCGAGGGGGCGGTCCACATCGCCCTGCTGAACCGCGGTTGCCTGATCGCCCCATTTCACAACATGATGCTGATCAGCCCTGCCACCAGAAAGGGTCAGATCGACCGCCTGATCACAGCCTTTGACGAGGTTCTGACCGAGCTGTTCGCATGACCAGCCCCTCGGGTTCCGACCCCGCCGAGGCCGAAGCCTTCCTCGCCGCCCACCCGCAGATCGAGGCGTTCGACATCGTTCTGCACGACGCAAACGGCATCGGGCGCGGCAAGATCATAAGGCGGCACGAACTGCTGGCGGTCTATAAATCCGGCCGTCACATGCCGATCTCGATCCTGGGCCTGGACATCTGCGGCGTCGATGTCGATGCCACCGGCCTGATCTGGGATCAGGGTGACGCCGACCGGCGGGCATGGCCGATACCGGGCACTCTGGTTGCGTTGCACGGCACGCACCCGGCACGGGGCGAGGTGCTGGTCAGCCTGTACGAACTGGACGGCAGCCCGATGACCTCGGACCCCCGCCATGCCCTCAAGGCACAGGTCGCTGCCTTGGCCGCCGAGGGTTTGCAGCCTGCGGGAGCCTTTGAACTGGAGTTCTTCCTGCTGGCCCGCGAACGCGGCCCCGATGGCCGGGTGATCCCTGCGCGGGATGTACTGGATGGGCGCGGCGGCACCAAGACGGCGGTCTATTCGGTCGACCAGCTGCTGGGGATGTTGCCTTTGTTCAACGATATTTATGCGGGGGCAGCGTTAGCGGGGATCAAGGCAGAAACCCTGATCTCCGAATTCGCGCCCGGCCAATATGAACTGACGCTGCGGTATAGGGAAGACGCCGTGCAAGCGGCGGATGACCTGTTGCGCCTGAAACGCATTGTCCGCGCGCAAGCCCGTGCGCATGGCGTGACCGCATGTTTCATGCCCAAACCGCATGAGGATTGGGCCGGGTCGGGCATGCACTTTCACGTCTCGATGCGGGATCGCACCGGGCGCAACATCTTTGTCGAGGACGCAGAGGGTCACTACAACACGGTCCTGCTGCACGCCCTCGGCGGCTTGCGCGCGACGATGGCCGAGTCGATGCTGGTCTTTGCCCCCCATGCCAATTCCTGGCGGCGCTTTGCCACCCAGTCCTACGCGCCGGTCAGTCCGACATGGGGCGTGAACAACCGCTCCGTCGCCCTGCGCATCCCTGCCGGGGATGTTACTGCAAGGCGGATCGAGCATCGCCCGGCCGGGGTGGACGCCAACCCCTATCTGGTTGCCGCGACCGTGCTGGCCGGCATTCGTCACGGCTGGGCTTATGAAATAGACCCCGGTCCGCAGGTTGCCGGCAACGGCTATGTGGCTGCCCCGGATGCACCCCCGATGCCCGCCGATTGGCGGGAGGCACTGGAGTTGGCGCGGGGCTCGACCTTTTTGCAGGGCGCTTTGGGCACCGACATGCACCGCACCTTTGTCGCCGTGCTGGACGCGGAATATGCCCAGGTCGTCCGCCGCGTGCCGGATGTGGATTTCGACCTGTACCTGCACACGGTGTGACCTCCCCCCTGAGGGTGCTGCCTCCAAGGTTCTAGCGGGGCATTTGCCAACGGCAGTTTGTGACGCAGACCGGGGTTCCGGCAAGGATCCTGCGCGCGATGATGGCGGGGATTTCATCGGCCAGGCCAAGGGCGGGCAGCAGGCGTCCCTGAAACCCCGCCTCGGCCAAGGCCATCGGGATATCATCAGTGACATGGCCGCCACTGGCCGCGAAATATGGCAGGCAGGCGGCATCCGGATCATGGTTGGTACCATGGGCAAGTTGCGGGAACTGATCGATAAACCTCGCCTCGACCCTTGCGATCGGGGTTTCCGTCGCGATACGGCGCGCCAGCATATGGGCAATATCCGACGGCACCGAACTGCGCGAGGAGCCGTGGGCGGCCAGAATCAGGCTGCTTGCACCCGATTTCAGCGCCTGTTCCACCGCCAGATCGTGGATGGCGGGGTCGCAGCCCATAGGCTCCAGCACAGTCCAGTCAGGCCCGCCCGCCTCGGCCAGCCTTGCGGGCAGGTGGGTGCGGGTGAACCAGCCGCCCGCCATGAACAGCGGATAAGCGCGGCCCTGTTGCCCCAGCCCTGCGACGGCGCGTGCAAGGGCACCCGGGGCGGCGAGGGTGGCAGATCCCACGCGCCAGCCGGGCAGGTGGCTGGCGACTCGGGCGGCGAGGGCGGCAAGATCAGCCTCGGCCTGCGCCGGTTCGGACGGTTGGCCGTGGCTGATGATCAGGGCGGACAGGCTCATGTCTTGTCTCCGATATAACGGGCGGGCAGGGCGGCGTCGGTCACATGGGTGCGGCAATGCGCGACAAAGCCCGCGACGGCACGGCGCAGGATCGCCCCTTTGGGCAGCAGCAGGCCGATATTCATCGGCCGCACGGGCGGGGCCATTGGCACAAAGACCAGCGGGCGGCCATCTGCCGCACGGTCGCTGCCCAACCAGATATTGGCGATGGAAAAGCCAAAGCCATTGGCGACCATGGCCCGCATGACGCCCATATCGCGGGTGCGTTCGGCAATAAGGGGCCGCTGACCGGCATCGGTGAACAGCGACAGGAAATAGGCCGCGGAATGCGGCAGATCCAGCAGTACCATGGGATGGGGGGCCAGATCTGCCGGGGTGACGGATGTGTGGCATGCCAAGGGATGATTTACCGACAGCAGCGCATATGGGGCGATGGGCAGCAGGGGCAGAAAGTCCAGATCGGGCGGGATATCAAGGTCATAGGACAAGGCGACCTCCAGCCTTGCCATGCGCAGCCCCTCGAACAGCTCGGCCTGATCGCCTTCGTGTTGCAGGAACGTGACCTCGGGGCAGGCGGTCTGAAAGCTGCGGCGCAACTGCGGCAGCAAGACCTGGGCAAAGGTCAGCAGGCAGCCGACCGACAAAGGCCCGGCAACCCGACCCGTGATCTGTGCTGCGCTGTCGGCGAGGCGACTGGCCTGCGCCAGAACCTCCCGCGCGGTCTGGGTGAACTGGCGACCGCCGTCGGTCAGCGACAGGCCCTGGGCATGACGGCGGATGAACAGTTGCAAGCCGAATGCGGCCTCCAACTGGGATATGGCCGCCGAAATGGAAGGGGAAGATACATTGACCCGCTCTGCCGCCAAGGCGATCGACCCACAGTCAGCGACGGCGATCAGGTATTCCAGCTGGCGAAGGGTAAAGCGCAGGGTCATGTTGGCCTTTGGGTTTTGCCCGACGCTACTCAAGGACTGCGGGATTGACCAGAGAACCCCTCACCCCGACCCACTCCCGCAGTGGGAGAGGGGGCGCAGGAGACCGGACCAGTTTTCGATCGGCCGAGGCTGAAAAAGCGAGGCGTTTGATCCCAGCCCCGGCCTTTGGCATGGAAAAGCGCCTAAGGATCACCCGCCACGCCGTAGTTGGGGGCCTGACCGGGATCGAGGGCGCGTTGGACATAGGCGGCCAACTGCGGGGCATAGACCTCCCAGGCGCGGGTGACGGCGTCGATGGGGCAGGTGTCGGGCGCCCAGTCGCAGCGCAGGTCGGCCACAGGCCAGCTTTGGTCCGCCACCATCAGCAGGCCTGCCGAATGGACCGGTCCGGCCTCGCCGCCCGCGTCACGGCCCGCGCGCAGGGCGGCGATCAAGCGGTCGCCAAGATCGCCTGTGCTGCCAAAGCCCGCGATCATGGCGGCGGGGATGTCGGGGTTGGCCAGCAGATTGCCACCAGCGACCACCCCGTCGCCTTGGGCGCTGTTCCAGACCCCGAGGATATGAGCGCCGGAATGCACTGCGATACGGCCTTGGGCATCCACCGCCATCAGTTGCCGGTAGGCGACATGCGGCGTCGTTGCCGCCACCTGTGCCATGGCGTCGGGTGCAGCCATGCCTTGAGCCATCAGGTCCAACAAAGCCGGGCCGAGCCTTGGGTCGGTGATATTCTGCGTCGCGGCCACACCCACACCGGCACGGGCATGGGCACAGCGCGCGGCGACGGCAGGGGAGGACGACGAAATCACCATGCCGAAACGGTTGGTCAGCTTGCAGCGGGCGAGGAGGGAGAAGGTCATGGCAGCCTCACGCTATGTGCCCCCGGTGGGCCGTCTGCCCCCCGGACCCCCCGAGGATATTTGAACCAGAATGAAAGGGCCCCATTCACTTTGGCACAAATATCCCACGGGGGTCCGGGGGTGTGAAACCCCCGGGGCGGTTGGGATCAATCCGGAATGACGGCGGTGGCGTCGATTTCCACCAGCCAATCGGGGCGGGCGAGGGCTGTCACCACCACGCCGGTCGAGACCGGATGTACGCCGCGTATATACTCGCCCATGGTGCGGTAGACCGCCTCGCGGTGGCGGACATCGGTGAGGTAAACCACGACTTTGCACAGATGCTCCATCTGTCCGCCGCATTCCTCGATCAGTTGCCGGATGTTCTGCATCACCTTGTGGGTCTGATCGACCGGGTCATGGCTGTTGATGTTCTGTGAGGTTTCTATGTCTTGCGGGCATTGGCCGCGCAGAAAGATTGTGGTGCCGCGTGCCACGACTGCTTGCGCCAGATCGTTGTCCAGCCGTTGTTCGGGATAGGTGTCGCGGGTGTTGAACTTGCGGTGGCGGGTATGGGCCATGAGGCTTCCTTTGAGTCAGTCGGGGATGCGCGAGGCGATATAGGTTGCGAACTCGAAATTCGGGCGTTCCAGGTGGCTGAGGGGGCCGGGGGATGACAGGCCCGCGATCAGACCCTGATAGACTTTTTCGGTGCAGGCCTTATCCTCGATATTCACGTCATCCAGCAATGCCTTGACCGAGGTCAGATTGTCTGCAGCCGCAGGATCGGCGCACCAATCGGCGCTCATTCCGCCGCCGTACAGGACGTTGACATGGCCGGTTCCGTCGGGCGTCAGGCACAGATACCAGAAATAGCCCGGTGTCAGGGTGATCAGCAGGGCGGGATAGATCGACAGCAGCCAGGTGATCCGGCGCTGATCGCCCACCAGCGTCGTGTTGGTCGGATGGGCCAGGGTCAGGGGCAGTGTGTCGTTCTTGATGATGTAGTGATAGTTGAAGGCGGGCGAGCCTTCGGGACAGGTCATCTTCATCAGGTCCACCGTCCCGCCGATGGTGCCCGCATGGCAGACCGGCAGGTGGTAGCTTTCCATGAAATTCTCGGCCAGAACCTTCCAGTTCGTGGCCCAGCGGAAGGTTTCGCGGAAGGTTTCCCGATAGTTGGCCATGTCCAGATAACCGACAAGGTTTTCAACGTCTTTCAGTTGCACATGGGGCGAGGGGGCGTCGGGGCTGAGGGTGACCATGATCCAGCCCAGCCAATCCTCGACCCGGATCTGGGGCAGGCCGATCTGCTCCTTGCAGAAGCTTTCATTGGCCGCCATTGCCGGGGCACCGCGCAGGCTGCCATCAAGGTTGTAGGTCCAGGCGTGGTAGGGGCAGACGATGGAGCGGATATTGCCCGCGCCTTCCAGCAGGGTCGACATGCGGTGGCGGCAGACATTGGACAGGCCGCGCAAGGCGCCGTCCGTGTCGCGCAGGATGATGACCGGCTCGCCCGAGATGGTCATGGTCAGGTAATCGCCGGGACCTTTCAGCACATCGGCGCGCCCGGCGGACAGCCAGTCCCTTGCAAAGATGTGCTTTTGCTCCAGGGCCAGAAACGCCGGGTCGGTATAAACAGATTTCGGCATCGCCCGGGCCTGATTGAAGGGCACGGCAACATTGGCGCGAAGTTCATCAAGGGCTGCTGCCGGGGTCGGGAGGCTGTCGTGGCGTGTCATGGGCGGTCCCATTCTAGGGTGTGGCAGGAGTGAAGCATTTTGTCGTGGCGGAGTCACTTGAAGTGTTTGTCCGCACTGTCCAAGAAAAGGTCGCCGGGCGAAAGCATCATGTCCAGACGCCGTGCTTAGGGCAAAGCTAATCCGCTTTGCAGTTGCGGGGCGGCGGGCGCGGGATTATGCGAAGCAGCATGAAAATACTTTTCCTGGGCGATGTGATGGGGCGGGCAGGGCGCGCGGCGGTGACAGAACGGTTGCCGGCGTTGCGGCTGAACTGGGGCCTCGATTTCGTCGTGGTGAACGGCGAAAACGCTTCGCAAGGCGCGGGGCTGACGGGCGAGCATGCCAAGGTGCTGTTCGCCGCCGGGGCCGATTGCGTCACCTTGGGCGATCATGCCTTTGACCAGAAGGACATGATATCTTTCTGCGAACAGGATGGCCGCATCATCCGGCCCCTGAACTTTTCCAAGGTCGCACCGGGGCGGGGGGCCAAGGTCTTTACCGCGACCCAAGGCCGCCGCGTGCTGGTGGCGCAGGTGCTGGGGCAGGTCTTCATGAAGCGCCCCTTTGACGATCCTTTCAGCGCGATCGAGTCTGTGCTGAAGACCCATCCCCTGGGCGGGTCCGTGCAGGCAACCATCGTGGAAATCCATGCCGAGGCGACATCGGAAAAGATGGCGATGGGGCATTGGTGCGACGGTCAGGCCTCGCTGGTCGTGGGGACGCATACTCATGTGCCGACCGCGGATGCGATGATCCTGACCAAGGGCACCGCCTATCAGTCCGATGCCGGAATGTGCGGCGATTATGATTCTGTGATCGGGATGGAAAAGCTGGAGCCTTTGCGGCGCTTTATCACCGGCATGAACACGACCCGCTTTGAACCCGCGGGCGGCGAGGCGACGCTGAGCGGTGTCTTTGTCGAAACCGACGACAGGACGGGGCGGGCGCTGCGTGTCGTTCCGGTGCGGCAGGGCGGCAGGTTGAGCCAATGCGGGGTCTGACATCTTGCGCCGCAGCGAAACGAGGCGACACGCAGCGCCTGTAACGGGCCAAGCTGAAAGTCCTTCGCCCGCGATGTCACCCTTTGCGTGCGATTGCGGCGTCTGATGTCGCAATGATGGGGGCGGCAAGGCCAGAAATCCGACTATATGCTTGCGACAAAAGGGGTATCGCCGTGACGGACTGGAAGAATGTGGGGCTGCTGGTGGTCTTGGGCATCGGTTGGGGCGCGACCCAACCCTTGGGCAAGGTTGCGGCATCGACCGGTACCGGGCCATTTGCCCTGATCTTCTGGCAATTGGTGATCTGTACGGTGTTTCTGGGGGCGATCACCTTGCTGCGCGGCAAGGGGCTGGTCTGGACGCGCCAGGCCTGGATTTTTTACATCGTCATCGCCCTTCTGGGCACCCTGATCCCCAACTATACCTTTTACACCTCGGTCACGCATCTGCCTGCCGGGATCATGTCGATCATCATCGCCACCGTCCCCCTGCTGGCCTTTCCGATGACCCTGATCCTGCGAATTGACCAGTTCGAGATGCGTCGCGCCCTGGGCCTGTTGCTCGGCATCGCAGGCGTTGCCCTGATCGCGCTGCCAAGGTCCAGCCTGCCCGATCCCGGCATGGTGGCCTTTTTGCCTTTTGCCCTGCTGGGCCCGCTGTTCTATGCGATGGAGGGCACCTTTGTATCCCGCTTTGGCATGGCCGGGATGGACCCGGTGCAGGCGATGTTCGGCGCGTCGCTGGTGGGGATGATGCTTTGCCTGCCCGCTGTGCTGGTGACCGGGCAGTGGATTGACCCCCTGGCGCAGTTTGACCGGGCCGAGCAGGCGCTGGTCCTGTCCTCGGTCCTGCACGCCATGCTCTATTCGACCTATGTCGGCCTTGCCGCCCGGATGGGGGCGGTGTTTGCCGCCCAAACCTCGTACATCGTCACGGCGGCGGGCCTGTGCTGGTCGATGCTGCTGCTGGGCGAGCGATTCTCGCCGTGGATCTGGGCCGCCCTGCCGGTGATGCTGGTGGGCCTGACGCTGGTCAAACCGCGCCCCGCCCACGACCCGGCGCCCGCAATCGGCTGAGATTCGTTATTTCCTGAATGACGCTAGATCAAGTCGCGTTTTCTCTTGCCAGACGATTTGCAGTCTATTTATATCCCGGCTGACGCAACAGCCGGAGTTTGCCCCTTGTTCGGAATAGACCTCGCACAGTCAACCCAAGCCATCGTGGCCCTGCTGATCCTCGCAGCCATGTTCGTGATGTTCCTGCGTGAGACCTATCCGGTCGAAGTGGTGGCGGTTGGCGGCGCGGTGGTCATGCTGGTGCTGGGCATCTTGCCCACCGCAGATATCGGCGGCGTGCTGTCCAACAATGCACCCTGGACGATTGCGGCCATGTTCATGATCGTCGGCGCTTTGGTGCGGACGGGCGGGCTGGAGGCGGTCAGTCAACTGGCCGCGGCCAATGCGACCAAACATCCCGCGATGACGTTGGCGGTTCTGGGCGTCGGCGTGACCGGGTTGTCCGCCTTTGTGAACAACACGCCTTTGGTCGTGGTGATGCTGCCGATCTTCATGCAACTGTCCAAGCAGTTGCAGATCTCGCCGTCCAAGCTGATGATCCCGCTCAGCTATCTGACCATCATCGGCGGCACGATGACTTTGGTCGGCACCTCGACCAATCTTGTCGTCGACGGCGTGGCACAAAAGGCGGGCCTTGAACCCTTTGGCATCTTCGAAATGTCGCCTTTGGGCATCATCATCGCCATCACCGGCCTTGTTTATATCGCTGTGTTCGCCAAATCCCTGCTGCCCAACCGCGAATCGATGTCGTCGCTGCTGACCGACCGCAAGGGCATGAAGTTCTTCACTGAAGTTGCCGTGCCCGAAGGTTCGGCGCTTGCGGGCCGCAAACCCGCCGAGGTCGAGATGTTCAACCGCGGCGGCGCGCGCGTCATCGACGTACTGCGCGGCGATGCCAGCCTGCGGCGCAACATGGGCGACGTGGTGCTGCAAGAGGGTGACCGGGTCGTCCTGCGTTCGCCGATGGCTGAAATACTGGGTCTGAAAGACCACAAGGACCTGCGCGAGATCGACAAACTCAGTTCCGTGCAAACCCAGACGGTCGAGGTTCTGGTGACGCCGGGTTGCCTGATGATCGGCAAGACGCTGGGCCAGTTGCGCCTGCGCCGCCGCTACGGCGTCTACCCGCTTGCCGTCCACCGCCGCGACAAGAATATCGGCCGGCAGATGGAGGATATCGAGGTGCAGATCGGCGATACCCTGCTTCTGGAAGGCGCCATCGCGGATATCCAGCGCATGGCCCTGGATATGGAGATGGTGTCCGTCAACCATCCCACCGAACGCCCCTATCGCCGCAAACATGCGCCACTGGTCATTGCCGTTCTGCTGGGTGTGATCGGATGTGCGGCGCTGAACGTTGCGCCCATCCAGTATCTGGCCTTCATCGGCGTCGGCATCGTCTTGCTGACCGGCGCGATTGATTCGGACGAAGCGTTGGCTGCCGTGGATGGCCGCCTGATGGCGCTGCTGTTCGGCATGCTGGCCGTCGGTGCTGGCCTGGAACATTCGGGCGCTGTGCAGATGCTGGTGGCCTGGGTCGCGCCGTGGTTGCAGGGCCAATCGCCCTATGTGCTGGTCTTTGCCATCTATGCCCTGACGTCGTTCCTGACCGAGATCGTGTCGAACAACGCCGTGGCGGTGATCTGCACGCCCGTCGTGATCGGCCTTGCCCAAACGCTGGGCGTGGACCCACGCCCACTGGTTCTGGTGGTGATGATCGGCGCATCCGCCAGCTTTGCCACCCCCAACGGCTATCAGACCAACACGCTGGTCTATGGTCCGGGCGGCTACAAGTTCAGCGACTTTATCCGCTTCGGTGTGCCGCTGAACGTGATCTGCGCGGTGGTGACGACGATTGCCGTGCCGCTGTTCTACGATATCTGAAACAAATGCTCATCAGCCTTTGCAATCCCGCAAAGGCTGATGAGCATTGGGTTCCGCAAAACGGCCTAGCGCCGCCGGTCGCGCCGCGCGCTCATCGGTTGGAACGCCACGCCGACATGGGCCTCGCAATAAGGTTTACCGGCGACCGATGGCAGGCCGCAGAACCAGAAATCCTCGGTCGCGGGGTCGCCGATCGGCCATTTGCAGGTCCGTTCGGTCAGTTCCATCAGTTTCAGCTTCTTGGCGCGCTTTTCCACCTCGCGCACCGAAGCCAAAGCCTCGGGGCTGATCTCGTTGGCCGAGGGTTGCGGTGGCAAAGGCTGGCCTGCCGGGATGATCGCCTTGCGCATGGGGATCGGGGCCAGCATCTGCGTCGCGCCGGACGCGGCAACAGGCTCGGCAAGCGGGGCGGCAGCGGCGGGGGCAGGTGCCGGACGGTCGGGCACAACTGGCGGGGCGGCCTGCGGCGGCTCCTCCTCGATCTCCGGCTCGGGGGGTTCTGGTGGTGGGGCCACGGGGGCCACGACCAACTCCTCCTCCTCGGCCTCGGTGCCGCCGGGGCCGACGCGGTTGGACAGGCCAAGGCGGTGCACCTTGCCGATCACGGCATTGCGGGTGACGCCGCCCAATTCCTTGGCGATCTGGCTGGCCGACTGACCTTCGGCCCACATCTTTTTGAGCGTCTCGACGCGCTCATCGGTCCAGGACATAGGGGCAAACTCCGGTTTCAGCCTTGATGGGCTATTTTAGACGGGACGGCGGTGGATACAAGGGCATGCGCCCGAGTTCAAGCGGAAAGCAGGGGTTTACCCCAGTAGACCCCGCCCGGGCCTTGCGTTATGACCGCGCGACCTTGCAGGAGAGTGAAGATGTCAGGCCACGGCGACGCAATTCCGATGACCGCCCGCAGATCCGGGCCGCTGAGGGGTACGGCCTCGGTGCCGGGCGACAAGTCGATTTCGCACCGCGCGTTGATCTTTGGCGCGATGGCCCTGGGCGAGACGCGGGTGACGGGGTTGCTGGAGGGGCAGGACGTGCTGGACACCGCGCGCGCGATGCGGGCCTTTGGTGCCACTGTGACGCAACATGGGGCGGGCGACTGGTCGGTTCAGGGTGTGGGCGTGGGCGGATTCACCGAGCCTGCCGATGTCATCGACTGCGGCAATTCCGGCACCGGCGTGCGGTTGATCATGGGCACGATGGCCACCACGGCCATGACCGCGACGTTCACCGGCGATGCGTCGTTGCGCAAGCGTCCGATGGGGCGGGTGACCGATCCCCTCAGCCTGTTCGGCACGCTGGCCTTCGGCCGCAAGGGGGGGCGGTTGCCGATGACCGTTGTGGGCGCGGCCAGTCCGAAGGCGGTGCGCTATACTCTGCCCGTCGCGTCGGCTCAGGTCAAATCCGCGATCCTGCTGGCCGGTCTGAACGCGCCCGGCGAAACCGTGGTGATCGAGCGGGAACCGACCCGCGACCATTCCGAACGGATGCTGCTGGGTTTTGGGGCCGCGCTGACGGTCGAGAAAACCCACGAGGGCAATGTCATAACCCTGACCGGCCGCCCGACCCTGCGTGCCCAAACGGTCGCTGTGCCGCGCGACCCGTCCTCGGCGGCGTTTCCGGTTTGTGCGGCGTTGATCGTCGAGGGGTCCGACATTTTCGTGCCCGGTGTCAGCCAGAACCTGACCCGCAACGGGCTGTATTTGACCCTTGTCGAGATGGGCGCCGAGATCGAGTTCCAGAACCCCCGCACCGAAGGCGGCGAACCCGTCGCCGACCTGCGCGTCCGGTTCAGCGATGCGATGCGGGGCATCGAGGTGCCGCCGGAACGCGCGCCATCCATGATCGACGAATACCCGATCCTGTCGGTGGTGGCGTCCTTTGCCACCGGAAGGACCGTGATGCGCGGGGTCAAGGAATTGCGCGTCAAGGAAAGCGACCGTATCGACGCCATGGCGCGGGGGTTGGAGGCGTGCGGTGTGACGGTCGAGGAGGACGAGGACACCTTGATCGTTCATGGGATGGGCCCCGGTGGGATGCCCGGCGGGGCGACCGCCCAGACCCATATCGACCACCGCATCGCGATGAGTTTTCTGATCGCGGGGATGGCCGCTCGAAAGCCGGTTTCGGTCGACGATGCCTCGCCCATCGCCACGTCCTTCCCGATCTTTGAGGGGTTGATGGCGGGTCTGGGGGCGGATTTGTCGCGCGACTGAGGTTGCCAGAGGGGGTTTTGCACCCCCTCACCCCCGCAGGATATTTGGATCAAAGTGAATGGGGTCGGGGGTCAGGCTGTTTGTTTGCCGTCCAGCCAGGTGCGGATGATCTGGCGGTGGCGGGTGCGGTCGTAGCTGGCGAAATGGCCGCCATGGACCACGCGGACGGGCAGGTCGTACAGCCGCTCCATCGACGCCAGATAATCGGCGGCGTTGGCGTGGTAGGTATCCTCGATCAGCGGGCCGTCATAGACGATGTCGCCGGAGAACAGGATTTGGGTGGCGACCTCCCACAGGGCGATGCCGCCGGGGGAGTGGCCGGGGGTGTGGATGACCTGAAAGTGCCGGTCGCCAAGGTCGATCACATCATCGTCGTGCAGCAGGCGGGTGGCGGGGGCGGATTTAACGGCATAGGTGGTGGAGTGGTAGGGTTCGGGCGGCAGCAGGGTGAAGATGTCGTCGGTCACATAGGGGTCGGCGAGGGTGTTGGTGCGGGTCGGATTGGCGAGGTCGTCCGCCTCGGCCGCATGACACAGGCGGCAGGGGAATTCGTGATGCGCGCCGATATGGTCGAAATGGGTGTGGCTGGCGACGGCGTCCAGCGGGCGTTCTGACAGCAGGGGGATGTGTTGGCGCAGGGGCACGACACCCATGCCGCTGTCGACCATCATGTCGCGGTCGCGGCCCCGGACATGCCAGATGTTGCAGCGGTAAAATTCGTGGATATGCGGCTCGTCGATCCAGGTGACGCCGTCGTTTTGGCGGCGGATGCGGTACCAGTCGGCGGGGGTGGCGCGGCTTTTTGGTGTTGGTGGCGTCATCTAATAACCTCGAAGGCGGTGGCAAACAGGTCATGGGTGCTGCCCGGTGCGGGCGGGGTGCCTGCGGGCAGATGGGCGATCAGGGTCAGGTCCGGGGCGCCGACGGGGGTGAAATGGCAGCGGTAATGGGTGCCGCAGAAGATGGCATCGGTCAGGCGGGCAGGGCCGAGGGCGATGGGGCCGGTGGGGCCGATCGATTCGGGGCGCAGGCACAGGGTGCCGGTTGGGGCGGTTATGGACAGGAGGCCGAGTTGGGTTTGCAGGCCAGCAGGGGTGCCGGTGGCGGGAAGGAGGTTAACCTCACCCATGAAATTGGCGGTGAACAGGGTGGCGGGGGACAGGTAGATGCGGGCGGGGGGGCCGACATCCTCGATCTGGCCATGGTTCATCACGACGACGCGGTCGGCGAGGGCCATCGCCTCTTCCTGATCATGGGTCACGTGGACGAAGGTGGTGCCGATACTTCGCTGGATCGCCTTTAGCTCGTCCTGCATGGCGCGGCGCAGTTTCAGGTCCAGGGCGCCGAGGGGTTCATCCAGCAGCACCACATCCGGGTCGACAGCCAAGGCGCGGGCGAGGGCGACACGTTGGCGCTGGCCGCCGGACAATTCATGCGGCCGGGCGGCGGCTTTGGGCAGCAGGCCGACCATGTCCAGCATCCGATCGGCCTTGGCATCGCGCTGCTTGCGGCTTTGCCCACGCATCCGCAGGCCAAAGCCGACATTGTCGCGCAGGGTCATGTGGGGGAACAGGGCGTAATCCTGAAACATCGTGGTGGTGGGGCGGTCCTTGGGTGCGACATGGGTCATGTCGCGCGAGCCGATCAGGACCTGGCCCGCGGTCGGGATCAGAAAGCCGCCGAGGATGTTGAGCAATGTGGTTTTGCCACAGCCGGAGGGGCCGAGAAGCACGATATACTCGCCGGCCGCGATGGTCAGGTTGATGCCGTTTAGGGCAGTGAAGGCGCCGAAATGCTGGACCACGTCTGTGATGACAATCCCGGCGGTCATTTGCGTGTCTTTCTGAATGCGGTCAGTTCGAGAACAATCAGCAGGGCGGTTGAGGTCAGGAAGACCAGCGACCCTATCGCGTTGGTCTTGGGCGACAGGCCGGATCGCAGCATGGACCAGATTTCGACGGGCAGGGTCACCTCGAACCGGGTCAGCAGGAAGGCGATGATGA